>JADLFU010000189.1 GCA_020849655.1 Polyangiaceae bacterium | reverse complement strand
CGGGTGTATCCGGTGCTGGTCGATCCGGGGTGGGTCACGACGGGGAGCCTGGCCACCGCGCGCGCCGCGCACACCGCGAGCGTGCTCACGGACGGCACGGTCCTCGTCGTCGACGGCTACGGACAAGGCGGCGTTCTCGCGAGCGCGGAGAGGTGGTCGGGAGGGTCGGGAGGCGGGTTCAGCGCGGCGGGCACCCTGACCAACGCGCGCCATCAGCACACCGCGAGCGTGCTCTCGGACGGTACGGTCCTCGTCGTCGGCGGCTACGGGCAAGTCGGCAGCCTCGCGAGCGCAGAGAAGTGGTCGGGAGGCGGGTTCAGCGCGGCGGGCACCCTGGCCACCGCGCGCTATGCGCACACCGCGAGCGTGCTTCCGGACGGCACGGTGCTCGTCGTCGGCGGCTTCGGGGAGTGCGGCTTCGTCGCGAGCGCGGAGGAGTGGTCGGGAGACGGGTTGAGCGCGGGCACGCTGGTCACCCCTCGCTTCGCCCACACCGCGAGCGTGCTCCCGGACGGCACGGTGCTCGTTGTCGGCGGCTACGGGCAGAGCAACTACCTCGCGAGCGCGGAGAAGTGGTCGGGAGACGGGTTCAGCGCGGCAAGCACGCTGGTCACCGCGCGCCGTCTCCACACCGCGAGCGTGCTCCCGGACGGCACGGTGCTCGTTGTCGGCGGCCACGGGCAGAGCTACCTCGCGAGCGCGGAGTTGTACTGCGGCGCAACCACGCAGTCCGTCGACGGTGTCTGCTGCAACTCCGCTTGCGATGGTCCATGCGAGGCGTGCAACTCCGCGAGAACAGGCCAGCCCGACGGCACCTGCGCCCCTGTTCTTGCCGGAACCGATCCCGACGACGAATGCGAGGACGACGGCGTCCCCTCCGGCGCGAACAACGGCCTCTGCGACGGCGCGGGCGCCTGCCAGAAGTACGCTGACGCGGTCGGCAAGCCCTGCACGACCGGCGCAGGCTGCACCTCCGGGTCCTGTGCCGACGGCGTCTGCTGCAACAAGCCCTGCGCGGGAGAGTGTGAGGCTTGTGTCGAGGCGAAGACGGGTCAACCCGACGGCGCGTGCACGCCCGTCCCCGCCAGCAAGGAGCCCGATGACGAGTGCGAGCCCGGCACCACCGCGTGCGGCGCGACGGGCGCGTGCGACGGCGCGGGGGCGTGCGCGAAGGCCGCGCCGCGGGGCACCGCGTGCGGTGCGACCACCTGCGTCGGCGCGTCCGTGCAGGGCCAGGTGTGCGACGGCTCCGGCGCGTGCACCACCGTCCAGACCCCCGTCACCTGCGCCAACGGTCATGTCTGCGCGGCCAGCACCTGCGCGACCAGCTGCACGGGCGACGCCGAGTGCCGGGTCGGGTACTTCTGCGGCAAGCTGGGCGCCTGTGTCTCCAAGCTCGACACCGGCGTCGCGTGCAAGAAGGGCGGCGACTGTGACTCGGGCTTCTGCGTCGACGGGGTCTGCTGCGAGAGCGAGTGCGCCGGCGCCTGTCGGTCGTGCAACGGCAACGCCAACCAGTCCGGCATCGACGGCAAGTGCGGCGACGCGAAGGATGGGACGGATCCGAGGAGCGCCTGCGAGAAGTCTGCCGACGCGTGCAAGGGCGACGGGCTCTGCGGGCCGGGTGGTGAGTGCCGGGCGGCGCGCCCCGCGGGCGAGAAGTGCGGCACCCCGACCTGCACGGGCAACACCCAGCAGTCGGGCAGCTGCGACGGGCAGGGCACCTGCCAGACGACGTCGATCTCGTGCGACGCGTTTCTCTGCGACGCCGCGACGAACACCTGCAAGAAGACCTGCGCGGGCGACGCCGACTGCGCACCAGGCTCACAGTGCGACAAGGTCACCGGCCAGTGCGGAGCCGCGGTGACGACGTGCGCGAGCGCGACCGAGGAGAAGACGACGTCGGGCCAGGTCAACAAGTGCCCTGCCGGGTACAGCTGCACGGGCAACAAGTGCAACACCAAGTGCTCGACGAACGCCGAGTGCGATCTCGCGGGCGGGTTCACATGCCAGAGCACCGAGTGCAAGAAGGGCGGCGCGGGCGGGAGCGCCGGCGCGGGTGGGGCGGGCGCCGCGACCGCGGCAGGCAGCGGCGGCACCCCTGTCTCCGCTGGCGGTTGGACCGGCACCGCGGGCGCTGCGCCCGCCCCCACCGCGCCCGCCGAGAGTGACAGCGGCGGGTGCGGGTGCGAGGTGCCGCGAAGCTCGTCGAGCGCCGGCGGACTCGGGGCGCTCGTCGCGCTCCTGGGCCTCGCGGGGGGGGCGGCGCCGCAGGCGTCGCTGACGCGAGCCGTGCGACACGCGACGCTCCTCGGCGTCGCGAGGGCCGCCGAGAGACCGCCGACGAGCAGCGCCTCCCGACGTCCTGACGCCGAACGAGCGTTCGGTCAGCGCTTGCGTCGCAGGAGGCGGGAGAGCTTCTTCACGAGCGCGTCGACCGCGACCGGGGCCCCCAGCGCGTCGGCGGCGCCCGCGGCGATCAGCTGGTTCATCCGCTCGACGTCGAGGCCCGACAGGCACACGAGCGCGCGCTGGCCGGGGGCGCGCGCGCCGAGCGCCGCGCGGGCGGCCTCGAGATCCGCGCCCGCGTCGATGACGACGACCTCGCTCGACGGCGTCGCCGGCTCGAGCGTGATCCCCTGCATGGCGAGGCCCTGCTGGTGCGCGTCGCCGAGCGCGCGCGTCGACGACGCGGTGACGACGCCCACGCGGCCGCCCTCCGTCTTCGCGGGCGCGCGCGCGGCCGGCTCGAACGCCACCCTCGCCGCGCGGTCGTGCGGCGCTCGGTCGTCGCGGCCCTCCATGCGCCGCGCGAGCGACGAAGGATCGAGCGCCTCGACGAGGCGACGGCTGGTCTCGGCCGCCGTCGTGGGGCGGTCGGCCGGATCCTTCGCGAGCAGGTCGAGGCGCAGCCGCTCGAGCGCCTCCGGGACGGGCTCGGCGCCGTCGGGGCGGGCGAGCGGCGGCACGGGCGAGAACATGTGCTTCGTGATGAGATCGATCGTGGACTGCCCCTCGAACGGCGGGCGCCGCTGCAGCAGCGTCGTGAGGACGCAGCCCATCGCGTACAGATCGCTCGACGGCCCCACGCGCAGGCTGCGGCACTGCTCGGGGCTCATGTAGTCGGGCGTGCCGGCGATCATCTCGGTCTTGGTCAGCGCGGGGCCCGCGTCGACGCGGTCGTCGACGTGCGCGAGGCCGAAGTCGACGAGCTTCGGCACGGTGCGCCCGCCCTCCTCCGCGAGGAAGATGTTGTCGGGCTTCAGATCGCGGTGCACGACGCCTGCCTCGTGCGCGAGGTCGAGGGCGGCGAGCGCGGCGGTCATCACGTCGCGCACCTCCGCGAGCGGCAGCGGCCCGGGCTCGCGCTCGATGCGATCCTGCAGCGCCTCGCCGCGGAGGAACTCCATCACGATGTACGGCAGGCCGTCGTCGGCGCCGAAGTCGAGCACGCGCACGATGTTCGGGTGGTTGAGCACGCTGACGGCGCGCGCCTCACGCGCGAACCGCCGCGCGAACTCGCTCTGCACCGCGACGTGCGAGTGCATCACCTTGACGGCGACGTCGATGCCGAGGGTGAGGTGCTGCGCGCGGTAGACCTCGCCCATCCCGCCCTGACCGAGCAGCTTGGTCATCCGGTACTTGCGCGCGATGACGCCCTCGAGCAGCCCGCCCGGCGCGCGGGACATCGCGCCGAGGCTCGACACCTCGGACTCGCGCTCGAAGGGCGCCGGCTTCGTCTCGTCCGACACTAGAAGCTCCGCAGGCCGAGGGCGAGCTGCGCCGAGAGGCTCGGCCCGAGATCGGACCACGGCGAGACGCGCGCCGAGGCGCCCACGAACACCGCGCGGCCGGCCTCGACGCCCAGCTGTGCGCCGCCCCTCGCCCGCGTCGAGGCGCCCGTGCGCGCCCCGAGCACCTCCGCGTCGACGAGCGCGCCGATGCGCAACGCGGGCGCCGGATCGAAGCTGACGCCCCCGAGCAAGAACCCCGCGGCGCGAGGCGTGGGCGCGCGCGTCGCGGTGTCCTCGGCGCGCAGCCTCGCGCCGACCGAGGCGAGCCAGGTCCACCTCCCGCCGACTCCCGCGAGCGTCGTGGAGGGCTCGACGCGCGCCGCCGGCCCCGCGCTCGACATCGGCAGCCCCACGCGCAGGCCGAGCCCGTGCTCCAGCTCCGCGAGGCCGCGCCGGTAGGTGCGCAGCGACGCGCCCGCCCACGCGCCGCCGCCCTGCGATCGCGCCTCGGTCGACACGCGGCCGTCGAGCCCCACGCGGCCGAGCGATCCGCTCGCGCGCGCCGTGCCCTGGGTGACGCTCTCACCGGCCACGCGCCCCGCGGACACGGAGACGGCGCCCGCGTCGCGGGGCGTCGGCAGGAGCGGCTGCGCGTCGTCGAGCGGCGACAGCGAGACGAGCGGCGCGACGAGGAACACGCGCGGGACGGCGAGCGCCGGCGCGGCAGGCCCGGACGGGCGGTCGACGGACGGCGCGGTCGTGCCGAGGACGAAGCCCGCGCCGTCGACGAGATCGACGCGCACCTCGCCGGCGTCGACCGACAGCGGCGCCTCCGCCGACAGCGCGAGGCCGTCGACGCGCGCCGCGATCTCCGCCACGGCCCCCGCCTGCCGCACGCGGAACACCGGCTTCACCGCGGTCGGGACGTCGCGCGCGTCGATCCCCGAGAGCGTCGCGCCCAGCCTGAGGCGCGCCGACGCGGGGTCGGCCGCGGCGGTGACCGCGGCCTCGGTCGGCTGGGTGTCGACGGCGAGCTCGAGCGTCGCCGCCCCGGCGCGCCGCAGCCGCAGCCGCCTGATCGGGCGCTCGCCGAGGTCGAGGCGCTTCGGCGCGGGGCCGAACGCGCCGTCGTCGATCGCGAGCTCGTCCCCCGCGCGCGGCTCGAGCTCGAGCACGGTGTAGCGACTCACCGTGACGCGCTGATCACCGAGCGTGAAGGGCCCACGCGCGGCGCGCGCCGCCACGACGTCGAACCGCCGCTTCGCCGCGACGCCGAGGAAGTCCTCCTGGTCGATGGCGCGCACCGACACCCAGTACGAGCCCGGCGGGATGGCCTCCGCGCGGAACGACGTGACCTTGCCGGTCACCTCCTCGCGCGCGAGCAGATCGCGGAAGTCCGCGTCGCGCGAGACCTCGAAGCGGTAGCTCTTCGCGCCCGTGACCTCGCCCCACGACGCGCGCAGCGCGCCCTTGCCGTCCATCGCGAGCACCAGCTCCGGCTCGCCCGCGTGCCACGTCGGCGCGGGCGGCAGCGGGCGCGGCGGATCCGGCGGCTTCGCGCCGACGAAGCGCGTGCCGAAGTTGGTCGGCACCTCGACGGTCTTGCCGGCGTTCTCGACCTTCGCCTTGCCGTCGAACACGGCGACCGTGGTGCGCGCGCCCTTGCGCTCGACGACCGCGTCCTTCGAGGCCGCGCTCACGCTGCCGCCGCCCTTGATCGCGACGCCGACGGGCTCGCCGCGGAGCGCCGCGAGGCCCGCCTTGACCTCGCCCTGCTCGAGCTCGACCGAGGGCGCGACGTTCTTCTTCACGGCCGTCCGCGCCGCGGTGCCGAAGATGACGACGAGCGTGTTGTCCGCGAGGAAGATGCGCGTGCGATCGAGGAACTCGATGTCCGCGCGGCCCGTCTGCTTCGTCTGCACCGAGTGCTGCGAGTAGAGCGGCGCGCCGGTGGAGACCCCGGCCCACCCGCCGCCGGGCGGCTTGCCCTCGACGTTGGGGTTCATGCTGCGCAGCCGCGCGTCGGGCAGCGACGTGGGCGACGCGGGGATCACCAGCGTCTGGCCCTCGGCGAGCTCGCCGCCGCAGCGCACCCGCGTGTACCGGCCGAGCAGGGCGACGTGCTTCGGCGCGCCGTACACGGCCTTCGCGATCGTCTCGCAGGTCTCACCCTTCTGCACGACCCAGTGGATGACCGGCTCGGGGTAGCCGGGCGTCGGGTCGGCCCCGCGCGCGGACGCCGCGGCGCACAGCGACGCGAGCAGAGCCCTCTCGACGAACCGGGTCTTCATCGGATCGCGCGCACTATGCAGCAACCGGGGGCCGCCGAGAAGCGCGGGGCGCGGCGCGACCTGACGGACCGAACGTTGATCTCGAGCGGACGATCCGCGCGCCGTCCGTGCTAGGAGCGCCCGCCATGGCACGTCCGAAATCGCAGCTTTCCAAGTTCATCGAGGGTCTCCCCGCCGATCTGCCCGTGAAGCAGGTCGTCGCCCGGGCGAAGGAGGCAGGGTTCACCACCTCCGAGAGCAACGTCCAGCGCGTGCGCTACCTCGCGCGCAAGCAGGCGAAGAGAGCTGGCGTGCCGGCCTCGAAGCCGAGCACCCCGTCGAAGGCCGCCCCGTCGAAGGCCGCCCCGTCGAAGGCCGCGGCGAGCGCGCCGAGCTCCGAGGTCGCCTTCGCGAAGCTCGCGCTGCAGCTCGGGCTCGACCGGGCGGACGCGCTGCTCGCGTCGCTCCGTGCGCGCCTGCTCGACCTCGTCTGAAGAGGCGTCCACGATTGCGGCTGCACCGGGCGATGCGTCGGTCGGCCTCCTCGAAATACTGCGGGTATTCCTGCGTCGGCCTCCCTGGCCTCGCCCGGTTCGCTCGCAATCTTGGACACCTCTCGAAGCGGAACGTCGACGGAACCCTCGTCGCGGCGGAGCCGGCCTCGCCAGCTTGGCCAGCCGTCGACACCGAACAGCGGCGGGCGGTCGCCTGCTCTCTGACGCGCGTCATCGCCTGGCGCGCGGGCGCGTGGCATGCCGCACAAACGAGGAGAGCGAGAGAAATGTGCCGACGAGTCGAGTGTGATCGCTGCCACAAGCCCACGTTCGCGGGCTGCGGTCGGCACGTCGAGGAGGTGCTCCGCGACGTCCCGCCCGCGGAGCGCTGCCGGTGCCGCGAGGACGCCCAGCCCGCGTCGCCCGAGGTCAGGCCCGCGCGATCGTTCTGGGACTGGTTCCGCTGACGAGAGCCGTGAGATATGGGTGGGGCATGGGTCCGGGTCTGGCGAGTGCGGCGCGCGTGAGCCTCGCGCCGGCTCGGGTGACCAAGCGCGCTCGCGGGAGCTGAACAGGACGCACCATGCTCCGGGCCGATGATCCCGTCCCCGTCTCGCCCGGCGCGGTGATCGCCGGAAAGTACCGGGTCGACGGCGTGCTCGGTCGGGGCGGCTTCGGCGTGGTCGTGGCCGCGACGCACCTCGCGCTCCGGCAGCCCGTGGCCATCAAGATCCTGCTCCCCACGGTGGCCCGCGCCGGCGACGCGGGGCTCCGCCTCCAGCGCGAGGCCCAGGCGGCGAGCCGCCTGCGCGGCGAGCACACGGCGCGCGTGCTCGACTTCGGCGCGCTCGAGGACGGCTCGACCTTCATGGTGATGGAGCGCCTGCACGGCCAGGATCTCGCGCAGATCATCCGCGAGCGGAGCCCCATCCCGCTGCCGCTCGCGATCGAGTTCGTCCTGCAGGCGTGCGAGGCCCTCGCCGAGGCGCACGCGCTCGGGATCGTGCACCGCGACGTCAAGCCGGCGAACCTCTTCTTGACCGCGCGCCACGACGGCAGCCCGTGCGTGAAGGTCGTCGACTTCGGCATGTCGAAGTCGCTCACCGACCTGCAAGGCAACCTCACGAAGACGACGGCGGTGCTGGGTACGCCCTACTACATGTCGCCCGAGCAGATGCGCTCGTCGAAGCACGTCACGTCGCGCGCCGACGTCTGGTCGCTCGGGATCGTCCTGCACGAGCTGCTGGCGGGGCGGGTGCCGTACAACGGCGACACGCTCGGCGAGCTGTGCTCGCGGGTGTTCACGAGGCCGCCCGACCCGCTGCGCGCGCAGCGACCGGAGGTGCCCGAGGCGCTCGAGCGCGTGGTGCTGCGGTGCCTGCAGAAGGCAGAGGGAGATCGGTACCCGTCGGTCGCGCACCTCGCCGTCGACCTCGCGCCGTTCGCGCCGCCGCACGCGCAGGTGCACGTCGACCGCGTGGTCCGCACGCTCGGGTTCGGCGACCGCAGCGCCGTCGCGGGGTGCCACACGTCCGTCCCGCCGCCCGCGCCGCCTCCCTCCGTCGCGCCGCCTGCGCCCGCCTCCGCCGCGCGGCAGTCCGCCGCGCCTCCGCCGCTGACGCAGAGCCAGGTGCGTGACGCGCGCGCGAGCGGCGTGAGGCTCGTCGCGGGCGCGGGGGTGCTCCTCGCGCTGTCGCTCGCGCTCGCCGTGGGCGTGCTTGTCGGGCGTCGCGCGCCCGAGGGCACCGCGGCGACCGGCCCGAGCGCGGCGCCCTCCGCCGTCTCTGCTCCATCTGTGACGTCCGCGTCGACCAGCGCGTCCGCCGGGGCGAGCGGCGCGCCGCCTGCGCCGCCTGCGCCCGTCCCCTCGGCCAGCCAGGGGGCCCCGCCAAGGCGCGCGCCGTCCGCGGCGCCGAGGCGGAGCGATGAGCCCCCGATGCCCGCGCCGAAGAGGCCACCGGACGACGATCTCGGCGATTTCCACGTCCGCCACTGACGCCGGCGCGTCAGGCCGGGCTCGCGCGCTTCTCCTCCCCACCTCCCCTTGACGGGTCGCTTGAACGATATATCGTCGAGCTATCGATCGGGCGGCGCGTCGCCGCCCTCGACCGAGAGGACGATCCCCCATGAACCCAGCGCTCTTCTGGCACCTCATCCGCCACCACCACCACCAGCGCGGCGACTGTGACGTCGCGTTCGCCGCACGTCAGGGTCAGGGGCGCGGGCGCGCGGGCGGTCCTCCCGGCGGGGGAGGCCCCTTCGGCGGAGGCGGGCCTCCCTTTGGACCGTTCGGGCGCCCTCCGTTCTTCCGTCGCGAGGGCCGGGCGCGCCCCGGCGACGTGCGCGCGGCGATCCTGGCGCTCCTCGCCGAGGAGCCGCGCAACGGCTACCAGCTGATGCAGGCGGTCGGCGAGCGCAGCGACGGCGCGTGGCGCCCGAGCCCCGGGTCGATGTACCCCGCGCTCCAGCAGCTGGAGGACGAGGGCCTGGTGCGCGTAGACGCCGGCGCGGGCGGGCGCGTCTACCACCTGACGGCGAAGGGGCGGCGCGAGGCCGAGGCCCGCGCGGGCGAGCCGCCGCCGTGGGAGGCCGCGAGCGACGGGCAGGCGGGCTTCACGGAGCTGCGCGAGCTGTTCGGCCAGGTCGCGGCCGCGACGGCCGAGGTCGGCCAGGCGGGCACGCGCGCGCAGCGGGCCGCGGCGAAGAAGATCCTCATCGACACGCGCCGGGCGCTGTACGGGCTGCTCGCCGACGCCGAGGAGGATGAGCCGGGCGGGCGCGACGGGTGATCCGTCGCCGAGAGCCGCCCAGGCGGGGGCGTTTGCGATAGGGTGCGCGGGACCATGCGTGCCCTCTCGGCTCTCACCGTGCTCACCGCGCTCTCGCTCGCTGCGCTGCCCGCGCGCGCCGCGGGCGAGGACACGGTGGTCTTGAAATCGGGTCAGGTGCTCTCGGGCAAGGTGCTCGACGACGATCCGACGAGCGGCGTCACGATCAAGCTGGCGAGCGGCAAGGTGCAGGTCGTCCCCTCGAAGGACGTGAAGATGGTCGAGCGCTCGCTGAAGAAGGGCGAGTCGACGAAGCCCGCAGACGCCCCCGCGAAAAAGCGCGCCCCCGCCCCCGAGGACGACGCGTCGCCCGAGCCGAAGCAGGAGAAGCCCGCCGAGGCCGACGCGCCGAAGGAAGCGGGCGCGCCCCGCAAGCTGGGCGCCGGGCTCGTCGTCGGCGCCGCCATCTCCCGCGCGAACAAGGACTCGTCGCTGACGGTGCTGTCGCCGTGGGTGGGCGTGCGAGGCGCGTACGACGTGCGGTTCTCGCCCGAGCTGTCGCTCCGCCTCGAGCCGGAGCTCGCCACCTTCTCGCGCAAATCGAAGCTCGTCGCGCCGATCGAGGTCGACACGCGCGTCTCGCCGCCGATCGTGACGAGCGAGGAGATCGTGACGAAGGTCCGCGAGATCACGCTGTCGGTCGGCGCGCTCGCGTCGGTCGACTACGGCGGGCGGTACGCGTCGCGGCTCGGCCTGGTGCTCGGCGTCGCGCGCGCGTCGGCGTCGGCGTCGGCGAGCCGCGATCCATGCCCGTCCACGTCGAAGACGGGCGCGATCCTCGGCCTGCGCGCGCACCCGATCGCCGCGAGGTTCGGCGCGTTCGAGGCCGGCGTGAGCGTCGAGTACGTCTGGGTGCCGATGCTCCGCTGCGACGTCGGGGATCTCAGCGGCGGGCTGTCGTTCGCCGCGAACGCGAGCTCGAAGCTCGTGCCGAAGCCCATCGCGACCACCCTCGGCGTCGGCCTCGTCGGGCTGACGGGCACGTATTTCTTCTGAGCGCCGAGCCGACCGATGACACCCCGCCGCGTCGCGCTCTCGATGTTCCTGTCGCTCGCCGCGTGCGGCGGCGGCGACGATCCAGCCGAGGCGCCCCCCGCGGCGAGCGGCGGAGGCGCGGGCGCCGCGGGCGCGGGCGGATCCTCGGCGGGCGCGGCGGGTGCTCCTGCAGGCGCGGGCGGATCCCCGGCGGGCGCGGGCGGATCCCCGGCGGGCGCGGCGGGGGCCTCGACCGCGGGGAGCGGCGGGTGCGCGCGCGCGCCGAAGCCCGCCGACCGGACGCGCTTCGTCGTCGTCGGTCACGCCAACGCCGGCCCCACCGGCACGAAATCGAAGGACTGGGAGGTGCTCGACCTCGCCGCGGACGGCGCCCTCTCCCGGCCGGGCCGCACGTTCCAGATGGGCGTCCCGCGTGACGACCGCATCGCGTTCACGCCCGACGGCGAGATCGGCGTCGCCGCGCAGGACGACGGCACGCTCGGCGTCTTCCGGCTCGACGACGCGGGCGTGCCCACCGTGATCGATCCCGCCTACAAGGGGAGCTTCTCGTACGCGTCCGCCGTCACGCTGTCGCCCGACGGCGCGACCGCCTACGTCACCAACGAGAACTGGCCCGACTCCGGCGGCGGCGTCTACGCGTTCTCGATCGGCTGCGACGGCGCGCCGAAGGATCTCGGGAAGCTCATCGCGACGAAGAACGCGTGGGGTGGCGTCGCGCTGCTCTCGCCGTCCGACGCGGTGCTCTTCTCGCGCGAGACGGCGGGCGCGCCCGCGGGCCACCAGATCATCCGGCTCGGCCTCGGGCCCGCGCCGAAGGTGACCGCGAGCGTCGATCTGTTCGGTGACGACCAGGCCATCATCGTCGCGCGCGCGCAGAGCCCGGACGGGCGCCTCGTGCTGTTCGTCGACAACAGCGCGTTCGACGGCACCGAGCGGCTCGGCGTCGTCGACACGAAGGGCGGAGGACTCGCGAAGGCGCAGGTGCTCGACGGCTTCCCCGAGGCGGCGAGCGCGGCGGTGTCCCCGCAGGGCGACGCGGCGGTGGTCGCGCTCTGGGGCAGCGACTCGTACGCCGTCCTCAAACTCGCGCCCGACGCGTCCCCGCCGGTCACGCTCGTCGAGAAGGTCAAGGGGATCCAGGTGCCGGGCGCGCTGGCGATGGTCGAGCGCGGCGCGCTCTCCGGGCGCGTCTTGATCGGCGAGGTGCGCGGCCTCTACCAGCTGCAGTTCGAGGGGGGCGGCGTGAAGGATCTCGGCGTGTACGCGCTCGGCGGCGGCGTCCCCGATCTCATCACCGGCGTCGGCGTCACTCCGTTACCCGGTTCGCGTCGCGTCGCGTACGCTGGTTGCCCTGATGAAGCCCGTCCGCTGGAGCGCCCTCGTCCTCGCCGAGCTCGCGGCCGCTCCCCTCGGGTGCGGGTCGCCGAGCGAGCCCGCGCACCCCGCGCCCCCGGCTCCCTCCGCCGCGCCGGCGGCGTCGACGGCGGGTGCGACGCTCGCCGATCCGCCAGGGACCGCGCGCGGCCTCTCCGGCTTCGTCGAGCTCGCGCCGGGCGGGGACGCCACGCAGCCGCTCACCGCCGGGCGCGTGCAGACGCTGGCGTTCGGGCGTGGGCTGTTCGCGCACTACGCGCCGGCGGCGGGGGGCGGCCCGTGCCCGTTCGCGCCGCCTGGCGCGTGCCGGTTCTTCCGCGTGGCGCCGCTCGCCGCGCCGCTGTCGCTGCCCGACGCGTCCGCGCCGCTGGCCGCCGCGCAGGTCGGCCCGTGGGGCGCTGTCCTGCAGGCGCCGAACGAGTGGGTGAGCTTCGGCCGCGGGCGCGCGCGCCTGTACGCGGTGCGCGAGGGATCGCCGCTCGTGATCGACGCCATCGACGACCAGGGCCGGGTCACGCCCTTTCTCTTCGCGGGCGACGCGGTGGGCCTGACCGACGTGCACGTTCTCGAGGGAGATCGCGAGGTGTTCGTGGTCGCCTTCGACTCCGGGGAGATGCTCGCGACGGCGAGCGCGAAGCTCGACGCGAGCGGCCGAGCGGGCGAGCTGTCGCGGTTCTTGCCGCTGCCTATCAGGCGCGCGCCCGAGTGGGCCACCGCGCGCTGGGTGCGCGCGCAGCTCGGCGCGAACCAGGGCGTCGCGTGGGGCGAGTGGGCCGCGGCGCCGCTCGGCGCGGGCGTCGCGGTCGCGTTCGTCGGCGTCACGCCGCCGCCGAAGCGCACCCCGCGCCAGGGCGTCAGGGAGCCGAAGGGCGCCAAGCACGGCTGCGGCCGCCCGTCGCGGCCGCTCATCGACGCGAGCGTCTCGAAGACCCTGCACCTCGTGGCCGTCGATCCGCGCGGGGCCATCGAGCGCCAGGTGGTGGTGGCGGAGCTCGGCGGGGTCGCGAAGGCGCCTGCGCTCGATCTCGCGCCCCGGGCGGACGGCGGCGTCACGCTGCTCGGCAAGGCCTACGCGCCGGACCTCACCGACGCGGGACCGCACGCGCCGCGCGCGGTGACGACGCCGCCCAAGGTGCCGTTCGAGGGCGCCCCGCTGCAGACGGTCGAGGCGCTCGGGTACGATCGCGCGTCGGGCGAGGGGATGCTCGTCGCGCGCGAGGGCGACGAGCTCGTCGCGCGCGCGTTCGACGCGCTCGGGCGGCCCACCGGCGACGCGCGCAGGTTCCCGGCGCCCGAGCGCGCGCGCGTCGCCCCGACGCCGCTCGCTCGGGCCGGCGGCGCGTGGGTCCATCTCGGCGCAGACGGCGAGTCGGTGCTGTTCGTCAGCGGGCCGCTCGCGGGCAAGCGCCTCGAGGTGCCCGAGCTGCCGCGCGTGCGGCCGAACCACACGCTCGGCGTCTTCCCCTGGGGCGACGGGCGCGCCGCGATCGTGCGCACGGCGAACCAGAACGAGCGCGACGGTGACGATCTCCGCCACCGCGACGCCGCGAAGGAGCGCCCGAGCGGCCTGTTGATCGCGGTCGTCGACGTCACGCGAGGGGTCGTCGAGCGGCCGCTGTCGCCCGCGGAGGGGTGGCCGCGCCACGACGGCGGCGCGCCGAAGATGACCACGGTGACGTCGGCCGCCCTCGGCCCCGCCGGCCTCGTCGTCGCCGGCCTGGCGGTCTCGTCGTCCGGCGAGACGCGCCCGGTGGCCTTCCGCGCGCGCGACGCGGCGAGCCCGTGGCAGGAGCTGCCGATCCCCGAGCTACCCGACCTCCTCTCCGTCGTCGCGGTGGCGCACGAGGGCGACGTCGTCGTCGTGATCGGCAACGCGCGCGAGCGGCGCGCCGTCTGGACGAGCACGGGCGAGGCGCGCGTCCTCCCGCACGACGCGCCCGGCCGCGAGGCCGCGGCGCCGCGGGGCGCGCTGCTCCCGAGCGGCATCCTCCCGTCGACGCCGGGTGAGCTCGCGCCCGCGCCGAACCCCGACGAGCTCTCGTCGTGCCCGCACGCGATCGTCACCGGCCAGGCGCGCCTCGTGCTCGCGTGCGTGGGCCACCGGGGCGACGGCCCGAGCCTGCGTGCCGGGCTGCGCACGCTGCGCTACTGACGCACGTGCGCCGCGCCTCGCTGCTCTCTGCCCTCGCGGCTGGCGCGCTCGCGTGCGGGCGGGGGGAGCCCCCGGGCGCGTCCGCGGGCGATCGATCGAGCGCGTCCGCGTCCGCGAGCGCGTCGCCCGATCCCGCGCCCTTCGCGCCCCCCGCCGCGAGCGAGGCCGAGGAGGCAGGCGTCGCGACGCTCCCGTTCGGGCCGGCGTACGTCGTCGACGACGAGGAGGGCGGCGTGCCGGTCGCGGCCCTCGCGCTGCCGACGCTCATCTACGATCTGCCCGACTTCACCAAGCGCAAGCTCGGCTACGCGCGCCCGGGCGCGGTGCTCCGTCGCGCGGAGCAGCCCGTCGCCGTCACGCCGCGCTGCACCGGCGGCTTCTACCGCGTGCACCCGCGCGGGTTCGTCTGCCAGAACGCGGAGCTCACCACCTCGCTCGACGCGAAGCTCGCCGTCGCCGCGCGCCGTCAGCCCCGGCGCGGTGAGGGGCTGCCGTACCTCTACGGCCGCTCGCGAGCGCGTCCGCCGCACTACTACGTGCGCGTCCCCACGCCGAAGATGCAGCGCGACGTCGAGGGTGATCTCGCGGAGCACGTCGCGAAGATCAGCGTGCCCAACATGCTCGCGCACGCGGGCCCGCCCGACCCGCTCCCGGAGTTCCTCACGCCGGGCGCCCCCGTGCCGAAGCCCGTCAACCACTGGTACAAGAGCCGCACGTCGGCGACCCGAGGCGCGGCGAGCGCGCGGTCGAGCTTCGCGTTCCTCTCCGTGCACGACGTCTCGGGGCGGCTGTTCGGGCTGACGACCGAGATGGATCTCATCCCCCTCGACCGCGTGCGCCTCGTCGCCGAGACGCAGATCCACGGCGGCGAGATCGACGATCTGCCGGTCGCGCTCCCGAGGCAGAGCGTGGTCCGCTACGCGCGCGATCCGCGCGGCGGGCTCGTGCCCGACGGCACCTTCGACGCGTGGACCCCCATCCCGCTGAAGGACCCCACGGACGGCGAGCTGCTCGAGGCGCGCGACGGCCACGCGCTGTCGGCGAGCTCGCGCGTCGTCGTGATCAAGCGCCGCGCAGGCTTCCCCGGCTTCGCGCGGGACGGCGACAAGTGGATCGACGTCTCGATCGCCGAGCAGACCCTCGTCGCCTACGAGGGGCGCCGCGCGGTGTACGCGACGATCGTCTCGACGGGCGCGGGCGGCGACGGCGATCCCGAGACGACGAGCGCGACGATCCAGGGCTACTACCGCGTCCAGGCGAAGCACGTGACCACGACGATGCTCGGCAACCGCGCCGACTCGACCGAGTACGAGCTGCTCGACGTGCCGTACGTTCAGTACTTCCACGGGGGCTACGCGCTGCACGCGGCCGTCTGGCACGAGGGCTTCGGCCGCCCGAGGAGCCACGGCTGCGTGAACCTCCCGCCGCGCGACGCCGCGTGGGTCTTCGAGTGGACGGAGCCGAAGGTCCCCGCCGCGTGGCACGGCATCGAGGCGAACGGCCAGGGGACGCTCGTCTACGTGCACGCGCGCTGACCGCGCGGAGGTGCGACACCACCCTACGAAACCGCGAGGAATCACGGGCATTGATTGGACTTCTCGGCTTCCATCACGTAAGCGAGCGGGGTCGTCGGCGCTCACCCGGGCCGCGGCCAGATCCTCCATGACGTCCCCAGCTAGTCGGCTCCGCCTGTGCCTGATCGACATGAACAACGGTCACGCGAACCAGGCGATGCGCTGCTTCGCGGTGATGATCGAGGCGTTCTTCGAGCGCGTGACGGCGCAGAACCCCGAGCTCGAGTGCGAGCTCGTCACGGTCGAGCCGCGCAACAAGCACGAGCTGCCGCCTGCCGGCTGTGATCTCTTCCTCTCGAGCGGCGGGCCGGGCGGGCCGGCCGACCACGACGGCGAGCCGTGGCTCGTCGAGTACCGCAGGCTGCTCGACTCGATCGTCGAGGCGCACCTGCGCGGCCTTGCGCAGCGGCCCTCGATGTTCGGCGTCTGCTACACGTTCGAGCTGCTCATCCGGCACTTCGAGGTCGCCGAGATGCGCCTGCGCGACACGCGCAAGTTCGGGGTGATGCCCGTCTACATGACCGACGCCGGCATGGAACACCCGCTCACCGAGCGCTTCCGCGACCGGCTGTTCGCGTTCGAGCACCGCAACTGGGAGGCCGTCGGCCTCGACGAGCGCAAGCTCGCGGCGCTCGGCGGCCGGGTGCTCGCGCGCGAGAGCCGCGACGGGATCTCGAAGGGCCGCGCGCTGCTCGGCCTCGACTTCGCGCCCGGCATCGAGGGCACCCAGTTCCACCCCGAGGCCGACAAGCCCGGCGTCGTCGCCTGGCTGGCGAAGCGCGAGCAGGCCGAGGCGTTCGTCGCCGCGTACGGCAAGGTCACCTACGAGAAGATGCTCCAGACGCTCGACAACCCCGAGCGCATCGCGAAGACCTTCACGCTGCTCATCCCCGGGTGGCTCACGCGCAAGTTCAACGAGCTGGCAGAGGCGCGGGGCTGGCGCGCCTTGCCGCCGCCGGTCGTCGACATCGAGCTGTTCGCGGGGGAGGCGCCGCCGGCCGTCTCGGTCGCGCACCCGAGCCTCCTGCCGCCGCCGATGCCGCGCGCGAAGCCCGCGAGCGTCCCCAAGCTACTCGCCGCGTCGATGTGCTTCGACGACGAGTCGCACGCGATCGACGCCGCCTTCCTGCGCCCGCTCGAGCGCGACCTCGATCCCGCGCTCGTCGACGACGGCGCCGCGTAGCTCGGCCGCGCGTGTCGGCGCTCGACGATCTGCGCAGGTTCACGATCGCCGATCTGAAGGCGTGCCCGCCCGGCACCGGCGCGCGCGTCGCCGTCGTCGACACCGGCGTCGACGCGGACGTGCTCGGGCCGAGCGCCGCGCTCCGGAGCTTCGCCGTCGCGACGTCCGGCCTCCTCTCGACGGTCGCGCGCGCGCCGCCGGGCGACATCGGGCACCACGGTTCGTCGGTCGCGTCGATCGTCCGCGCGCTCGCCCCCGAGGCCGAGCTGCACAGCGTCCGGCTCGTCGACGCGCTCGGGCGCGGCTCGGCCGCGGCGCTCCGCACGGCGCTCGAGTTCTGCGTGCGCGAGCGCTACGACGTCGTGAACCTCAGCCTCGGCACGCGCCGCCGCGAGCTGCTGCTCGACGTCTACGATCTCGTCGATCGCGCGGCGATGGAGGGCGTGGTGCTGGTCGCGGCCACCGACGACGCGGGCACGCCGGACTATCCCGCCGCCTGCGCCGCCCTGCTCGGGGTCGACCGCGCGAGCGCGGAAGATCCTTATTTTCTGGGCTTTCGCGGCGGTCACCGCGTGGCCTTCCTCGCGCGGGGCGTCGACGTCGAGGTCTGGGCGCGAGGCGGCGGGCGCGCGCGCGTGTCGGGATCGAGCTACGCGTGCCCGCACGTCGCCGCGTTCGCCGCGCGGTTGAAGGCCGCGCGCGCGGGGCTGCACCCGTTCGAGATCAAGACCGCGCTCTCCGCGGCCGCGACGCCCGCCTGACCGCGGGCCCCACGCCCGCCTCCGTGTGGTATGCAGCGCCCCCCGCGCGCTCGCGCGCGAGGCCCACCTTTCAGCTGCCAGGCGCCGCGAGCCGCCACACGAGGAACCCGCCCCCCATGATCAAGAACGAAGCGCTCTCTCGCTGGGTCGAAGAAGTGAAAGCTCTCTGCGAGCCCGATCAGGTCGTCGTGTGCGACGGGTCGGAGGCCGAGCGCGACCGGCTCATCGAGCTCTCGCTGCGTGACGGCAGCCTCCTCCAGGTGAACCCGGCGACCTACCCGAACAGCTACTTTCACCGCTCGAGCCCCACCGACGTCGCCCGCACCGAGCACCTAACGTTCATCTGCTGCGAGAAGAAGGACGACGCCGGCCCCACCAACAACTGGATGGCCCCGGACGACGCCCGCGCGAAGCTCACGCCGCTCTTCAAGGGCGCGATGAAGGGCCGCACGATGTACGTCGTGCCGTACCTGATGGGCCCCGTCGGCAGCCCGTCGAGCCGCGTCGGCGTCGAGATCACCGACAGCGCGTACGTCGTGCTCAACATGCGCGTGATGACCCGCATGGGCGCGGTCGCGGTCGACGCCCTCGGCGACCGCGCCGACTTCGTGCGCGGGCTGCACTCGACCGGCGATCTGTCGCCCGAGCGTCGGTTCATCTGCCACTTCCCCGAGACCCGCACGATCTGGTCGATCGGCTCGGGCTACGGCGGCAACGCGCTGCTCGGCAAGAAGTGCCACGCGCTCCGCATCGCGAGCGCGCAGGGGCGCGCCGAGGGCTGGATGGCCGAGCACATGCTCATCCTCGGCCTCACGAGCCCCGCCGGCGAGACGCACTACATCGCCGCGGCGTTCCCGAGCGCGTGCGGCAAGACGAACCTCGCGATGATGGTGCCGTCGCTCCCCGGCTGGAAGGTGACGACCGTCGGCGACGACATCGCCTGGCTCCGCGTCGGCGACGACGGGCGCCTGTGGGCCATCAACCCGGAGGCGGGCATGTTCGGCGTGGCGCCCGGCACCGGCTCGAAGACCAACCCGAACGCGATGGCCAGCGTGAAGCACGACGCCATCTTCACGAACGTCGCGCTCACGCCGAGCAACGAGCCGTGGTGGGAGGGCATGGACGGCGATCCGCCCGAGACGGCGACCGACTGGCAGGGCCGGCCGTGGACCCGCGGCTCCGGCGAGAAGGCGGCCCACCCCAACAGCCGCTTCACCGTCCCCGCGAAGAACTGCCCCAGCGTCACCGCGGACATCGACGCTCCCTCGGGCGTGCCGATCTCGGCCATCATCTTCGGCGGCCGCCGCGCGAAGGCCGCGCCGCTCGTGTTCGAGTCGCTCGACTGGCAGCACGGCGTCTTCGTCGGCGCGACGATGGTGAGCGAGACGACGGCCGCGGCGACCGGCGCCGTCGGCGTGCCGCGCAACGACCCGATGGCGATGCTGCCGTTCTGCGGCTACAACATGGGCGACTACTTCGGCCACTGGCTCGCGATGGGCAAGAAGGCGTCGAACCCGCCGAAGGTCTTCCACGTCAACTGGTTCCGCACCGGGCCCGACGGCAAGTTCCTGTGGCCCGGCTTCGGCGACAACGTGCGCGTGCTGAAGTGGATCACCGACCGCATCGCGGGCCGGGCCGAGGCGAAGCGCACGCCCGTCGGCCTCGTGCCCACGCCGTCGAGCCTCGACCTCTCCGGCCTCGGCATCGGCGACGAGAAGCTCCCGCACCTGCTCGACGTCGACGCCGCCACGTGGAAGGCCGAGCTCGAGCTGCAGCGCGCCTTCCTCACCAAATTCGGCGACCGGCTGCCGAAGGAGCTCTGGAGCGAGCACGCCGCGCTCGAGCAGCGCCTCTCGAGCTGATATGGATTTTCTCGACGGCGTTTGCTAAGGCCGCGCGCGCAATGGCCAAAGAGCGCACGCTGTCCATCATCAAGCCCGACGCCGTCGAGAAGCAGCACACCGGCAAGATCATCGACCACCTGATCCAGGCGGGCTTCTCCATCAAGGCGATGAAGCAGGTCCACCTGTCGAAGGGCGTCGCGGAGGGGTTCTACGCGGTGCACGCGGCGCGCCCGTTCTTCGGTGAGCTCGTCGAGTTCATGACGCGCAGCCCGGTCGTCGTGATGGTGCTCGAGGCGGAGAACGCCATCCAGAAGTACCGCGACGTCATCGGCGCGACCGATCCCGCGCAGGCGGCCGAGGGCACGATCCGCAAGCTCTACGGCGCGTCGAAGGGCGAGAACGCGATGCACGGCTCGGACGCCGTCGAGACCGCCGTCGCCGAGATCTCGTATTTCTTCCCTGGCTCCGAGGTCCAACCCAGGGCATTATCCGAGGCATATGGGTGGCGGAGGGGGAGTCATCGAGGCGCGTGGCGCGCTGCGCGACGGGGTCGGCAGCCTGTGGAACTTGCAGGCGCTGCTCCGCAGCCCGCGCGTGAGCAGCCGCGCGCTCGACGCCGTGCTGCCTGACGTGCGCGTCGCGCAGGCCGAGCTGCCCGAGGCGTGCGAGATCCTGACGGCGCGCCTCGCGCCCGACTACGACGGCGATCCTGCGCTCGACGAGCTCGCCGCGCTCGTGGCCACGCGCGCTCGAGAGGTCCACGACGCGATCGTCGTCGCCGAGCGGGCGAAGATCGATCCTCGCGCGCGGCTCGCGCTCGAGCGCGTGATCGACGCGCACACCCCCGACCTCGACGCCGCGCGCGGCCTCTACGATCTCCTGCTCGGCTCCGTGGGCGAGGCGGCGCAGGAGGTCGATCTGCCCGGCGTGCTGGAGGAGGCGCTCGCGCCGTCGTCGTCGAGGGGCCCGCAGGCGCGCGAGGCCGTGACGGTCGATCTCGCGCGCCGCGTGGCCGCGCCCGTGCTGGCGCGCCCGGCCGTCGGTGTCGCGCTGGTGCTGCTGGCGATCGCGTCGGTGCGCACCGCGGGGGTGCGGCTCCCGCACGTGCAGCTCTCCGGCGGTGGGCGCTCGGTGACGGTCGGCGCGTCCGAGGGGGCGGGCGATCACGTGCTGGTCGCGGCCCCTCGGCTGGTCGCGCCGACCGCCGCGGTCGCGAGGCTCGCGGCCCGGCGCGCGGGGTTCGAGCTCGATCTCGGCCCGGCGGCGCGGGTCGGGTTTCCCTCGTTATCCGGGCGCGCGAGGCGCGACGCCTCGCGTCGTCTGGCGTGGTATGGGGCCGCCATGGCCTCCTCCGCTCACCTCGTCCCGTCGCGTCGCGGGCGCCCCGGCAACGATCCCATCTTCACGCTGTCGAAGCTCGCGTCCGACGCCAAGGCGCGCGGCGAGGATGTCGTCAACGGCACGCTGGGGGCGCTGTTCGACGACGCGGGCAAGCTCTGCACGCTGCCCTCGCTGACGGAGGCGCTCCTCTCGTCGGCGCCGGAGCAGCTCGCGAGCTACGCGCCGATCGCGGGCCCGCCGGCGTTCCTCGCGGCGGTCAAGCGCGACGTCACCCAGGCGGCGCCGGCCCTCGCCTCGCGCGCGGTCGCCGTCGCGACGCCCGGCGGCACGGGCGCGCTGCGCCACGCGTTCGCGTCGTTCGTCGAGGACGGGCACGCGCTCCTGACGACGTCGTTCTACTGGAGCCCGTACCAGACCATCGCGGCGGAACACGGGCGCAAGGTCGCGACGTTCTCGATGTTCGCCGCGGACGGCTCGCTCGACACCGCGGCGCTCGATCGCGCGCTCGGCGAGCTGATGCAGGCGCAGGGCCGCGCGCTCGTCGTGCTGAACGATCCCTGCCACAACCCGACCGGCTACTCGATGAGCGAGGACGACTGGGCGCGCACCGCCGAGGTGCTCGCGAAGCACGGCGCCTCGGGCCCGCTCACGGTGCTGCTCGACATCGCGTACGCCGCGTTCGCCGAGGGCTCGCTGTCTCGCCCCGTCAGCGCGCTCGCCAGGATCGCCGACAAGGTGATGATCGCGTTCGCGTGGAGCGCGTCGAAGAGCTTCCTCGCGTATGGCCAGCGCGTCGGCGCGCTCGTCGCCATCCCGCCGTCGGCGGACGACGTGGCCGATCTCGACGCGGGCCTCACGTACGCGTGCCGCGGCACGTGGTCGAACTGCAACCACGCGGGCATGGCGGCGGTCGCGAGGCTGCTCGACGAGGGCGGGCGCGCCGCGAAGGAGCGCAAGGTCTTCACCGATCTGCTCGCGACCCGCGTCGACGCGTGGAACAAGGCGGCCCGCCCGCTCGGGCTGCAGTTCCCCAGGTACGACGGCGGCTTCTTCGTGACGGTCGAGAGCAAGGATCCGCCCGGCGACGCCGCGAAGCTCCGCGAGGTGGGCGTGTACGTCGTGCCGCTCGCGGTGTCGCTGCGCGTCGCGCTCTGCTCGGTGCCGACGGCGCAGGTGCCGCGCGTCGCCGCCGCGATGGCGAAGGTGCTGCTCGGCTGACGCGCCCCAGCTCAGGCGTCGTCGTCGCCGTCGCGCCGGGCGCGGTCGATGGCCGCGCTCATCTCGCTGGCGGTCGCCGTGACGACCGGCATGACCTTCGAGTAGTCCATCCGGAGCACGTCGAGCACCGCGATGGCGCCCGCCACCCGCCCTCCGTCGGAGTAGGGCGCCGCGACGGCCCCGAGCGCGCCGCCCCCGAGATCGCCGAGCTCGCGCCCGACGGCGACGCGCAGCCGCTCGGCCTCCACGGTGCGGTCGAGCAGCGCGACGAGCAGCCGCCGGTCGTCGAGCGCGAGCACGAGATCGCGCAGCCGCTCGACGTCGGCGAGCTCCGGGCGCTCGAGCAGCCGGGACTGCCCCTCGATCAGCACCTCCGCCTTGCTCGCGCCGCCCGCCGCGCGCCGCCCGAGCTCGAAGGCGCGGTGCCGCAAGGAGTCGACCTGCACCTCTTGATCGGCGAGGCGGCGCTCGCACAGATCGCGCACGGCGGAGAGCGTGCGCCCGTCGACGACGTCCGCGAGCAGCTCGTGGACGCGCAGGAGCTCGGCCTCGGTGACGACGCCCTCGAACGGCACGTACGTGTGCTCGACGTGCCCGTCGGAGAACACGACGACGCTGAGCAGCTCGCCAGGCCGCGTGGGGATGAACCTGAGCTGCCGCAGCGTGCGCGTCTCCGGGCGAGGCGACAGCACGACCGCGACGCCGCCGGTCAGATCGGACAGGATCTTCCCCGAGCTCCGCAGCAGATCGTCGCCCTTCTTCACGTCGGCGAAGCGCGCGCGCAGGGCCTCGCGATCGCTCGGCGCGAGCGGCCGCACCTGCAAGAGCGCGTCGACGAAGTAGCGAAACGCGCGGTCGGTCGGCACGCGCCCCGCGGACGTGTGGGGCTGCACGAGCAGCCCGCCGTCCTCGAGATCGGCGAGCACGTTGCGGATGCTGGCCGCTGACAGATCGAGGCCGTACTTCTTCGAGAGCACCCGGCTGCCCACCGGCTCGCCCGTCTCGACGTACTCGGTGATGAGGGCGACGAGGATGCGTCGCGCGCGCGCGGAGAGGTCTTCGAGGGCGGACTCTGGCAACGCCGTCAGGGTGCCGGAAGTCACGGCGACGTCAAGCCGGCGAACGCCCCGCCGCGGTCGCGCATCTACGTCGTGCATGGCGATCGTGGAGGCGTGGCGCAGCGTCGGCGGCGCGGGCGGCAGGGTGTTCTCGGTGGCGTGCTCGTGCGGGACGAGCGGCGCGGCGTGCCTGTTCCCCGGCGGCAGCCCCGTCGACGAGGTGCGCGTGCGCGGGCTCGCGTACGGCGCCTTTCTCTCCACCGCGCTCGGGTCCGGCTGCCACGTGTGCGGCGCGGAGGCGAAGCTCGCCGCGCGCGCGGGGCGCCTGCGCGGGTGACGCGGGGTAGCCCGCGACGGCCGGATCGTGCGAGGCTCCCGCCGCGATGGACTGTCCTGCGTGCGACACACCGAACATCGAGGGCGCGAGGTTCTGCGCGAAGTGCGGCACGCTGGTGCCCACGCGCGAAGAGCCCGAGGTCGATCCGCTCATCGGGCAGGAGCTCGGCGGCCGCTACACGATCGTCAAGCTGCTCGGCGAGGGCGGGATGGGCCGCGTGTACGAGGCCGAGCGCAGCATCGCGGGGCTGAGGCAGCGGGTGGCCGTGAAGACGCTGCACTCGCACCTCTCGAGAGACCCCGGGATCGTCGAGCGGTTTCACCGCGAGTGCCGCACCGTCGCGCAGCTGAAGCACCCGAACACGATCCGCGTCGAGGACTTCGGCCAGGCGGGCGACGGCACCCTCTACATCGCGATGGAGTTCGTCGAGGGGCCCAACTGCGCGAAGGTCCTCGAGGACCACGGGCCCATGGCGCCGGAGCGCGTCGAGCGCATCCTCGGCCAGGTGTGCGGCTCGCTCTCGGAGGCCCACAAGCAGGGCATCGTGCACCGCGATCTGAAGCCCGAGAACATCGTGCTGACGACGGTGGGCGACGAGGTCGACGTCGTGAAGGTGCTCGACTTCGGCATCGCGGCGCGCAAGGGCTCCACCGACGCGGCGAAGGAGCAGAAGCTCACGCAGCAGGGGATGGTCCTCGGGACGCCGCCCTACATGAGCCCCGAGCAGTTCTCGGGCAAGGAGCTCGACGCGCGGAGCGACATCTACTCGCTCGGCGTGATGGCCTACGAGATGCTCTCCGGCCGCCTCCCGTTCGAGGCGAACACGCCGTGGGAGTGGGCGACGAAGCACCTGACCGCGCAGCCGTTTCCCTTCGAGGACTCGCCGACGTTCACCGACGTCCCCGGCAAGATGAAGGCCGCGATCACGCGGGCGATGCTGAAGAAGCCGGAGGAGCGCCACGCGACGGTGCGCGAGTTCTTCGAAGATTTCTCCATCGGCGCGGGGCGCATGCTGGGCGCGACGACGACCTCCGACGTGCACTCGGGGGCGGTCGGCGCGGCCGGCGCGGGCGGCACGGCGGTGCTGACGCCGCACCAGCCGAGCGGCCCCGTGACGCAGTCGGCCGAGCCGATGGCGCAGCCGGCGACGCCGATGCCGATGCCGTCGCCGATGATGCAGCCCGCGATGATGCCTCCCCAGGAGGCGGCGGCCCCGTCGGGCGGAGGGGGCGGCAAGCTCATCTGGGTGCTCGTCGGCGTCGTCGCGCTCGGCGTCGCCGGCACCGTGGCCGCGCTGATGTTCACCGGCAAGAAGGACAGCGGCGGCGACGAGTCGAGCGGCGCGGCGGCGAGCGCGGCGTCCTCCGCCCCGCCCCCGGACGCGAAGCCCGTCGTCACCGCGGTCGCGCACCCGACGGCGACGACGCCCCCGAGGCCCACGGTCACCGGCGAGGAGGCCTGCCAGGAGGCGCTGAAGCGCGCCGGCTCGGACGTGGTGTCGGCCTACGCGCTCTACGGCAGCTGCAGCGGCTCCTCTCGCGAGAACGCCCGCCGCGCGATCGCGGGCGCCATCCCGACCCAGGTGGGCCAGGCCGCCAACAGCGGGAAGTGCGCGCGCGCCCGCCAGATCGCAGGGATCGCGGGCGGCGTGGGCGCGGCCGCGCCGAATGTCGACGCGCAGTACGCTCGACAGTGCAAAGGGAAGTGAGCTTTGGGGCGTTGAACGACCCGCGCGCTGACAGCGACACGCGACGATTCCTGCAGGATGGACGGAGGGCAGGTCGCGTTGCCGTGGCTGGGGAGAGGGTGCTAGCGTCCCATCCCCTTCGCACGGAGCTTTCATGAGCACGCCGCACCTCGCGCCCGAAGACGCGGAGAAATTCGCCGAAAATTTCAAGCCTGCGTGGGAGGACGATCCGGTCGCTGACAAGCCCGCCGCGGCCGCGTTCAGCTCCGACGTGACGCTGCTCTCCGCGGGTCCGCAGCCGACGATCGAGCCGACGCGCACGATCGAGCCGGCCCGCACGGTCGAGCCGGCCCCGCTCGTGGATCAGGCCCCCGCCGCCGCGCAGGCGTCCGTCGAGGCCGCGCCCGCGCCCCCCGCGGAGGCCGTCGCGGCGCCGTCACCTGCTCCCGCGCCCCCCGCGGACGCGCCCGCGCCCGCCCTGGAGCCCACGGCGCCGCCCAAGGGCGCCGGGATGACGGTGCGGCTCGAGCCGGGCATGGTCGTGCCGCTCACCGCGCCGAAGCCCGCGCCCGCGCCGAGGCCCGCGCCCGCCGCCGCGCCGGTGGACGACGACGACCTCGCGCCGCCGAAGGCGAAGAGCAAGCTGCCGCTGGTGCTGGGCGCCGCGGCGGCGGTGGTGCTGCTGGGGCTCGGCGCTGCGTTCGCGCTCTCCGGCTCGAAGGACTCCGGCGGCGACGCCGCGAAGCCCGCCGACACCGCGGCCGACAAGCCCGCGGCGAAGGCGGAGCCCCCGAAGGACGAGCCGAAGCCCGCCGTCCCGCCGCCGCCGAGGGATGAGCCGAAGCCCGCGGCGCCGACCCCGCCCGAGCCCGTCGCGCCGACCAGGCCCGCTGCCCCGCCCGTGGCGGCCGCGCCTCCCGTGGCGGCCGCGCCTCCCGCGCCGAAGCCCGCGGCGACGCCCAAAGACCCTCCGCCGGCGCACAAGAAGCCGCCCGGCAAGCCCGGCGGCATCGTCCGCGACACCCCGTTCTGACAACCCACGAAGCGAACCTCCCCATGAACGCTCGCCTGCGCGCCTTCACGCTCAGCCTCCTCTTGCCGTCCCTCGCTGGCCCTGTCCTCCTCGCCCCGGCGCGCGCGCTCGCGCAGGAAGACCCGGCCGTGACGGCCGAGGCGCGCAAGCGGTTCCAGGAGGGCGTCCGGCTCTTCGACGAGAAGAAGTTCGAGCTGGCCCGCGCGGCCTTCTTGCAAGCGTACGCGCTGAAGAAGCACCCCGACGTCCTCCTCAACCTCGCGCAGGCGGAGATGCTGTCCGGCAAGGCCTTCGAGGCCGCGGGGCACTTCAAGGAGTTCCTCCGCGACCCGGCGACGGCGTCCCACCCGAAGCGCGCGGAGGCCGAGAAGGGCCTCGCCGACGCGCGCGGGCGCATCGGCCGCATCCAGATCGCCGTCGACGTCCCCGACGCGGAGCTGTACCTCGACGGCAAGAAGATCGGCACCTCTCCGCTCGGCGAGCCGCTCGACGTCACGCCCGGTCCGCACGTCGTCGAGGCGAAGAAGGGCGACAAGGCAGGCAGCCAGGGCGTCATGGCGGCCGAGGGGAAGATCACGATGGCGCAGCTGAACCTCGGCGGCGGGGGCGCGGTCGTCGCGCCGGTGCCCGTGCCCGCGCCGAAGGACGAGCCGAAGCCCGCGCCGCCGAAGGACGAGCCGAGGCCCGCGCCGCCCTCGGAGCCCGCGGCGGACGCGCGCTTCTCGACGAGCGGCGGCGACCGCGAGAAGTTCATGACATGGGCGAAGCGCTCGCCCGTCGCGTGGGCGTCGGGCGGGGCGGCGGTCGTCGGCCTCGGGATGTTCGTCTTGTTCACGAAGGCGAAGGGCGACGCCACCTCGAACGCCGACGACATCAAGGACCAGATCAAGGCGCGCCAGCAGCAGCCCGACCCGCCGCTCGGCGGCCAGGGCCCGTGCGCTCCCACGCAGACGAACCAGGTGAAGGCCGTCTACGGGGACGCCTGCAAGAAGTACCAGAGCTCGATCGACGACTCGAACACCGACGCGAAGTTCGCGAACGTGGGGCTCGGGCTCGCGGTGATCGGCGCGGCGGGGCTCGTCGGCGGGTACTTCTTGACCGCGAGGAAGGGCGACGCCGCCGCCGCCGCGCGGGCGCCGAGGCGAGAGTGGGCGGTCGCGCCGATGGTCGGGCCGGAGCTGCGCGGGATCGCCGCCGCCGGCTCGTTCTGACGCGACCACGCCCGCGCGAGCCGGGCGGCGCTCCGGGAGGCGCCGGGCGTTCCTGGCGTGGAGCGCCGTCGCGGCCAACCCCTCGTCGTTCCCCCTTGGCGCCGAGGACGCCCAGGGGTCGTGACCCGTGCCGGTGGTCGCCTCGCAGAGAGGTGCCTATGCTCGCGGGGTGACCAGTCGCGACGTGTCCAGGAGGGTGCTCGGCGCGCTGCGGGAGGGGCCCCTGGGCGACAGCCCGGTGCTCGTCGGATCGTCGGGGCTCTTCGGCTTCGAGACCGCGGTGCCGGCCCTCACCGAGGACGTGGACGTCTGTGTCCCGGAGCGGCTCGTCGCGGACGAGGGCGACGCGATCGTCGCGGCGCTCGCGGAGCGCGGCTACGCCCACGAGCACGGCACCGCGACCTTCGTGAGCGACGACGGCGTGGTGTTCGATCTCCTCGGCTTCGGCGATCCACGCGACGGGGATCACATCGGCGGCGCGGGGGCGCTGAGGGTGATGGTCTTCGAGGATCTCTCCCGCATCGTGGGCGACGCGAACGCCACGACGGCGCTCGAGGGGGGCGGGCGGGCGCTCACGCCGGCCGGGTTCGTGGCGAGCAAGCTGCTGACGGAGCGCGCCCACAAAGGCAGCAAGGACAAGCTGCAGGCGCTGCTCCTGCTGGCCGAGCGTCGCCACGACGAGCCCTTCGCGCGTGAGCTCGTCGCGCTGCTCCGCGCCGTCGACGCGATTCGCCTGGAAGACGCCGCGGCGAGCGCGCAGGACGCCATGCTGGCGCTCGAGCGTGACCCCGCCTTCACCGACGCAGGCGCGGAGGGCTACGGACCGGTCCGGACACAGGTCGCCGACGGGCTCGGGCGCTTCCACGCGCTCCTCGACAGGGTCACCGGCGGCCATGACTGAGCGAAGGCGTGGCCCGAGCGCAGAAGAACGCCTCGCGGCAGCGCGCCGTGACCAGGCACGCCTCCATCGGCAGAGGCTCGCGCGCGAGCTGGGCGGCTCACGCGCACGCTCCCTGGTACGTGTGGTTCCGCTGCTCTTTCGGGGCGCCGGCGACGTGCGCGCGTCCCTCCTCCGCGCCCCCGCCACGGACATCATCGACGCCCTCCGCGAGCAGGCGGTCTTCGGCGTGGACACCGCCATGCGCCTCGCGCACGGCTTCGGCTTCCTCTCCGCGGGCGACGTCCACGCCTACCTGCGCGACACCGTGGCCCTCACGCGGCTCGCGGAGGCGGGGCTCATCGGTGAGACGCCTCACCACGACAGCGTCCTCGTGCGGCCCTGGGCGGGCCCAGCCCGGCTCCTCACGTGCGTGGTGTCGGAGCTCCCGTTGTCGCGAGAGGTCGAGGGAGGCTACCGCGTCGTCACCGCCACACGCCTCCGACAGGAGCTCGTCGGCGCGGTCGGCGCGCGCGCCGAGCTGGACGCGCTCCTCGAGCGTGCCGAGCGCAAGCTGGAGACAGAGCGCCGAGGCGACGCGGGCGCCTGAAGCGCTCTCGTGGACAGTCCCCCAGGAAACCCAGCGTCGGGATCGCGGTCACGCCCGCGCCAGCCAGCGGCGGACGGTGGTGCGGGAGACGCCGAGCGTCCTCGCGGTGCGCGTGACGTTGCCGCCGTGGCGCTCGACGATCTGGCGGGTGCGCTCGTGCGGCGTCGCGGGGCGTCGCGGCGCCGACTCCACGCCGAGCTGCAGGTGGACCGGGCGGATGACGCGCCCCTCGGCCGCGAGCGCCGCGCGCAGGAGGAGGTTCTTCAGCTCGCGCACGTTCCCGGGGAAGGCGTACTGGCCGAGGCGCGCGAGCGTCGACGGGTGGAGCTGCTTCGGCCCCACGTCCGGCTCCAGCGCGCCGAGGAACAGCCGCGCCAGCGCGGGCAGGTCGGCGCGCCGCTCGCGCAGCGGGGGCACGTCGACGGTGAGCACCGCGAGCCGGTGGTAGAGATCCTCGCGGAACGATCCTTCCGCGACGCGCGCCGAGAGCGACTGCCACGTGGCCGCCACCACGCGCGCCTCGGCGCGGCGCAGGCCCGACGCGCCGAGCGGGCGCACCTCGCCGCACTCGAGCGTGCGCAGCAGCTTCGCCTGACATGACAGCGGGAGCTCGCCGATCTCGTCGAGGAACAGCGTCCCCGCGCCCGCGGCCTCGAACGCGCCACGCCGCTGCGCGACGGCGCCGGTGAACGCCCCGCGCTCGTGGCCGAACAGCTCCGAGTCGGCGAGCTCCGGCGGCAGGGCGCCCATGTTGAGCGGGACGAAGGGCCGGTCGGCCCGCGCGCTCTCGGCGTGGAGCGCCGCCGCGACCAGCTCCTTGCCCGATCCCGTCTCGCCTCGGATGAGCACCGAGGCGCGCAGCGGCGCGTACCTGCGCACCTGCCGCGCGAGCCGCCGCATCGGCGCGCTGTCGCCGACGACGCCGTCGAGGGGTCGCTCGTCGCCCGCGTCGGGCGCGTCGACGAGGAAGGGCGCGCACACGAACAGCGTGTCCGGGATCGCGAAGGTGCCGTCGTCGCCGAAGCGGGCCTCCTGCACCCACGCGCCGCCGCCGCCGTACACCCCGAGCGCGCCGAGATCGCGCACGACGAGCGCGCCGTCCTCGACGCCGATGCGGCAGTGGCGCGGCGCGACCCCGGGCGCCTCGACCGTGATGTCGTTGCGCGGCGACGAGCCGACCACGATCGACTCGCCCTCCGACAGTCCGACGCGCCTGGTGCCGCCGGAGGTGCAGGCGTCGATGGTCCAGGTGCGCGCGGGGGGCGTGGTGAGCTTCATGCCAGCCAGGTCGACCGCTCGGGCGCGCGCTTTCACGGAATCGACGAGGGCGCGCCCGCTCGAGCCCGAGGGTCGCTCGCGGAACGATCGTTCCGTGAGCGACCGCCGCCGAGCGCCCGGCTGCGCGCCCTCAGGTCACCGCGATCTTCTGCACCGCGGGCGCCTCGAACTTCGCGACGCGGACGGTGAGCACGCCGTCCTTCAGGGCCGCGGTGGTCTTGTCGGCGTCGCCCTTCGTGGGGAGCTTGAACCGGCGCGTCAGCGTGCGGACCTCCTCGGTGCCGTCCGCCAGCTTGAACGTGCGCCGCGCGACGAGCGACAGGAGCGCGCCTTCGAGCGTGATGTCGACGTCCTTCTGCGAGACGCCGGGCAGGTCGAGCGAGAGCTCGTAGGCGCCGTCGGCGTCGCGCACCGCGACGGGGGCGGGCTCACGCGGCTCGAAGGCCTCGCGAGGGAGCGTGTGGAACAGCGAGAACGGCGTGTGCAGATCATTGAACAGGCGGACCATGACAGTCTCCTTCGACAGGGGTGAACGGGCTCGCCGCCTGCTGCGCCTCCTCTCGGAGCGGCTCGCCGGCGGCAGACCACAGATGCGCATCGCCGCGGCGGAGGTCAACCCCTCGGCCCGGCGCGCTTTGCGCGGCGCTCGGGCTTGGTCTAGCGTGCGCGCCCCGAGCTTCTGCGAGGCCACGATGGCGAACGACCGAGACGAGAGCGACAGCACCCAGGACGACGACGAGCGCCCCGCGAAGGCGCCCGCGCGCGGAGACGACAAGCCCGCGAGCAAGCCCGCGAGCAAGCCCGCCGTCGACGAGGACGAAGACGACGAAGACGACGAGGACGACGAGGACGACGAGGACGACGAGGACGACGACGTCCCCGCCCGCGCCGTCGCGCGCCGCGCCGTCCCCGAGCGCCGCGCCGGCGGTCGACCGCCGCGACCCGGCGTCAAGGCGTTCCTGCCGTGGGCGGTCGCAGGGATGGCGATGGTCGGCGCGTACGCCTACATCGAGAAGCCGAACGACATCCGCAACTACGCGGTGCTCGCGGTGCTCGGCGTCTCGTGCGTGATCTACGCGTTCGTCGGCATCGGCAGCGTCAACGAGGTCGAGACCTTAGCTTCGCGGGATCGAACGGCCTCGTCTCCGCGCTCCTCGACCTCGGGCGTTCGGTCGCGCTCCGTCTCACGCCGCTCGCCGTTCAGTTTTTTCTGCACAGGCCCTTAGCGGATCAAGAGCTCCTTGATGGCGCCGCGGCTCGAGGACTTCGCGCCGACGAGCCGCTGCAGCTCCACCTCCTCGATCTCGAAGCCTCGGTACAGCTCGTACACCGCGGGCGCGGCGGAGTTCGACAGGAGCACGTGCACGCCGCGGCGCTTCAGCGTCGCCGCCACCTCGACGAGCCGCCGCTGGTCGTCCATGCCGAAGCCGTCCTTCGTGTAGCTGACGAACATCGAGCTCGTCGACAGGGGCACGTACGGCGGGTCGAAGTACACGAAATCGCCCTTCGACGCGCGGTCGAGCACCGTCTCGAACCCGGCGTCGAGGATCTCGGTCGTCGCGAGCTGCGCCGCGCACGCGCGCAGCCGCCGCTCGTCGCAGATGTTCGGCTTCGTCATCGCGCCGAAGGGCACGTTGTAGATGTTGCGCGAGTTGACGCGGTACAGGCCGTTGAAACCCGTCTTGTTGAGGTAGACGAGCCACGCGGCCACGCCCGCGTCGGACATCGCGTCGACGTCGCTCGCGCGCACGCGCTCGAAGGTCTCGCGGTCGTTCGACAGGCCCGAGAGCCGGAGGATGACCTCGTCCACGTGTCCCTGCACCCCACGGTACGTGCGCACGAGGCGAGTGTTCGAGTCAGCGATCGTCGCGTGCCGCGGGCCGAGCGCAAAGTAGAGCGCGCCGCCGCCGATGAAGGGCTCGTGGTAGCGCCCGAAGCGCGCGGGCACCATCGGCACGAGGCGCGAGAGCAGCTGGCGCTTGCCTCCCACCCACTTCCAGAACGGGTGCCCGGCGCGATCGACCTCGGTGACGCTCATCTGGTCGGCCTCTTCGGGAGCGCGCGCCCGAGCCGCGCGAGGGCGTCGAACACGCCGGAGGGCACGCGCGACAGCAGGTCCTCGAGATCGATCGGGCCCTCCATCGCGGGCAGCACGCGCTCGAAGATGCGGCCGAACAGCGCGTACTTGCGGCGCAGCACGGTGAGCCGGCCGCGCAGGGCGTCGGCGTCGCGGCCTCGCTCGTCGCCGAGCAGGGCGAGCGCGCGGTCCGCGAGCGCGACCTTGTCGTAGACGAGCCGCCGCAGCCTCGCGACGTACGCGCCGATGATGACGTCGGGGTACGGGCCGCGCAGCGTGAACACGTCGTGGCGGGCGCCCGCCTCGCGCCGGCGCTCGACGATCCCCGCGGCCTCGAGGCCGCGCACGTTGCCGAAGATGTTGCTCTTCGCGCAGCCGAGCTCGGCCGTCAGCTGGTCCATCGACTGCGGCCCCTCCGCCAGGTAGAGCGCGGCGACGATCTGCCCCCCGAGCCGCGTGATGCCGGGGAACGACGAGGCCACCTCCGCGCCGACCCCCTCGAGCAGCGCGCGCTTCGCGAGCTCCACGCGGGGCGCGCGATCGTCCGCGCCCGCTGGGGGCTGATCAGTCGCGCGCTTGCCCATCGCTCGGGGGCGGTCGTACACCATGTGCGCCCACGGCGCGCGGCAACAGCGCGCGCCGGAGCAGCTCGGCCGCGTCGCCGGTCCTCCAGTCGCAGAGCACGGAGGTGACGCCCCTGCGCTCCAGCACCTCCGCGAGCGGCGAGGGCGCCTCGGAGGTGAGCCAGAAGTGGCGGGCGAGCGCGCGCGTGACGCTCGCGTCCCCGCGCCCGGCCGCCCTCGCGTCCCGGAGGTGCGCGAAGCGGCGCAGCCCGAGCCCGCGCAGGAGGTTGTGGTCGCGCATGCTCGTGCCGACGAACACGCACACCGAGTCGTGCAGCGCGGCGGCGAGCACGCGGTTCGGGAACGACAGCGGCTCCGCGACCGAGGCCCAGTACTCGTCGTCGGCGAAGACGAGCGTGTCCGGCGCGTCCTGCCACGCCCGCCGCGCCCCCTCGGCGTCGCGAGGGAGGAAGCCGTGCACGTGGTAGACGGGCACCGGGGGCCGCCCCCCCTTGCCGAGGGCGCGGGGCGGCTGGCTCTCGCGCGCGATCGGCCACGCGATCGGCGCCCCCAGCCAGCCCTTGCCTCGGTGCACCTCGCGCTCGAGGTGATCGTCCGCGTTGAACGACACGACGCGCAGCAGCCTGCGCGACGGTGACGCCTGCTGCGCGCGGACGACGTCGGCGACCGCCGCGAGCGTCGCGCCAGGCGGCAACCGCCGGAACCTCCCGCCGCTCCTCGCGTACAGGCGCCGCCGCAGCGCCGCGGCGAACGATGCCTCGCCGAGGTGCGCGCGGACGAGCTCGAGCGCCATCGGATCGGAGAGCGGATCGGCGGCGTCGCTCGAGAGCGCGGGCGGCGCCTCGCCGAAGGCCTTGGTGTAGAGATCGCGAGAGAGCGCGCGCCACGCCGGCGCACCTCGATCGATCGACACGCCCGCGCCGAGCACCAGCGTCACCGCGCGCGGGCCGCCGACCTCTCTCGTGAACCGCGCGCGGCTCACGGCGGGGGCCTCGCGGGGTCGACCTTGGGGTGAGTAACGGGACTTGAACCCGCGACACCTGGATCCACAATCCAGTGCTCTACCGGCTGAGCTATACCCACCAAAAACGGGCCGTGACCGTACCAGGACACCGCCCGACGCGCAAGCGGCCCCGATCACGGCCGCGCGCGGGTTGCTTTTGGTGCCGCGTCGGTCGAAGGTCGCGCGCATGTCGCCCGCGCTCGTCCCCCCGCTCGATGCCGTCCCGCTCTCGTCGCTCGCGGAGGTGCTGGCGCGGGGTGAGCACGACGCGGTGATCGTCGTCGGCGAGGGGCCGCTCTCGAAGCGCGAGCTCCCCGCGCCGCTCACGCGCGCCATCGAGGCCGCCGAGGCCGCGGACCGGCGGCTCACCTCGTCGAGGACCGTCTCCGTGCTGCCGCTGCTCGGGCCCGTCGCGAGGCTGGTGCTGTCGACGACGCCGGACCTCTCGGCGTGGGAGCAGGACGTCCGGGCGATCTCCGCGGCGACGGCCGCGGGCGTGACGCAGGCGCTCGCGGCCGGCGCGCGGCGGCTGCTCGTCGTGCCGGCCGCGCCCGCGGATGCTCGCTTCGCGCGGGCGCCGCTCGTGGCCGCGCTCGCGGCGCTCGGCGCGGCGTGGGAGCCCTACGAGCTGCGAGCTGGCGCGGAGCGGCCCGCGCGGGCCGCCCGCGTGACCCTCGCGGCCGACGTCGGCGTCGAGGTCGCGCGGGCGCTCGAGGCGGGCCGCGTGGTCGCGCGCGACATCGGCGGCACCGAGCCCGAGGTCATGTCGCCGGAGCGGATGGCGAGCTACTGCGAGGAGGTGTTCCGCGGGACGGGCGTCGCCGTCTCGGTCGAGCGCGACGCGGCCGCGATCACGCGCGGCTACCCGCTCGTCGGCGCCGTGGCCCGCGCGAGCCTCGCGGTGCCGCGGCACCACCCGCGCGTCATCCGCCTCGAGTACGGCCCGAAGGACGCGGCGCGGTCGTGGCTGCTCGCGGGCAAGGGGCTCGTCTACGACACGGGCGGCGCGGACCTGAAGACCGACGGCCACATGGCGGGCATGAGCCGCGACAAGGGCGGCGCGGCCGCCGTCGCCGGGCTGCTGCGCGTCGTCGCCGAGCGCGCTCCGAAGGATGTGAGGATCGTCGCGCTGCTCGGCGCGGTGCGGAACAGCGTCGGCTCCGACAGCTTCGTCACCGACGAGATCCTCACGTCGCGCGCGGGCGTGCGCGTGCGCGTCGGCAACACGGACGCGGAGGGGCGCCTCGTGCTCGCCGATCTGCTCGCGGCGCTGCGCGAGGAGGCGACCTCGGCGTCGGCCCTCCTCTCCGTCGCGACGCTGACCGGGCACGCGGCGGTCGCGTACGGGCCGTTCACCGCGCTCGTCCCGAACGGCCGCGCCCGCGCGCTCGCGGAGGCCGTGCTCCGGGCGGGCGAGGAGCTCGGAGACCCGATGGAGCGCTCGTCCTTGCGCCCCGAGGACTACGCGTTCGTCGCGGCGAAATCGCCGGCCGAGGACGTGCTGTCGTGCAACTCGCTGCCGTCGTCGCGCACGCCGCGGGGGCACCAGTTCCCGGCGGCGTTCCTCGAGATCGTCTCGGGGCTGCGCGCGCGGACGCGCGAGGGCGGTGATCTGCCCTTCTTGCACGTCGACATCGCGGGCTCGTCGGTCATCGGAGGCAGCTGGCAGACGGGCACCCCGACGGGCGCGCCGGTCGTGGCGCTGGCGTCGGCGCTGTCGCTCGTCTGATCCCCCCTGCCGTCGCCGTCTCCCGCACGCCCGGGGGAAGCTGTAGGCTGCGCGGATGGCCAAGCGGGGGTGGAAGGTCCTGGGCGTGGTGGTGGGGGTCGTCGCGGTCGGCGCCGCGAGCTTCGTGGGGTGGCAGGCGCACGCGTTCGACGCGAGCCTGGCGCGCACGTACGAGCGCCCCTTGCCTGCGCTCACGCGCTCGGCCGACGAGGCCGTCGTCGCGCGCGGCAAGCACCTCGCGGAGTCGGTCGGCGCGTGCTCGAGCGCCGACTGTCATGGCCCGGATCTCGCGGGCGGCAAGCCCCTCTCGATGGGCCCGGTCGCGACGCTCACGGGCCCGAACCTCACGCCCGCCGGCAAGCGCGCGGGGGGCTACACCGTGCCACAGCTCGCGCGGCTCATCCGGTACGGGATCAAGCGCGACGGCCACGGCGTGGTGTTCATGCCGGTGCACGAGCTCAGCTGGCTCCCCGACGACGATCTCACCGCGCTCGGCTCGTACCTCGCGACGGTGCCGCCGGTGGAGAAGCCGGACGGCGAGACCCACGTCAAGCTGCTCGGCAAGATCCTCGACCGCCAGGACAAGATGCCGCTCGACGTGGCGCGCAGGCTCGAGCACGTGGCGCCCGCCACCGACGTGCCGAAGCCCGAGCCGACCGCGCGCTACGGGAGGTTCGTCGCGAAGGCGTGCGTGGGGTGCCACGGCGAGCACTTCTCCGGCGGGCGCATCCCGGGCGCGCCGAGCTCGATGCCCATCCCCGCGAACATCACGCCCGACGCCTCCGCGCTCGGGCCGTGGACGTTCGCGGACTTCGACAAGCTCCTCTCGACCGGCGTGAAGCGCGACGGCAAGCAGCTCGATCCCTTCATGCCCATCGACGCGCTCTCGCGGCTCGACGAGACCGAGCGCCGCGCGCTCTGGGAGTACCTGCGCGCGGTGCCGCCGCGCCCCTTCGGCGGGCGCTGACGAGGTGTCCAGTCTCGCGGCTGCACCGGGCACGCCGCGCAGGGATCAGCGCTTCGTGAGCTTCGCCTCGGCCTCGCGCGCCTGGTTCGCGTCGCGGCTCGCGACCCGCAGGACGACCGTGAGCGCGTCGGCCTCGAGCTTGCCCGTCAGCGTGCCCGTCCAGGCCTGAGGCGTGTTGGGATCTTTTGGATCGACCCGCGCAGTCAGCACCTTGTCGTCGACGTCGCCGTGGAGCACGAGCGCGCCGAGCGCGCCGTCGAGCGCGCCGGTCACGAGCCTGCCCGTGATGGAGAGCTTGATCGTGCCGGCGCCGACGCCGTCCTTGCCGGGATCCTTCTCCCAGAGCTTCATCTTGGCCTCGGCGGGCGGCGTGACCTTGCCGACCTTGGAGGTGTAGGGCCCCTCCCACGCGGACGCCTGCGGCGCCGCGGGTGGCGCGGAGGAGGCGGCCGGCGGCGCGGAGGACGCGGCCGCGGGTGCGCTCGCGGACGCGGCGGGCGCGGGCGCGGTGTTGGGCTTGTCGCAGCCCGCGGCGAGGGAGAGAAGGGCGGCGGCGAGGAGGGGAGTGGGTCTCATCGATCTCGGGTCGTGGGGGCGCGCCGCGTGACGCGCACGGCGAGGTGTCCGTCGAGCTCGCACAGCTGTCCCTCGGCGAACGCGACGCCGCCCGCGCGCAGGCGCACGAGGCCGCCGACGGGCGCGTCGGTCGTGACGACGTCGCCCTCCCGCAGCGCGGCCCACGCGGCGACCGGCAGCGTGACCGAGGCGAGCTCCACGCGCACGACGAGCTCGGCCTCGCGGAGGGCCTCATCGAGCGGGGAAGAGCTGTCGGGGTCCATGGCGAGCGGCGCGTCGACGGCCTCGCCCGTTAGCACGACCCGCTCGGGCCGGCCCGGAGACGCGTCGAGCCGCACGCGCGCGCCGCGCTCGCTCGTCGCCGGGACGAGGCCGAGCACGCGCTCGCCGAGCGAGGCGCGCCCCAGCGACAGCGCGCGGCCCGGTGAGAGCGCCGCGAGCTCGGCGGTCGTCAGCGCGATCGCGGTCGCGTCGACGAGGCCGAGCGTCAGCGGCACGTCGCCGAGCGCCGCGAGGTCGACGCGCGCCTCCGCGCTCGCAGGCGTCGCGGCCCGCGTGATGACGCGCACCTCGATCGGCTCCGCGCCGAGCAGCGCGTGCGCCGTCACGGTGAGGTGCGGCGCCGGCGGACCCGCGTCGACGGGGCGAAACGCGCGCGGCGTCGGGCCCATCCTCCGCAGCACGGCGGCCGCGAGCGCGGCGACCGCGCCCTCGACCCTCGCGCCCACCGCGCCCGTCGACGGCTCGGGCGCCTCGATCCCGAGCACGCGCGCGGCGACGGCGAGCGCCGATCGGCCGTCGAGCCCGAGGGTGACGACGGCGTCGTCGCAGCCGAGGTGCAGGGTGACGTCGCCCGCTCGCGTCAGCGCGCCGAGCGCCGCGTGCGCGGCCGTGATCTCGACGGGCGCGCGGGTCAGCGCCGAGGCGTGCGCGCGCGCCTCCTCGAGCAGCTCCGGGCGCGTCGCCGCGCCGAGGGCCCGCGCGAACCGCGCCGCTTCGCGGTCGAGGCGCGGGAGCGTCGTCGCGTCGAGGCGGAGCGTGCGCGGCCCGAGCTGCATCGCGTCAGCGGGCGCCGAGCCGGGCGCAGAGGGTCCAGTGGCGATCGCTCGTCTGCGTGATCCCATCCGCGGCGATCCCGAGCGGCGCCGCGAGCGCGCGCACCTCGTCGAGCGTCAAGGACGCGCGGAGCGAGTCGGCGAAGAGCTGGCGCTGCCTCGGCGTGTCGGCGGCGGCGTGCCGCGACACGAGGTCCGCGTGCTCGCGCTCGTCGCGCGGGCGCAAGAGGTCGCGGACGAAGAGCGTGCCGCCCGGCGCCGTCACGCGCGCGAGCTCGCGCAGCAGGGCGTCGGGGCGCGGCGCGTGGTGGACGATGCTGTTCGAGATCACCGCGGTGAACGCGCCGTCCGCGAACGTGAGGCCCTTCGCGTCGCCCCGCACGAGCTCGATCTCGGCCTCCCTGCCCGCGCGGCGCAGGTTCTCGCGGGCGACCGCCAGCATGCTCTCGGCGAGATCGACCGCGACCACGCGCGCGGACGGCGCGCGGGCGATCAGCGCGAGCGGGATGCGCGCGGTGCCCGTCCCGACGTCCAGCGTGCGCGTCACGTCGGCCCCGCACGCGAGCAGGGCGTCGACGAACGCCTCGTTGACGGCGGCGTGGTCCATCGCGTCGTACGCGCGCGCCTCGGCGTCGTCGTCCATCACCTCGGGCTCCAGCACCCGCGGCAGCTCGCTCACCGCCCGACCTCGGTCTGCGTGACCCCCGCGGGCCCGAGATCGATGGCCCTCTGGAAGCTGCGCAGCTCGACCACCTCGTGGATCTCCACAGGCGCCGCGCCGGGCGCGCGCGCGCTCGCGCTCGCCTCGCCCTTCGTCTCGATTCTTACGATTCCAACATTGGGACAGAGCGTGGTGGTGAGGGTGCCCTGGACGGCGCCGGTGCGGCGCTCGACGGTCTCGACGCAGCCGTCGAACTCGCCCGCCTTCACCTTGATCGAGACGCCGGCGCGCGCGAGCGACAGGGACGCGTTCGGGCCGGCGGGCCACGTCGCGCCGACGACGACGGGCAGCCTGAGCAGGTACGTCCCCTCGGCCTCGCGCATCAACCCCGACGGCGACAGCTGCAGGCGCTCGACGCGCTTCGGGCCGACCAGCTCGACGCGGCCGCCGCCCACGCGCCGCACGCGCAGCATCATCACGCCGCGCGTCTTCGCGACGAGATCCTCGGTGTCGAACGCGAGCACGGCGTCGTCCTCCGCGGGCAGCCACCGCGCCGCCTCGGGGGGCAGCGCCGGATCGATCGGGGTCGCCGCCGCGGGTGGGGTCGCGGGGCGCGCGCCGCCGCCGCCGCAGCCGACGAGCAAGAGCGCCGCGGCGACCCCCGCGCGCGTCAAGGCGCCCCCGACGCGGCCGGCGCGGGCGCGGAGCCGGCGGGCCCCGGCTGGGGCCCAGCGGCCTTGCGCTTCGCGTACTCGGCCTTCGCGGCGGAGACCGCGTCCTCCGGCAGCTTCTTCGTGAGCTCACACGCCTGCCCGATGCCCTGATCGCAGAGGCTGACCAGGATGAGCGCGCCCTTCTTCCGGTCCTTCTTCACGCCGCGGCCCTCGATGTAGCCGCCGGCCGCGAGCAGGCACGAGCCGGGATCGCCCATCTGGCACATCTCCTCGGCGATGCGCACGCCCTTCTCCATCGCGAGCTTGCCGTCGCCGGTGAGCAGGAGCGCGCGCGCGTACATCGAGCAGGCCTGCGGCGAGCCCATCTTCTCGCACGAGGCCTCGAGGAGCTTCATGCCCTCGACGAAGTCCCGCTTCAGCCCCTCGCCCTGCACCATCATCGCGCCGAGCATCGCGCACGCGGCGGGATCGCCGACCTTGCACGCGCGGTCGGCCAGCTCCGCCGCGCGCTCGGGCTCGCGCTTGCCGCCGATGGCGCCGTCCGCGAGCAGCTGGGCGAGCAGCGTGCACGCGGGCGGGTGCCCCTCCTCGCACGACTTCTTCGCGCGGGCCGCCGCGCCGTCGACGCTGCGCGCGATCGGCCCCACGCCCTGCAGCTCCGCCATCGCCACCTGCGTGCACGCCGCCGCGCTGCCCTGCTCGCAGGCGGAGAGGAGGATCTTCGCGCCGCCGTCGACGTCGCGCTTCATCCCGAGCCCGAGCATCTGCGCGTGCCCGATCGCGGCGCACCCGTCGGGGAGGCCCGCGTCGCACGCGCGCTTGTAGTAGCCGAGCGCCTTCGCCTCGTCGGCCGCGACGCCGCGCCCCGCGCCGTACGCCTGCGCGAGCTCGACGCACCCCGCGGGCGCCGCGGACTCGCACGCGTCCTTGAACCACGCGATCGCGCGGTTCGGATCGGCGGGCACGCCCTGCCCCGTCATGTACGCCATGCCGAGGAAGCCGCACGCCTCCTTCGCGTCGCCCTCGCACGACTTGCGCATCAGCTCGATGGCGCCCGACTGATCGCGCGTCGTGCCCTGCCCGTTGAACATCATCGTCGCCTTGCCGAAGCACGCGCGATCGACGCTCTTCTTGCAGGCGTCGTCGAACATCGCGAGCGCCTTCGCCTCGTCCTTCGGCACCCCGCCCTGCCCGTTGACGTACGCCGTCGCGAGATCGGTGCACCCGCGCGGCTCGCCCTTGTCGCAGGCAGATTTGAACAAATCTATCGCGCGGTTCATGTCGCGGGGGTTCCCGCCCTCGCCGCGCACGTGCATGTGACCGAGGCCCGCGCACCCGAGGCCGCTGCCCTTGTCACACGCCTGCTTGAACAGCTCCGACGCCTTCGTCACGTCCTTCGTCGTGCCAGTGCCGTTGTACACCTTGCGCCCGAGCCGCGCGCACCCCTCGGCGCTGCCGGCGTCGCACGCGCGCCGCGAGAGCGACACCGAGAGCTTGTCGTCCTTCGCCGCGCCCTTCTCGGCCGCCGTCGCGCCCTTCAGGCACATGGCCACGTCGGTCGGCGTGCGCTCGCAGAGCCGCGCGCACGAGGCCGCGTCGCCCTCGCCGCACCGCGCGATCGTCTGCTTCTCCGCGGCGCGCTTCTGCCACTCGCCCCACCCGACCCACGCGCCGGCGCCGACGATGACGAGCAGCACCGCGATCACGGGCCCGCGCGAGCCGGGCTTCTTCTTCGACTTCTCGGCGTCTTCCAAGGTGGCGGCAACCTAGCGTCGGCGGTGCGCGCCGCGAAGGCGAATCCGCCGTCCAGCCTTGACAACGGGGGATCGATCGGGTGCCGTGCTCCTTCCGCATGCCGAAGGCCTCCCGCTGGTTCCTCCCGCTGGTCGTGTCGGTCGTCGCGCTCGCCGCGTGCGCCGAGGAGACACCCCAAGAGACGCTGGAGTTCACGCCCGCCTCCGTGAGCGGCGACATTCCATGCGAGTTCGACAAGTCACTCGCGGTCTGCCGAAACTGCCACGGCAGCCCGCTGAAGAGCGGCGCGCCCTTCCCGTTGCTGCGCCTCGGCGACATCCGCGGCAGCTACAACGGCAAGACGGTGGCCGAGCGCGCGGCCTCGGCGCTGACGACGAGGTTCATGCCCCAGCCCCCGTACGACAAGGAGCTCACCGACGATCAGCGGGCGCGGCTGACGTCGTGGTTCCAGATGGGCGCGCCGCTCGGCATGCGCTGCAACTGACGACGCCGGCGCTCGCGCCCCTCACCCCGCGCCGCCCCCGAGCATCTGCCAGGCCACGCGCGCGGCCAGCGACAGTGACACCGCGATCGCCAGCGCGCGGACGAGCCTGGCGCCGCGGCGCACCGCGAGCCTCGCGCCTACCGAGGCCCCGAGGAGCTGCGCGGCGCCCATCGGCAGGGCGAGATCCCAGCGGATCGCGCCCGAGAGCGCGAACAGCGAGAAGGCCGCGAGGTTCGACGCGAGGTTGCCGATCTTCGAGTTGGCGGACGCGCCCACCAGATCGTCACCGAACGCGTACGCGTAGACGAGGATGAAGAACGTGCCGGTGCCCGGCCCGAAGAACCCGTCGTAGAACCCGATGGGCAGCGCGACCGCGGCGGCGGCGACGAGCGGCGCGCGGGCGACCTTCGACGGCGTCGCCGTCGCGGGCTTGTTGAGCACAGAGAGCGCGGCCGCGAGCGTGAGGAGCCCGAGCACGACGGCGCGCATCTTCGCGGGGTCGACCAGGAACACCGCGCGCGCGCCGAGGAGCGAGCCCGCGAGCGCGGCCGCGAACGTGACGGGCGCGCGCCGGAGATCGACCCTCCTCGCGCGGAGGAAGGTCGCCGCGCTCGTCAGCGCGCCGAACACCGCCTGCCCCTTGTTGGTGCCGAGCGCCGTCACCGGCGGCAGGCCCGCCGCGAGCAGCGCCGGCACCGTGAGGATGCCGCCGCCGCCCGCGATGGCGTCGACCAGCCCCGCGGCGAACGCGGCGGCGACGAGGAGCGCGATCACGCCTCGGCGAGCGCCTGGGGCGCGGCGCGGCGCCGCCCGACGACCGCGAGCGGGCTCTCGCCGCCCGCTGCCGAGACCGCCATCCTGACGGCGCGGTGCGGGACGTCACGCCCGAGCAGCGCCTCGGCGATCTCGCTCGCCTTCACCGCGCCCGACGGCGTGATGCGCACCCTCGCCTCCACCACCGACAGCTCACCGACGAGGCCCGCCGTCGTCGCCGCGTCGCGCGCCGCCTGGGTG
>JADLFU010000188.1 GCA_020849655.1 Polyangiaceae bacterium | reverse complement strand
CGTCGCGTGGAGGCGCGCGGCGCCGTTCAGGAAGGGGCCCTGCTCGACGCCGCCCACCGGATCGGTCTCGCGCCACGCGCTCCTCGCGACGACGCGCGCGCCGGGCAGCGCGCCGAGGCGCTCGACCGCGACGTCGAGCGTCCGCCGACGGTCTCCGAGGTTCGAGCCGAGGCCCACGACGACGTCGAGGAAAGGCGCCACCCGCCGATCTCACATGCTACACGGGGGGCGTGTTCGGGTTTTCGCTGTCCGAGCTGATCCTGGTCGCCGCGATCTCGGCGCTCGTGCTCGTCTCGGGCAAGGTCGGCCCGCTCGGCGCGATGATCGGCGGCGCGCTCGGCCCGAAGCCCCCGCGACCGCGCGACGACGAGCGCATCGAGGTGCGCGAGCGCGAGCCGTGACGGCGCGCGCGCGAGGTGCCCGGTGGAGCTGCTCTATTTCGTCGTCCTCGTCAGCGGGCTGATCTTCGTCCACGAGTTCGGGCACTTCGTCGTCGCGAAGGCGTTCGGCATCAAGGTCGTCACGTTCAGCGTCGGGTTCGGCCCGAAGCTGCTGCGGCTGCGCGGCAAGGAGACCGAGTACTGCGTCGGGCTGCTGCCGCTCGGCGGGTTCGTGCGCATGCTCGAGGAGTCGCGCGGCGAGCCGGTGCTCCCCGAGGACCGCCGCCGGACCTTCGAGGCGCAGACGCTGCCGAAGCGCGCGCTCGTCGTCCTCGCGGGCCCGCTGATGAACCTGGTGTTCCCCGTGGTGCTCTACTTCGGGGTGTTCGCGTCCGACCACAGGTTCGTCCCGCCGACGGTGGGGATCGTGCTGCCGGGCCACGTCGCGGACGGCAAGCTGCTCGAGGGCGACCGCATCCTCAGCGTCGACGGCGAGGAGATCGGGACGTACGACGAGCTGCTCCGCCACGTCGAGCGCAGCCCGGGGCGCGAGCTGAAGCTGCGGGTGTTCCGCAACCTCGGGTACGTCGACGTCGAGCTGGTGCCGGAGCGCGCCGAGAAGGTGACGAGCACCGGAGAGCGCCGCGAGGTCGGGCGCATCCACATCCTGCCGAACGCGCTCGCGCCCGCGATCGGCGTCGACAACCGAGAGTCGCCCGCGTACCGCGCGGGGCTGCGCACGTTCGATGTCATCACGACGATCTCGGGGCGCCCCGTCACCTACTTCCGAGACGTCGCGCACCTGTTCGCCGACAACCGCGGCGAGACGGTGCCGGTCGCGTACCTCCGCCCGAGGGTGCTCGAGGGCGCGCTCGGCGGGCTCGCGGATCTCGCGGTGTACGAGTCGGGCGTCGTCGCGCTCACGCCCGAGCCCGGCCAGGGCGATCTCTACCGGCGCACCGGCATCGAGAGCGCGGATCTCTACGTCGCCGCGGTGCCGCCCGGCTCGAGCGAGGCGAAGGCCAACCTGCAGCGAGGCGACCGCGTCGTCGCGATCGATGACGCCGAGGTCACGTCGTGGAGCGCCATGGAGGAGCGCCTCTTCCTCGCGCGGACGGCGCCGCACAAGGTGTCGTACGTGCGCGACGGCCGGCGCGAGACGGCCACCTTCCGCCTGCGCCACCTCACGTTCCCGGACGAGACCGGCCAGCAGCAGGAGGACTGGACCCTGCAGATGACCCACTGGCAGCCGACGATCGCGGAGCCGCTCGTCAACCACCCGCACAGGTTCAGGCGGGCGGCGCGCGAGGCCGCGGAGCAGACGCTCGAGGTGCTCGGGTTCCTCACGCGCGGGCTCGTCGACATCGCGACGGGCCGCGCGAGCCTCTCCCAGATCTCGGGGCCGCTCGCGATCTACGAGGTGGCCGGGCGCGAGGGCGCGAGGGGCGCCGAGTACTTCTTGTGGGTCATGGCCGTCATCAGCATCAACCTCGGGCTGATCAACCTGTTCCCCATCCCCGTCCTCGACGGCGGGCAGCTGGTGTTCCTCGCGTTCGAGGCGGTGTTTCGGCGGCCGCTGCCCGTGCGCGTGCGAGAGGTGGCGAGCCTGCTCGGGATGCTGCTGCTCGTGTCGCTGATGACGCTCGCGCTGAAGAACGATCTCGAGTCGCGGCGTGAGGTCATCCTCGGCCAGCTGCGGGAGCTGTTCGGGTGACGGCGCCCGACGCGCGGCGCATCGCCGCCGAGGTGGTGCGGCGCGTGCTCGAGGACGACGCGTACGCCGCGGCGGTGCTGTCGCAGGAGCTGTCGTCGCACCCGCAGCTCGCGCCGCGCGATCGCGCGCTCTCGACGGAGCTCGTGTACGGGACGCTGCGCGCGATGAGGTGGCTCGAGGGGCGCCTCCAGCAGCTGTCGCCGCGCGGCGTGAGGGGCCTGGACGCGGAGGCGCGCGCGCACCTCGCGGTCGGCGCGTACCAGGTGTGCTTCCTCGACAAGGTGCCCGCGCACGCCGCGGTGGATCGCGCGGTCGGGGCGCTGCGCGAGGCCCGCGGCCAGGGGATGGCGGGGTTCGCCAACGCCGTGCTCCGGCGCGCCGCGCGCGAGCGCGACCCGTCGCTCACGATCGCCGACGCCACGCTGCGGGGCGCGCCGCGGTGGCTCGTGCGCGCGCTCGATCGCGCGCTCGGCGACGGAGGGGGCGCGGCGTTCCTGCTCGCCGGGCCCACGCCGCCGCCGATCGGGCTGCGGGTCCGCACGGGCGATCTCGACGCGCACGAGGCCTCCCTCCTCGAGCTCGCGCCGGGCGCCGAGGTCTCGCGCGGTCGGGCGGCCCGCGCGGCGCTCTTGCTGCGACACGCGGGCGATCCTCGCCGCCTCGCGCCGGTGTCGTCGGGCGCGCTCGTCGTCCAGGAGGAGGGCTCGCAGGCGGTCGCGGAGGCGGTCGGCGCCCGCGCCGGCGAGCGCGTGCTCGACGCGTGCGCGGGGCGAGGGAACAAGTCGCTCGCGCTCGCCGACGCGGTCGGGCCGACCGGGCGCGTCGACGCCGCCGATCTCTTCGACGGGAAGCTCGCGCGCCTCCGCGACGAGGCCGCGCGTCTCGGCCTGTCGCTCGGCGAGACCTTCGCGGTCGACTGGACCGTTGGCGCGGGCGACGTGCCCGAGGGCGCGTACGATCGCGTCCTCGTCGACGCGCCGTGCTCGGGCACCGGCACGCTGCGCAGACGCCCCGAGATCCTGCTGCGCCGCGGGAGCGCCGATCTCGCCGCGCTGTCCGCCACACAACGAATAATCCTTACAAGGGCCGCGCGGGCGGCGCGCCCCGGCGGCGTCGTCGTGTACGCGACGTGCAGCGTGCTCGTCGAGGAGCTCGAGGACGTCATCGGCGCGGTCGACGGCCTCCGCGTTCGGGAGGTGAGGCGCCTCGTGCCGCACGTGCACGGCACCGACGGGTACGGGATCGCCGTCTGCGAGCGCTCGTTACGCGTGCCCGGGGGTCGCCTCGATCGCGCGGCGGTAGCGCTCGCGCCGGACGGGGTCGCGCAGGATCTCGTACGCCTCGTCCAGCACCGAGAGGATGAGCTCGACCTTCGGCAACAGATCGGCGGTCGCGGCGGTGAGCGACCGCGCGGGCTCGAACGTGCGCCGCAGCTCGACGTAGGCCCGCCGCAGCTCGTACGGCGTCGCGGCGGAGGCGAGGCCGAGCAGCGAGAAATAGTCGGCCTCCTCGACGAGCGCGAGCCTCGCCGCGACCCTGGCGCGCAGCGCCTCCTCGTCGAGCGGATCGACCACGCTCGCCGGGCGCTCGGAGCCCCGCTCGACGGCGGGCATCGTCGCGAGCACCGAGAGCGCGGCGAGCGCGAGCAGCACGGGCGCGAGCTCCTGCGACCGCGCGAACTCGACCGCCTCCGCGACCGTCGCGCCGCGCGCCCGCTCGAGCGCCTCGACCTCGCGCGACGACAGCGCGCACTCCCCCAGCAGCTTGTAGCTCGGCCCCTCGGCGAGCCGCGCGCGCCCCCCGCCGAGGCGCGCCAGGGCGACGGGCGGCGGCACCGCGCGCCGCGCGATCTCGATGAGCACCTCGGCGCCGGTCGAGCCGCCGAACACGCCGGGCTCGTTCCGGAGCCGCCCGGGGGCCTCCGGCTCCTCCTCGCACGCGCCGGTCGCGTCGACGATGCGCGCGAGGAGCCACTCGGCGTGCCCGCGCAAGATCTCCCAGAGGCGATCCTGCGCGAGGTGCCCGTTCGCCACGAGCGCCGCGCCCGCGTGGCGACCGAAGGGCGGCAGCTTGCCCCCGAGCCGGCGCGCGAGCTCGGCGGGGAGATCGCCGCGGGCGACGAGGAACGCGACGAGCGACTCGTCCTCGAGCGTCGACGACGCCGACAGGAAATCTCCGTCGCGGAGCACGACGCGGCGCAGCCCCTTGCCGTCGTCGAAGCAGAGGCACACGGTCTGGCGCAGCGAGATCGCGCGGCCGAGCTCGCGGAGCGCGTCGCCCTCACCGAGGGCGCGGGCGGCGCGGCGCGAGAACGGCCCGGTCTTCGGGGGCGCGCTCGGCGGTCGCTCCGCGACGACGTCCTGGAACGAGGGCATCGCGCGCGTGTCGGGCGCGAGCGAGCGCGGCGGCTCGAGGAGGCCGTCGAGCGGCGCCTGTGACGCGCGTCGCAGCGGACGCGGCGTCTCGGCCTCCTCGTCGCCCGCGCCCGTGTGGGGCGGCGCGGGCGTGCGCACGCGACGCGGCGGCGGCGTCGTCGGCTCGAGCGAGGCCGTCACGCCCCGCGGCAGCGGGGTGAGCTGATCGAGCGCCGCGCCAGGGTCGCCCAGGGCCGCGCCGCCCGTCAGCTCGCGCGGGAGCGGGGTCACCTGGGGATCGCTGCCGTCGACGCCGCGCAGATCCGTCCCGCGCGACGCCACTCCACCGCCGGTCGTCCTCGTCGAGGTGAGCGCGGACGTGCGGTGATGCCCGGATCCCGCGCGCCCCGGCGTCGCGTCGGAGCCTGACGACGAGCCGAGATCGTCGTCGAGATCGAGCGGCTCATCGAGCGCGTCGAGCAGCTCCGCGGGCAACACCGCGTCGACCTCTGCGTCGGGCGACGGCGGCTCGGAGCTCGGCGTCACGACCGCGTCGACGCGCTCCTCTGCGCTCGCGAGCAGCTGCGCGAGATCGTCGCTGAGGCGCAGGCCGAGCGGCGCGGAGGACGGCGGCGGGCCCCACGACGCGCCCTCCGCGCCCGAGAGCTCGAGCGGCGAGGACAGGAGCGACGGCGGGCCGGGCCCCCCCGACGGCGCCGACGGCGGCAGCGCGCGCGAGGACAGCTCGCTGTCGCGCCGCCCGGAGGGCTCGCTGCGGGCCGACGGCACCGACGGAGGATCGGACGAGACGCGCAGCGGGCCGAGCTCGACCGGCACGAGGTGAGCCTGGAACCTCTCGACCAGCGACGGCACGTCGATCGGCCTCGCGAAGAAGGAGCTCGCCCCCGCGATCAGCGCCTGCGCCTCTCCGAGGAACCTCCGCCCAGCCTCTGCGAGCAGCGCGATCTCGAGCGCGGCGGCGCCCGGCAGCTCGCGCAGCCGCTGGAGGGTCTCTTCCGCGTCTCCCGCGTCACCGTCGAGCACGACCGCCGACGGCAGCCCGCCCGACAGGCGCGAGAACAGGAGCGAGAGCGGCACGTCCCGCACGACGAACCCCGCGTGCGAGAGCGCCCTGCCGACCCGCTCCGCGTCGGCCGACGCGTCGACGACGAACACCGTCGACACGCCCCCGGCGGGCGCCTCGCTCGGCGAGCTCGGCTCGTCGTCTGCCATCCGTCACACGATATTGCGTGGCCCGACGCGGCGCAGAAAATTACGCCTCGCGCGCGACGCCCGAGAGACGATCGCGGAGCTCCCGCGTGAGGTTGAACGGCCGGCCCTCGATGACCCACGCGTCGCCGTCACGCCGGCATGATTTGACCTTGAGCCCGAGCTCGCCGCCGCCCTCGACCGCGCCCACGAGCGGCGTGCCGGGCGCCGCCGGGACCGTCGAGCGCGCGACGACGCGCCGCTCCTCGAACGACACCACCGACGCCTGACCTCCCGACGCCCAGGTGATCACCCCCCGCGCCCCCGCAGGATGGCCGCGCGCGCCTCGCGCTCGCCCAGGCGACGCTTGATGCTCTGGCGCTTGTCGGCGGCGTTCTTGCCCTTCGCGATGGCGAGCTCGACCTTCGCGCGGCCGCCCTTCCAGTACACGCGCAGCGGCACCACCGTCGCGCGGTCCTGGCCGAGCGCCTTGTGCAGCTCCGCGATCTCGCGATCGTGCAGGAGCAGCTTGCGATCGCGCGTCTCGACGTGGCCGCTCCACGCGGCGTGCTCGAGCCGCGGCAAGAAGGCGCCCTTCAGCCACGCCTGCCCGTCGCGCACGTCGACCCAGCCGTCGGTGAGATCGCCCGAGCCCTTGCGCAGCACCTTCACCTCGCTGCCGACGAGCACGAGCCCCGCCTCGTAGCGCTGCCCGAGATCGTAGTCGAAGCGCGCGCGGCGGTTGTCGAGGATGAGCTGCTCGCCCTGGTCTTTCGCGGTGGCCATCGGCGCCTGGCGACACGATTAGCGCGCGCGGCGGCGCCTCGCCGCAAAATCTCGCGGCGCATTGCATTCTGACGAAACAGAATTTACGATATCGCTCGATGTCCGAGCCCGAGCCCGTCCCGACGAGCGGCCCCGACGACTACCGCGACCGGGTGTTCGAGCGCATCCCCGCGTCGTACCGGCCCTGGCTGCACCTCGCGAGTACGGTGACGCTCGGCGGCGCGGCGGTCGCGCTCGGCGCGTGGCGGCTGCGCGCGCCGTCGCTCGTCGAGCTGCTCGCGGTGCCGGCGATGTTCGTGGTGTCGAACGGCGCCGAGTGGTGGGCGCACAAGGAGCTCCTGCACCGGCGGCGGCGACCGCTCCAGGAACTGTACGACAGGCACACGCCGCAGCACCACCGGGTGTTCCGCGAGGACGACATGGCCGTGCGCGCGCCGAAGGAGCTGAAGCTCGTGCTGCTCCCCGCTGTCGGCGTGCTCGCGGTGATCGCGGCGGCGGCGCCGCTCTCCGCGTTCGCGGGCGCGTGCCTCGGACAGAACGTCGGGTGGCTCGTGCTGATGACGTCGGCGCTGTACGTCGTGTCGTACGAGCTGACCCACATGCTCTACCACCTGCCCGCGGACGGCGTCGTCGGGCGCTCGGCGATCGTCCGGGCGCTCCGCGCGCACCACGCGCGGCACCATGATCCGCGCCTGATGCAGCGGTGGAACTTCAACGTGACGATCCCGCTGTTCGACTGGCTCTGCGGCACGATCGCGCGCCCCGACGAGGCGACCCGCCCTCGCGCGCGCCGCAGGGAGCGCGAGCCCTGCTCGACCCGGAGCTAGCGCGCGAGGGCGGCGTCGGGCGGGAGCGGCCTCGCGCACTCGACCGCGACGAGGCGCACCGACGTCCCGCGCGGGCGCGCGACGAGCAGGCGATCTCCGAGCGCGGCGAGCGGCATCCCGACGCCGATCGCGGGCTCGGCGACCAGCCGATCGACCACGCCGCCCGCCCCCACGCGGCCGAGGCGCGTGTCGCCCGCCGCGTCCGCGACCGCGAGCCAGCCGCCCGCGAGCAGCGCCGGCGCGCCGACGCCCACCTGCGCGGCCGTGATGGTCTCCGGGTCGGTCGATCCGTCGGGGCGCACGACGACGCGGAGCACGGCGCCGCCCGCCGCGCCGCTCGGGGTGTCGTCGTCCCGGTAGACGATCACGAGCGAGTCGGCGTCGAGGGGCGCGGCGTCGAACGCCAGCGCGTGCCCCTTCTCCGCGGTCACGCGGCGCGCCGGCGCGGTCGGCGCGGCGTTCTGATCGAGCGGCACCACCTCCAGCCAGCGGTAGGAGGACTCCTCGCCCGCGTACCGCGCGTCGTCGTCGGTCGGCTCGGGGCGGCGCGCGATGTACGAGAGCCAGAAGCCGCCCGCGCGCGGCACGACCCGCGGGCTCTCGGCGTCGGTCTTCTCGTTGGTCACCGCGCGCGGGGCGGTCGGCGCGCCGAGGTCGGCCGTGGTGAAGGTCGCGAGGCGGATGATCCCGCGCTCGGGCGCCCGCGCGTCGTCATCCCAGACGGCCACGCTGCGCGGGGCGGCGACCGCGAGATCGAACGCCATCGACTCGTCGCGGCCCTGCTCGAACTCGGGCCCCCAGGTGACCTTGTCCCCCTCGACGAGCGCCACGCGCAGGCTGCGACGCGAGCCGCTCGACTCGAGCAGCGCGGCGAAGAGCCCGCGCGGCGACGACACGACCCGCGGCGGCTCGGTGTCGCCGTGCGCCGCGCCGAGCGAGGTGGTCTTCGAGGTGCGCGTGTCGGCGTCGACCGTGATGACCGCGGCCGTCGCGGGGCCTCCGGCGGGGGGCATCAGCGCGCCGACCGCGAAGCCTCCGGCGTGCGCCGTCGCGGAGCCGACCTGCACCGCGAACGGGAGCAGGTCTTCGTCACCACCGGGGCTCACCTCGCGCCCGAGCGTGATCCACGCGCCCGCGGGCGCGAGATCGCACCGCCCGGTCGGCGGCGCGGACGACGCGCTCGCCGACGCGGACGGCGCGGCCGACGCGGCGGGCGACGCGCGCGACGCGTCGGAGCGTCGACAGCCGACCGCGACGAGCGCGAGCGCGAGGCAGGCGACCCGGATCACCCCGCGCGCTCCTGGGTGAGATCGCGCGTCGCGGCCGCGCCCGGCCCCCACGCGCGGACGGGCCCGCGCGTCAGCCGCGCGCGATCGTAGGTCGCGAGCAGCGCGGCCGGCGTCGTCGGCGCGCCCCCGGAGAGGCCGAGCCGCCTGGCGAGCTCCCCGACGAGCGCCTCGGGCGACGTGGCCGCCGCGCGGTGGTCGCGCACGGTGACACCCGCGGCGCGCTTCGCGAGGCGCGCGCCGTCCTCGCCGACGACGAGCGGCGCGTGCAGGTACGCGGGGGGGGCGCCGCCGAGCGCGCGCGCGAGCGCGATCTGCCTCGCGGTCGACGGCAGGAGATCCGCGCCGCGCACGACGTGATCGACGCCCATCTCCAGATCGTCGACCACCACCGCGAGCTGGTACGCGAAGACGCCGTCGCCGCGCCGGAGCACGAAGTCGCCCGCCCGGAGATCCACGCGCTCGCGCTGCGGGCCGCGCAGCCCGTCGACGAACGCGACAAGGGCGCCCGGCGTGACCGCGAACCGCAGCGCGGGGGCTCGCCGGAACGCGCGATCGCGGGGCTTGTCGCGGCAGGTGCCGGGGTAGCGGACCTCGTCGCCCTCGTGCGGCGCGCTCGCGATCCGCGCGACCTCCGCGCGCGAGCAGTCGCACGGGTACACGAGGCCCGCCGCGTCGAGCGCCGCGAGCGCCGCCTCGTAGGCCGCTCCTCGGGTCGACTGCCTCGCGGGCGCGCCGTCCCAGGCGAGGCCGAGCCACGCGAGATCGTCGAGGATGCGCGCCTCGGCGTGCGGCGCGACGCGGGCGGCGTCGAGGTCCTCCACGCGGAGCAGGAGCGGGACGCCGCGCGACCGCGCCTCCAGCCACGCGACGAGGAAGGTCGACGCGCCGCCGAGGTGCAGCTCGCCCGTCGGGGACGGCGCGAGGCGCCCGCTCACGGCCGCCGAGGCGCGAGCAGGCCGCGCGCGATCTGGGTCTCCACGAGGCTCAGCGTCGGCGCCGCGGCCACCTCGCGCAGGGCGGGCGTCGCGGCGTCCGCCTCGCCCTTCGCGCGGCGCGCGAGCGCGCGGTAGAACGTCGCCTCGGTGCGCTGCGCCGCCGTGCGCGCCGCGGCCGTGAGCTCGACCTCTCCGAGCTGCCCACGGGCGAACGCCGTCAGCCGCGCGGGCCAGCTCGCGCCTGGCTCGACCCTGTCGAACAGGAGGGCCGCCGTCCCGTCGGGCTTCGCGCCGAGCTCTCGCTCGAGCGACTGCAGCCACAGGGCCGCGTACACGATCTCGTCGTCGTGCAGCCCAGCGCCCACCATCTGCGCCGCCGCCTTGCGGGCGGACGCGAGATCGCGCGCGACGTACGCGTGCGCCACGGCCTCGAGCACCGTCGTCGCGAGATCCCGGGGGCTCGCCCTGGCGGCGAGGAGGGCGCGTTCCCTCGCGCGGGCGGCGCCGGCGGGATCGGAGGTGCGATCGAGCACGCGCGCGAGCAGCCGCTCGGCGCGGCTGACCTCGTGGGCCGAGCGCGCCACCCGACGCGCCTCGACGGCCGCCTGCGCGGCGAGGGACAGCTCGGCGTCGGCGCCCTTCGAGCCCGCCTCGTCGAGCAGCTGCGCCACGGCGACGCGCGCCTCGGCCTCGAGCCCGCGATCGGACCTCGCCTCGGGGGACGCCGCGACCTCGCGGTACAGCGCGAGCGCGGCGTCGCGGTTGCCTTGCGCGCGCTCGATCTCCGCGAGCAGCGCCTTCGCGTCGGCGAGCGGCTCGCGCGCGAGCGCGAGCGCGAGGTTGGCCTTCGCCGCCGAGAGCTCGCCCGCGCGCGCGTCGGTGCCCGCGCCGAGCAGGCGCAGGCGGCTCGGGGACGGCGTCAGCTTGCCGGAGAACTCGGCGCGCTCGGCCGTGGCGAGCAGCCGCGACGACGCCGCGAACGTGCGCCGCGCGCTCTGCGGATCACCGTCGGCCTCCTCGCGGGCGATCGACGCGCCCACGGCCTCGAGCATCGCGCCGACGAGCCGCGCGTCGTGGCTCTTCTCGGCCGCGTCCGCGAGCACCAGCGGCGCGACCTCGACCATGCCGAGGCCCGCGAGCGCGGACGACAGGTGCATCGCCACCTCGGGCTCCGCGGGGCTCTTGCGGTAGGCCTCTATCGCGACCCCGAAGGCCGCGGCGCGCACGAGGCTCCGATCGAGCCCCGACTCGTCGTCCGGGCGCTCGGGGCGCGCGAAGAGCTCGAGCAGATCCCTCCACGCCGCTGCCTCGCCCCTCGCGGCGCGCTGCAGCGCGAGCACGAGCCCCGGCGGCGCGACGCGCTCCGCGGGCGCGCGGCTGAGCGCCTCGTGCGCGCCGGCCGCGTCGCCGTGACGCAGGAAGATCGCGGCGATCGTCGCCGCTCCGCTCGTGACGGCGCGGATGCTCTCGAGGGCGTCCTCGCGGCGCGGGCGATCGTCTCGCCGCTCGCGCATCCGCTCCTGCAGCTCGATGCCCGCGTCGATCCACCGCGCGGCCGATCCCACCGCGTCCTTCACGCCGTCGTCGGTCGGGAGGAGCAGCGAGCGCGCGGCCTTGCGGCGCTGCTCGGCGCCTGCGCGCTCGGCGTCCCCGGCGCCCGTCGACGTCGTCTCCTCGGCCCAGCGCTCGAGGGCCGCGAGGTGCTCGTCGGCGTCGCGCGCGGCCGGGCCCGCGGGCGCCGCGAGCTTCTGCAGCTCGTAGAGGGCCGCGCTGCGTCCCTCGTCTCCGCGCGCCGCGACGGCCTCGACGGCGAGCGCGAGCGCCTCGCTCGACGAGCCGTCCAGCATCCCCGGTGTCAGCTCTCCCGCCCGCACGAGGTAGAGCGCGCCGAACAGGCTCGCGACGCCTCGCTCTCGCTCTCTCGCCCGCAGCCGCTCGGTCGCGTGGGCCAGCTGGCGCCGCACCGCGCCGCCGAGCCTCGCCTGGCGGTCGAGCGTCGGAGATCCATCGACGAGCAGCCCGTGCACCGTCTCGGCGAAGTGCGCGTCGTCGACCGACAGCGGCGCGACCGCGACGGCGGGCGGCCTCGCGCGCGCAGGGGGCCGGTTGCCGGACGCGCACCCGGCCGCGCCCACGAGCGACGCGACGATGAGGGCGTAGGGGACGGCGCGCACTCAGCCGGCCTCCGTCGCCGGGCGGTCCTCGTCGCGCGCGGGCGCGTCGGGCTTCACCTCTTCGCTCGACTCGGCGCTCTTCGCCCGCTTCTTCTGCTTCTTCTTGGGCTCCTCGGCCTCGGCCGCGACCTCGGGGACCGCGCCCGACAGCTCGTGGAACCCCGAGAGATCGAGCGCCATCGCGCGGGTGGGGTGCGCCTTCGCGGAGTTCCAGAACATGCCGTACGCGACCGCCGCCGCCGTGCCCGTGAGCAGCGCGACCCACTGCGAGGTCGAGAGCTTCACGAGCGCCTCTCCCGCGAAGGTGGCGGGCTTCAGCGCGACGTACAGCGCGACGCCGGGGACGAGCGCGAGGGCCTGCGTCGCCGCGCGCAGCGCCTTGTTCTCCACCGCGCGGGACATGAACACGGCGTAGGCGAGGCCGAGCACGACGAGCCCGCCCGGCACCATCACGTGCTCGGGCCACGACGGGCCGTAGTTCCCGCGCTCGGCGTCGTCGCGGATGATCTCGAGCCCGTAGCGCAGCACGCCGTACGCGAACGTGAACAGGAGGAACACCTGCCCGCGGAACCGCTGGTGCTTGCGCTGGAACATCACGAGCCCGAACAGCGTGAGGCCGACCAGCGACTCGTACAGCTGCGTCGGGTGCACCGGCAGCGAGTGCGCGGCGTCGGGCGGGATGAGGTGCGCCTGCGTGTGCTGCACCCACGCGGGCGAGCCGCTGCCCGCGTCGAGCGTGCCGTCCTGCCACCTTGGGAACGTGCCGAGCTTCTTCAGGAACCCCGGCGCGGACGGCGACAGCGTGCGGCCGAAGTCGCAGCCGAAGAGGTAGCAGCCGATGCGCGTGATCATCAGCCCCGTCGCGAGGCTCGGCACGGCCACGTCGCCCCAGGGCAGGAGCGGCAGGCGCTTGCGCTTCAGGTACAGGTAGCTCCCGAGGAACCCGCCGAGGAACCCGCCGTACGCGACGAGCCCGCCCTTGCGAAACGCGAACCAGTCGGCCGCCGTCGCGAAATCGTCCGGGTTCGTGAGCACGTAGAGCACGCGCGACCCGAGGATGGCCATCACCGCGGTGAAGACGTAGTTGTTCGCCATCTCCTCCTCGGGCAGCCCGTCGCGCTTCGCGAGGCCGAGGGTGAGGTACCAGCCGACCACGATGGAGAGGCCGAGCATCACGCCGTAGCTGTAGATGGGCAGGCTGGTCAGCTTCCCGAAGAACGGGAGCGTGACCCCCGCGCCGAGCGGGATCTTCAGCAGGATCGGGTGCATCGGCGCCTGACTTAGCACGGCGGGCGCGCAGGCGTGGGCGCGCTCGGGTGCTACACCGGCGGGGTGAAGCTGCACGTCGTCGACGGTACGTACGAGCTGTTCCGCGCGCACTACTCCGAGCGCCCCGACCACCGCGATCCGGCCGGGCGCCCGCGCAAGGCGACGGTGGGGCTGGTCGCGTCGCTGCTCGGCATGCTGAACGATCCCGACGAGCGCGTGACCCACATCGCCGTCGCGTTCGACAACCCCATCCGATCGTTCCGCAACGGTCTGTTCGCCGGCTACAAGACCGACGAGGGCATGGACCCCGAGCTCGTCGCGCAGATGGACCCGGTCGAGGACGCCGTGCGCGCGCTCGGCGTCGCCGTGTCCTCGATGCGCGACCACGAGGCGGACGACGCGCTCGCGACGGCCGCGGCGCGCTTCGCCGACCAGGTCGACGAGGTGCGCCTGTGCACGCCCGACAAGGATCTCGGCCAGTGCCTCCGCCAGGGCAAGGTCGTGCAGGTCGATCGCCGCAGGCGCCTCGTGATCGACGAGGCGGGATTCCGTCAGAAGCGCGGGTTCGCGCCGGCCGCGATGCCGTCGTTCCTCGCGCTGGTGGGAGACTCGGCCGACGGCATCCCCGGCCTGCCGGGCTTCGGCGAGCGCACGGCGTCCGTCGTGCTCGCGCGGTACGGCGATCTCGACCACATCCCGGCGAGCGCGCGCGACTGGGACGTCGTCGTGCGCGGCAAGGACCGCCTCGCCGAGACGCTCACCGCGCGGCGCGCGGAGGCCGAGCTGTACCGCCGGCTCGCGACGCTCGTGACCGACGCGCCCTTCGCCGCGTCGCTCGAGGAGCTGCGCTTCGCGGGCGTCCCGCGCGCCGCGTTCGCGCGGTGGTGCGCCGACGCGGGCGTCCGCGATCTCGCCGATCGCCCGCAGCGCTGGGCCTGACGGTCACGCGAGCGGCAGCTCGACGTCGACCGAGAGCCCGCCGTCGCCGCGCGCCGTCACGGCCCCGCCGTGCGCCTCGATCACCCGTCGCGCGAGCGCGAGCGACAGCCCCGACTCCGCGGGGCCGCGCCGCGCGAACGGCTCGAACAGGCGCGCTGCGGGAGTACCGCTCCCTGGCCCGGTGAGCGTGAGCCGCGCGTCGAGCGCGCTCGCCGAGAGCGCGGCGTGACACGCGCCGAGCTCGCCCCCCGCGGCGTGGATCAGCGTCTGGAGCGCGCCCGCCAGCCGCGCGCGATCACAGCGCACCCACGCGAGCTCGCGCGCCTCGACCCTCACCTCGATCGCGCCGCGCGCCTCGTCGAGCAGGTCTCCGAGCAGCTCGCGCGTGAGCCGCAGCGTGAGCGGCCTGGTGAGCTCGCCGAAGTCGTGGAGGAGCGCCTCGACCCGCCGCGCGCCCGCCAGCGCGCCCGCCAGCGCCGGGTGCGTGCTCGCGCCGTCGAGCTCGCACGCGAGCAGCTCCAGGCTCGACGTCATCGCGAACGTCGCGTTGCCGAGCTCGTGCAGCAGCCGCGCATCGAGGCCGCGCGCAGCGGGGAGCGGAGGGCGCGCCCCGGCGCTCACGAGCCCCTCGTCGAGTCGGGGGGCGGCGCGGGGTCGAGGTGGACGGCGAACGTCGTCGTGCCTCCGGGCGCCGAGGAGACGTCGATCCTGCCGCCGTTCTCGCGGGCGAGCTGCTGCGCGATCGACAGCCCGAGCCCCGTGCCGCTCGGCTTCGTCGTGAAGAACGGATCGAAGATGCGCTCGACGACCGACGCCGAGACGCCCGGCCCGTCGTCCGTCACCTCGAACCGCACGCCCGGCGGGGGCTCCGACCCGCGCCGCTCGAGGCGACGCCCGAGGGCTCGGAGCAGCACGCGGCGAGGCGACTGGGTCGCGTCGAGCGCGTTGTCGAGGAAGATCACGAGCACCTGCACGATCTGCCCCTCGTCGACGAACACGCTCGGCAGATCGGGCTCGACCTCGACCCGGATCTCCTCGCCCATCGCGCGCGTGCGCGGCAGCACGGCGGCGAGCGCGCTCGACAGGATCTGCCACGGGCGGTGCTCGGCGCGCCGGGGCGGCGACGGGCGCCCGAACCTCAGCGACGAGTCGACCAGCGCCTCCACGCGCCCGAGCACCTTCAGCATGCGCGCCGCGTGCGGCATCGAGACGCCGATCTCCGCGAGATCCTCGTCGAGCTGCTCGGCCATCGCGCGCAGGCTCGCGACCGGGTTGCGGACCTCGTGGGCGAACCCCGCGACCATCGTGCCCATCGCGGCGAGCCGCTCGACGCGCCTCAGCTCTCCCTGGAGCTGCTTCTCGCCCGTGACGTCCGCCGCGATCACCAGGCCCGCGAGCCCCGCGAGCGTCGAGCACGGCAGCCGCGTGACCGTGATCGCCAGCTCACGGCCGTGCAGCTGATGTGACAAATGTTTCGATCCCTCCACCAGCAGCGACCACGGATCCGAGCGCAGCGCGAGCGCCTCGTGGATCTGCGCGCCCTCCAGCTGGTCCTGCTCGAGCAGCTCGCGGGCGGCGCGGTTCGCGAACGTGATGCGGCCCGCCTCGTCGACCGTCATCACCGCGACCTCGAGCGCGTCGAGCACGGCCTGGTCGAACGCCACCCGCTCGACCTGCTCGGCGACCAGGCGCTCCACGCGCTCCCGCGCCTCGACGAGCTCGGTCACGTCGTGCTGCACGCCGCCGAAGAGCGGCAGCGCCTGGCCCTGCGCCTGGAGCGGGAAGACCGTCACCTCGTTCCAGAACCGGGCGCCGTCCCCGCGCGCGTTGCGGATGACTGCGCGACCGCGCGTCCGCGCCTGCACAGCGCGGCGCAAGGTCTCGCGCGCCCCGGGGTCGGCGTCGTCGGCCTGCAGGAACCTGAAATCGCGCCCGACGGCGGCGGCGGCAGAGTGCCCGGTCAGCCGCTCGAAGGACTCGCTCGCGTGCAGGATCGAGAGCGCGCCCCCGCGCGAGTGGGCGATCGTGAGGCCCGTCACGCCCTCGTCCATCGCCTGCTCGTAGAGCCGGAGCGAGAGCCTCGCGACGCCGAGATCGACGAGCAGCGAGAGGCGTCGCCCGAGGTCGTGCGCCTCGCGCGCGCCGAGCGGGCGCGTGACGATCTCGCTCTCCGGCAGGGCTCTCTGCACCTCATCGACCCTCGCGGCCGGGCAGACGACGAGCCGCGGGGTGTCCGCGAGGATCGCCGAGCCGCAGGCCTCGACGAGCTCGTCGGTCGTCGCGCGCCCGGCGTCGAGCACCGCCGCCACGAGCGGCGCCTGGATCTCGTCCAGCCGCGCGAGGTCGAGCGGCTCGATCTCGCACCGCGCCACGAGGTCCGGCGGCAGCTCTTCGGCGGGGATCATGGACGCTATCCGGCGGCCGAGCGCGAGGAGCAGCGGCGTCGCGGGCATCAGGCGCGGCCCCTCGCGAGCTCCATCGCCGCCGCGCGGAGCCAGAGCTCGGCCGCCGCGTCGCCGTCCACCGGCGCGCGCGCGAGGCGCCTCGTGAGTCGCTCGCGCGCGGACGCCTCCGCGTGGATCGTGACCGGCGCCTTCGATCCGCGGAGCCCCTCGGCGGCCACGCGCAGCGCCGCGAGGAACGTGTCGACGATGCCTTTCCCGCGCGCCGCGGACGCCTCGATCACCGGCTCGTCGGGGCGACCGAGCGCCGCCACGAGCGCCGATCCGGCCGACGCGCCGGGCAGATCTTGCTTGTTCGCTTGCCACACGCGCGGCCCGTCGGGCGTCCCCGCCGCGCGGAGGGCGCGCACGCCTCGCGGCGTGGCGTCGCACACGACCACGATCGCGTGCGCGGCGCGGAGCAGCTGCGCGCGGGCCGCTGCGAGCGCGCGCGCGCTGGGAGCGCAGACGGCCTCCACGATCACCGGGACGTCGCCGTGCACTCCCCCGCGCAGGCGCAGCCAGTCGAGGGTCACCGTCGTGCCGGCGATTTGCTCACCGAGACGGAGCTCGAGCACCGCCTGCGGCAGCGCCTCCGCCAGCGCGCTCAGGTTGGTAGACTTACCAGCGCTCGCCGCGCCGTCGTACACGACGCGCACCCCGAGCCGCCGCGCGACGGGATCGTAGCTGGGCCGCGCCCCCGCGATCACCCGAACCAGCCCTTCTTCTTGGTCTTCAGCTCGTCGAGCAGCGCCTCGAGCGACTCGGCGACCGACGCGGTCTTCTCGTCCGAGTGCGCCGCCGCGGCTCGCACGAGCGCCTCCACGCGCAGGATGCGCTCCTCGTCGCGCGCGTCCTTCTGCGTGAGCCGCGCCGCGAGGTCGGCGGCCCGCGCGCCCACCGCCTCGACGGGCCCTGCGCCCGCCTGCACGGCGCGCTCGAGGGCGAGGGATCGAGCGGCGTGCCGCTCGTCCGCCGCGGTGATCGCCGCGGGGAGCGATCCGATGCTCGCCGTCACCTTGTCGAGCGCGCGGCTCGTCGAGCGCTCGAGCGCGTCGATGCGCGCCGCCGCTCGGGCCACGGCGGCGCGCGACTCCTCCGCCTCGGTCGCGCTCCGCGCCGCGAGCTGAGCCGCGGACGCGACGCGCTCGTCCAGAGCGCCGATGGCCGCCTCGAGCTGCTTGGTCGCGGCGAGCCCGTCGCGCAGCGCCTCCGTCGTACGCCCGAGCGACGCCTCGTGCATGGACACGCCGCGCGTGAGCGCGCGCTGGGCCTCCTCGAGCGCCGTGAGGCGCGTGCCGAGCGACACCGCGCGCTCGTCGAGCTTGACCACCCGCGCCGACAGGGCAGCGATCGCCTCCGCGGAGTCCTGCAGCTCCGCGCCCAGGCGCGCCGAGACCGCGCCCACCGCAGCGTCGACCGACGCGGAGATGACGTCACGCAGCGCCGTCAAGAGCGGCGTCGGATCGGGCGCGCCCGCGCAGGAGGTGTCCTCGATCGCGCGCCACACCGCGTCCGCGGCGAGCTCCACCGCGTCGACCGCGACGTCCGCGTCCTCGCGCGGCGCCGCGTGCGCCCAGCCCTCGAGCGCGAGCAGCGAGACGAGCTCGGGCACGGGCACCGCGTCCGCCGACGGGTCGCGCTCGAACTGCACGATCACCGGCAGCGGGCCCGCGCGCGAGAGCTCCTCGGCGAGCGCCGCCCGCCGCGCGAGGGCGTCCCCGAGCTCCGCGCGCGCCCGTCCGACCACGAGCACGACGACGTCCGCGTCGCACGCGGCGAGGTCGAGCTCGCCCCCTGCCGCGGCGTGGACGAGCGACAGAGACAGATCGTCCTCGCGGCCCGCCATCCTCCAGGCGAGCAGCGCGCGCGGGCCCTCGCCGAGGGATCCTGCGCCGTCGCGGGCGGCGAGCCGCGCGAAGCTCGCGTGCACCACGGCCCTGTCGCCGACATACGCGAGGACAGCGGAGAGGCGACGCTCTCTCAGATCGAGCTGGGCCATCGCCGCGGGGGTTGCAACCGGCGATCCAGGAGCGTTGCGGCGCAACCCGCGCGAGGACGGGGTCGCGCCGGTCCGGATTCCGGACGAGCCGCGACGGATCCCGGACGAGCCACCAGCCTCCGCGCGACGATCACGCGAGGTTCTCGGCTGGCACACGCGCTGCAAAGTGGCGTCGCATGGCCGCGGTCGAGACCTCCCGGGTGCTGCTCGTCGATGACGAGGAGGCGCTCGTCTGGTCGCTCTCGACGCGCCTCTCTCGCGCGCGCCCTCAGCTGGAGGTCGCGACCGCCCACGACGGAGAGGCGGCGCTCGCGAAGTTCCAGGCGCGCCCGGCCGATCTCCTGATCGCCGACATCCGCCTGCCCGGCATGAGCGGCGTCGATCTCATCCTCGAGGCGCGGCGCCTCCGGCCTCGCCTGCCGGTCATCATGATGACCGCGTTCAAGACGACGGATCACGTCCAGCAGCTCGCGTCGACGAGCGGCACGGGGTTCCTCGACAAGCCGTTCCCGTTCGAGCGGTTGCTCGCGCTGGTCGACGAGGCGCTCGTCCGCCCGAGCGGGTTCTCCGGCGCGATCTCGGTGCAGACGCTGCCGGACATCGTCCAGCTCTACGTGCTGTCGGCCGCGACCGGGCTCCTCTCCGTCCGGCGGCGCGACGTCGAGGGCGAGCTGTGGTTCCGCGAGGGCAACATCGTGCACGCGGTGACGTCGCTCGGCGTCGTCGGCGACGACGCGTTCTTCGACATCATCCTCTGGAGCGGCGGCGAGTTCTCGATGCGCATGGGCGCCGCGCCGCCCGAGGAGACGATCACCTCGAGCTCGACCGAGCTGCTGATGGAGAGCTGCAGGCTGCTCGACGAGAGCCGCCGCGCCGAGGAGTCGCGCCCGTCGCGCACGGGCTGGACGATCGCGCCCCCCGCGCCGCGGTCCTCCGCGCCGCCGCCCTCTGCGCCCGTCACCTCGCTCGAGGCCACGCCCGCCGAGCCACCCACCGTCCGACCCCCCTCGAAACAACAACAGGAGAACATCATGAACATCAAAGAAGCCCTCGCGAAGCTCAACTCGGTCGACGGATTCATCGGCGCCGCGCTCGTCGACTCGGACAGCGGCATGCTGCTCGGTCAGGAGGGCGGCGGCGCGCTGAACCTCGAGGTCGCGGCCGCGGGCAACACCGAGGTCGTCCGCGCGAAGAGGAAGACCATGGGCAACCTCAACCTGAAGGACGCCATCGAGGACATCCTCATCTCGCTCGGCAAGCAGTACCACATCATCCGGCCGCTCCGGTCTCGCCCCGCGATCTTCTTCTACATCGCGCTCGACCGCAGCCGCGCCAACCTCGCGATGGCGCGCATCGCGCTCGCCGACGTCGAGAAGGACCTGCAGATCTGACCTCGCCGTGCTCGCCCCGCGCCGCGGCCTCGTCGCCGCGCGCGGGCGCCCCCGGCCCCCCGCTTGCGGGTCGCGGCACAAAAGCGGAGACTGCGAGCATGGACCCATCTCCACGCTGGTCGAGAGAGGGCGCGGAGGCGCGCGCGTGGCGCGCGCTCGTGGTCGAGGACGACAGCCAGGTGCGCACGACGGTCGCGCGCTACCTGCGCCACCACGGGTTCGAGGTCAGCGAGGCGGGCTCGTGCGCCGAGGCGCGCTTCGCGCTCGAGCGCCGGGCGTCCGGCCAGGCTCCACCGGACGTCTTGCTCGTCGATCACCGCCTGCCCGACGGCGACTCGCTCGCCGTGCTCTCCATCGTCCGCGAGCTGGCCCCGGAGACGCCCGTGGTCGTGCTGACGGGGCACGGCACGGTCGACCTCGCGGTCCGCGCGCTCAAGCTCGGCGCGGTCGACGTGCTCACGAAGCCCGTCCCGATGGCGCTGCTGCTCGAGCGCCTGGGAGACGCCGTCGAGGAGGGCCAGCGAGGACCGGCGTGGCGAGACGACGTGTCGTCGTCGGGCACCCGCCCCGTCGCCTTCGTGAGGCCCGCCGAGTCCGCGCGTCGGCTCGCGAAGACGGCGCCGGCGCTCGCCGACGGCCTGCTCGGGGAGAGCCCCGCGATCCTGGCGCTCGCGGCGCAGATCCGCGCGGTGCGCGACGCGGACTGCCCGGTGCTCATCCTCGGCGAGACGGGCAGCGGCAAGGGCGTGGTCGCGAGGATGTTGCACGAGGCGAGCGCGCGCAGCTCACGGCCCTTCGTCGACGTGAACTGCGCGACCCTGACGCGCGAGCTGGTCGAGTCCGAGCTGTTCGGCCACGCGCGCGGCGCGTTCACCGGCGCGCAGGCGAGCAAGGTGGGGCTCTTCGAGGCGGCGAACGGCGGCACGCTGTTCCTCGACGAGATCGGCGACATCGACGCCGCCGTGCAGCCGAAGCTGCTGAAGGCCATCGAGGAGCGGCGGTTCCGCCGCATGGGCGAGGTGCACGATCGCGCGTCCGACGTCCGGCTGCTCGCCGCGACGCACAAGGATCTGCTCGGCGGCGGCGGGTTCCGCGGCGATCTCTTCTATCGCATCAGCACCATCTCCCTCGAGGTGCCCCCGCTGCGAGCGCGGGGCGGCGACGTCGTGCTGCTCGCGCGTGCCTTCCTCGCGCGCGCCTGCGACCGCTACCGCCGGCCGACGCCCGCGCTCGCGGCGTGCGCCGAGCGCGCGCTCGTCGCGCACGACTGGCCCGGGAACGTCCGCGAGCTGCGCAACGTCATCGACCGCGCCGCGGTGATGACGAGGGGGACCACGATCACCGCCGACGAGCTCCGCTTCGACCAGGCCGCGCCGCCGCGCACGAGCTCCGGCGCGCAGACGCTCGACGACGTGGAGCGGCGGCACGTCGAGGCGGCCCTCCTCGACGCAGGCTGGGACGTCGCCCGCGCCGCGCGCGCGCTCGGCATCGCGCGGAGCACGCTGTACGTGAAGATCAAGACCTACGGCCTCAAGGCCGCGGTCGGATCGAGGTGATCCGCCAGCCCGCGCCGGTGTACGCTCACGCGCCATGAGCCAGGGTTGGCCGCCGGGGAACGGGCCGCGTGATGCATCGGGCGGGCCTCCGACCCAGCTCGCGCCGCCGGGGTACGCGCCGCCTGGGTACCCACCCCCGCAGGGCTATCCGCCGCAGCAGCCCCCGCAGGGGTACCCGCCTCCGCAGGGCTACCCGCCTCCGCCCGGCTATCCGCCTCCGCCCGGCGCGTGGCCCGGCGCGCAGCCGCCTCCCCAGAACAGCTGGGCGGGCCCGTCGAACGCGCTGCCGGTCGACACGCAGACGGCGGCGCTCGCGCGGCACGAGCCCGATCAGGTGTTCCTCGTGGAGCTGCTGTGCTCGGGCGTGCTCGGCCTGCCGGGCATCGGGCACCTCATCATCGGCGACGTCGGCGTCGGCGTCGCCTTGCTGATCGGCTACCCGCTCGCGTTCTGGACGATCTACGTGATCGTCACATTCTTCACTTGTGGGATCGGCGCCTTCCTCATCCTGTTCATGTGGCCCGCGAACTTCCTCATCGGGTTCTTGCTCGCCAACCGGGTGAAGCAGCGCGTCCTCGACGCGCGCCGCGCGATGGGGATGATCCGCTAGCCGCCCCCGGCCCGCTCTGCTTCGCTCCGCGGACGTCATGACCAAGAAACGAGTGGGCCTGCTCGTCGGGCGCGAGCGCACGTTCCCCGACGCCCTCATCGCCCGCGTCGCGGCCGTGTCCTCGACCGTGACGGCGGAGTACGCGCGCGTCGACTTGACCGCGGTCGATCGCCCGCCCGCGTACGACGTGCTGGTCGATCGCATCAGCCACGACGTCGTCTGTTACCAGCCGGTGCTGAAGCTCGCGGCGCTCGCCGGCGCGCGGGTCGTGAACAACCCGTTCTGGCGCATCGCGGACGACAAGGCCTTCGGCACCGCGCTCGCCGCGCGCCTGGGCGTGCCCGTCCCGAGGACGTACGTGCTGCCGTCGAAGAGCTACGGCGAGGACATCACCCCCGACAGCCTGCGCAACCTCACGTTCCCGCTCGGGTGGGAGGCGATGGCGCGCGACGCCGGGTTCCCGATGTACCTGAAGCCCCACTGGGGCGGTGGGATGCGCGACGTGTACAAGGTGCGCGACCTCGACGAGCTGTTCCGCGCGTACGACGCGAGCGGCCGGCTCACGATGATCGCGCAGGAGTCGATCGAGTGGAGCGCGTACGTGCGCTGCGTCGTCATCGGCAAGACCGAGGTGCTGCCGCTGCGCTGGGACCCGACCCTGCCCCACCACGAGCGCTACGTCGGCGCCGAGCGCACGATGCCGCCGCTCGATCCCGGGCTGGAGGCCGTCGTCGTCGAGCACGCGCGCACCCTCTGCCGCGCGCTCGGGTACGACATGAACACCGTCGAGTTCGCGATCCGCGACGGCGTGCCGTACGCGATCGATTTCATGAACTCCGCGCCCGATTTCGAGGGGAAATTCCTGCCCCCCGCGGTGTTCGAGTGGATCGTCGACCGGATGGCGCGCCTGTGCGTCGAGCTCGCCGAGCGCGAGCCCGCGCCCACGTACCGGTGGGACGCCCTGCTCGCCGGGCGCCCGTGAAGCTCGCGCTGCTCCAGCTCGATCCGACGGTGGGCGCGCTCGCCGCGAACGTCGACCGCGTGCTCGCCGCCGCGCGCGAGGCAGAGGCGCGCGGCGCGACGCTGGCCGTCACCGGCGAGCTCGCGGTCACCGGCTACCCGCCGCGCGATCTGCTCGATCGCCCCGCCTTCCTCCGGGAGGCGCGGCGTCAGACCGAGCGGCTGGTGCGGGAGGCGCCGAGGGGGCTCGTGCTCGTCGTCGGCACCGTGCGCGCGCGCGACGGCGAGCCGGGGCGCCCGATCGCGAACAGCGCGCTCGTCATCGATCGCGGCGCGCTCGTCGCGCACGCGGACAAGCAGCTGCTGCCGACGTACGACGTCTTCGACGAGGCGCGCCACTTCGAGCCCGGGGCGCGCACGCTCGTCGTCGCGACCTCGGCGGGGCGGCTCGCGATCACCGTCTGCGAGGACGCGTGGAACGACGACGGCGAGCCCACGGGCTACCGCACCAACCCGCTCGACGGCCTGTCGCCCGGCGAGGCGGACCTCATCGTGAACCTCTCGGCGAGCCCGTTCACGCTCGACAAGCGCGCGTCGCGCCCCGCGCGGTTCCAGCGGATCGCCGCGCGCCACGGCGTGCCCGTGGCGTTCGTCAACCAGGTCGGCGGCGCCGACGAGCTCGTGTTCGACGGCCGGAGCGCGCTCTTCCTGCCCGACGGCGCGGTGGCGCTCCGCGCGGCGGCGTTCCGCGAGGACGTGTGCGTCGGCGGCGTCGCGCCCGAGCCCGCGTGCGACGAGGAGGCGGCCGCGCTCGCGCTGACGACGGGGCTCGCCGGCTACGCGAGGAAATGCGGCTTCCGCGGCGCGGTGCTCGGCCTGTCGGGCGGCGTCGACTCGGCGCTCGTCGCGACGCTGGCGGCCGACGCGCTCGGCCCCGCGGCGGTGCTCGGCGTCGCCTTGCCGTCGCGCTACTCGTCGAAGGGATCGCTCGACGACGCCGCCGCGCTCGCGACGAACCTCGGCGTCGAGCTGCGGCAGGTGTCGATCGAGCCGATGTTCTCTTCCTACGAGGCCGCGCTCGGCCCCGTGCTCGACGAGCTCCGAGCGCCCTACGCGGGCGACGTGACGCTCGAGAACGTGCAGGCGCGCGTCCGCGGCGCGGCGCTGATGGCGATCTCCAACCGCACGGGCAAGCTCGTGCTCACGACCGGCAACAAGAGCGAGCTCGGCGTCGGCTACGCGACGCTGTACGGCGACATGTGCGGCGGCCTCGCGGTCATCAGCGACGTGTACAAGACGCTGGTGTGGAGGGTGTGCAGGTGGATCAACCGCGACGGCGAGCGCATCCCGTGGTCGTCGATCGACAAGCCGCCGTCGGCCGAGCTGCGCCCCGACCAGCGCGACCAGGACTCGCTGCCGCCGTACCCCGTGCTCGACGAGGTGCTGTCGCTGATGCTCGAGGAGGGCCACGACCGCGCGCGCCTGCTCGACGCCGGGCTGCCCGCCGACGCGGTCGACCGCGTGCTCTCGCTGTACCGCGCGAGCGAGTACAAGCGGCGCCAGGCCGCGCCCGGGATCATCCTCACGAAGAAGGCCTTCGGCATGGGCCGCCGGATGCCCATCGCGCACGCGTTCTGCGAGTAGGAGCGCCGTGAGCGCGGACGGATCACCGTAGGGCGCCCACGCCCGGTCGGGCGCCCACGCCCGCGGCCCGCCAGGCGACCCTGTTTTCATGCCCTCGCACGAGGAGGGATCGCTGGCCCGTGCCGTGCGCAGGGCGGGGCCATGCCCGCGATGACCCTCTCTCGTCCCCTGACGCTCGCGCTCCTCGCCTCGCTCCTCTGCCTCGCGGGTTGCGGCAAGAAGGACGAGGCCAAGCAGGAGGGTGCCTCCTCGGCGCCCGGCACGACGACCGCCGCCGCCACCACCCGGCCGGCCGCCACCACGCCGACGCCGTCCCCCGCCGGGGAGAGCCAGGCGGCGTGCCAGGCCCGCTGCGACAAGGAGAAGACCCCGCGCGATCGGCTGAAGTGCAAGGCGAGCTGCCCCTCCGGCTTACCCGCGAGACCCAGGGCGCGTGGGCGCCTCGCTCGCGCGGAGGGCGCGCTTCGCGGGCGCGGCGGGTTCGGGTAGCATCACGCGGTTTTCATGGCCGAGAACACCACCTCCGCGATGCAGGTGTACGGCGCCGGTCCATCGGGGGACGGCGGCGGGGCCGGGCTCGTGCCGCTGTACGTCGCCTCGGCCGAGCCAGTCCGCAGCGTGTACAGCCTGTTCGCGCAGCGGGTCGAGATCGGGCGCGAGGCGGGGTGCGACATCGTCGTGCACGCGGACGCCGTGTCGCGGCGGCACGCGATGATCGAGCGGAGCGGGGGCGAGACCCGCATCACCGACATGGGGAGCCGCAACGGCACCATCGTCGACGGCGCCTTCATCACCACCGCGACGCTCGAGCACGGCGCGGAGGTGCGCGTCGGCGACGCCGTGTTCAAGTACGTGGCCGAGGGCGCGAGCGCGTACTTCGGCTACCGGTTCGACGGCACGATGGAAGGCGGGGCGCGGCGCAAGAGCGCGCCGTCGACGCTCCTCGGCGGCGCGACGATCGACGACGTCGTCTCCAGGCTCGAGAAGATCGCGACGACGATGCTCTCGGTCATCGTGCAGGGCGAGAGCGGCACCGGCAAGGAGGTCGCCGCCAGCGAGGTGCACAGGCTCTCGGGGCGGCGCGGCGCGTTCGTGCCGGTCAACTGCGCCGCCATCCCCGCGACGCTGCTCGAGAGCGAGCTGTTCGGGTACCGCAAGGGCGCGTTCAGCGGCGCCGACCGCGACAAGGTCGGGCTCGTGCGCGCGGCGCACGGCGGCACGCTCTTTCTCGACGAGATCGGCGACATGCCCCCCGAGGCCCAGGCGAAGCTGCTGCGCGTGCTGCAGGCGCGCGAGGTCATGCCCGTCGGCGCGACGCAGGCCGAGGGCGTCGACGTGCGGGTCGTCTGCGCGACGCACCGCGATCTGACGCAGCTGCAGCAGCGCGGCACGTTCCGCGGGGATCTGTTCGCGAGGCTGAACGAGTACGCCGTGACGCTGACGCCGCTCCGCGACCGCAAGGAGGACGTGTACCTGCTCGCGCGCGCGATGCTGGCCCGGCACGGGCGCGAGGACCTGCGCCTCGCGTTCTCGTTCGTGCTCGGCCTGTTGCACTACGACTGGCCGTTCAACGTGCGCGAGCTCGAGGCCTGCATCAAGCGCGCGATCGCGCTCGCGGAGGGCCCGGAGCTGACGGCGGCGCACCTCTCCGACGCGCAGCGCGAGGCGATGCTCACGTACGGCCGCCGGGAGGACGCGTCGGCGTCACGGCCGCCGTCGACGCCGAGCGCGGAGATCCCGCCCTTCCCCGGCGCCCGCGCCGGCACGCCGACGCCCGAGGAGCTGCGCGCGCTGCTCGCCGCGCACCGGGGGAACGTGGCCGCGGTGGGCCGGGTGCTCGGCAAGGAGCGCATGCAGATCCACCGCTGGATGAAGCGCTACGGCATCGAGGTCGGCGACTACCGCTGATGGACTTCGACGCGCACGTGAAGCTGGGCACGAGGGCGGTGGCCATGGGGCTGCTCGACGTCGCGCGCCTCTCGGAGATCATGCTGGAGGTGGGCCTCGCGGGCGGAGAGGCCGGCGAAGACGTGTGGCTCGCGCCGGGGCGCCTCGACGCCGGTGCGCTCGAGCGGGTGCGGGCGGAGCTCACGCGGGCGCGCCCGAGCGGCGACGCGACGGTCGTGCGGCTCGGGGCCCACGCGGCGACGCCCGACGAGGGCCCGCGCTCGCTGCCGACCTTCGGGCGGTACGCGCGGTGCCGGCTGCTCGGCAGCGGCGGGATGGGCGACGTCGAGGAGTGCGACGACGTGACGCTCGGGCGCAAGGTCGCGGTGAAGAGCATCCGCCCGGGCGTGCCGGATCGCGCGCTCGCGGTGCGCATGCTCGAGCACGAGGCCAAGGTGACGGGGCGGCTCGCGCACCCCAACATCATCGCCGTCTACGATTTCGGGGCCGACGCGCGTCGAGGCCCCTTCTACGTGATGCCGATCGCCGAGCAGGCGTCGCTCGCGGACGTGATCGAGCGCGTCGCGGCGCGCGACGTCGTCACGATGTCCACGCAGAGCCTCGGCAAGCTGCTGCGCATCTTCATCCAGGTGTGCAACGCGATCGGGTACGCGCACACGAAGGGCTACGCGCACCGCGATCTCAAGCCCGCGAACGTGCTGCTCGGCTCCTTCGGCGAGGTCCTGGTGGTCGACTGGGGCGTGGCGGCCACCCTCGGCGAGCCGCCGGCCGTGTTCGGCGGGACGCCGGGCTACATCGCGCCGGAGCAGCTCGACGACGTCGCGCCCGTCGACGCGCGGAGCGACGTGTTCGCGCTCGGCTCGGTGCTGTACGAGATCATCGCGCAGGCGCCGTGCTTCTCCCACCAGACGGCGGTCGACCTCGCGCTCGCGGCCGCGAACCCGAGGGAGGGCTACCGCTTCGTGCCGCCGTCCGAGCGCGCGCCGGCGTGGCCGGTGCCCGAGGATCTCGTGGAGATCTGCAGGCGCGCGGTCGCCGCCGACGTGGGCGCGCGCTTCGCGACCGCGCACGAGCTCGGCGACGCCATCGAGCAGCACCTCGAGGGCACGAAGGAGGCGGAGCAGCGCAGGCAGCGCGCGGACGAGCACTGCCGCCAGGGCGACGATCTCGCGCTCAGCTACGAGGATCTGCTGGCCGAGCAGCCGAAGCGCGTGGAGGAGTTCATCGCGCTGCGCGACGCCATCCCGCCGTGGGAGCCCGAGGAGACGAAGCAGCCGCTGTGGGATCTCGAGGACGGCTTCCTCGTGATGGAGTCGCTGGCCGCGCGCACGATGCAGTCGACCGTGGCGTCGTACGAGCAGGCGCTCGACGAGGTGCCCGACCACGAGGGCGCGCGGCGCGGGCTGGCGCGGCTCTACGCGCGCGAGCTGCGGCGCGCGGAGGACAGGCGCGACAACTTCGAGCGCGTCTACTTCGGGGAGAAGCTCCGGCAGATCCACGACGGCGAGGAGGCCCCGGCGCGGCTGTCGATCGACACGCACGCGATGGAGGCCGAGGTGCGGGCGTACGTGTTCGAGGAGCGCGCGCGGCGGCTCGAGATCGGCGAGGGCAAGGAGCTCGGCTGGACGAAGCTCGACTCGGTCCCCCTCGCGGGCGGCAGCTACGTCCTCTCGATCAAGCGCCCGGGGCACGCGGCGGTGCGGTACCCGGTGCTCTTGCGCGCGGACGACGACGTGCGGGTCGTCGTCGATCTGTCGCAGAGCTTCGACGTCGGCGACGGCGAGGCCTTCGTGCCGGCCGGGCCGGCGCTGCTCGGCGGCGACTTCGACGGGCGCGATCTGCGCGAGGCGCTCGTGCCGTCGTTCGTCATCCAGACCGCGCCGGTGTCGTTCGGCGACTACTTCGATTTCCTCGCCGAGGTCTACCGGGTGCACGCGGCGCTCGGCGACAACTACCTGCCGCTCGCGGACGATGGATCTCCCTATTTTTCCTGGGCGGGATCGAGGTTCAAGGTCGCGCGGGCGCAGATGTGGGGCGGCGACCTCGCGTCGCTCCTGCGCCTGCCCGTCGTCGGCGTCGACGCGTGGGGCGCCGAGGCCTACGCCGCGTGGAAGTCGCGCCGCACGGGCCGCATGTACCGCCTGCCGACCGAGGAGGAGTGGGAGAAGGCCGGGCGCGGCGTCGACGGCCGGCGCTACCCGTGGGGCGACAGGTTCGATCCGTCGTTCTGCAAGATGCGCGACTCGCGTCGAGGCATCCCTGCGCCCGAGCCGTCCCGCGCCTTCGCGTGCGACGTCTCGGTCTACGGCGTGCACGACATGGCCGGGGGCGTCGCCGACTGGGTCATCACCGGCAACGACGACGCGCGCGCCGACACGCAGGCGCGCCGCATGGTGAGCCGCGGCGGCGCCTACTGCGACCCGGAGCAGGACTGCCGCATGGTGACCCGGCGCCACCACCTCGCGATGGAGCGCTCGCCTCGCGTCGGGTTCCGCCTCGTGCGCACCGCGACCTCGCGCAGCGGGACGAGCCGCCGCGACGGATCGCTCGCGCCCCGCGCGAGGCTGAGCATCCCCGCGGACAAGACAGGCGAGCGGTGACGCCGCGGGGCCCGGCGACGCCCGCGCTGCCGCGCCTCGAGGACGCGAGCGATCTCGCGCGAAAGAGCGGCGAGGCGGTCGCGATCGCGAGCCGCCTCCTGCGGCGATCGGTGCCGTTCGTCCCGGGCTTCGTGATCGAGCTGGAGGTGATGCGCGACGTGCTCTCGTCGCGGACCGATGGCGGCCCGGACGCGAAGGCCATCCTGAAGTCGAAGCCCCGGCTGCGCGCGGCGCGGGCGGCGACGGCGGCGCAGGCGCTGTCACGCGCGCTGCTCCCCGACGGGCTGCAGGCCGCGCTCGCCGAGGCGTTCGAGGCGCTGGGCGCGGAGCGCGTGTGGGCGAGGCCGAGCTACGCCGCGCCGCCTGCCCGGTGGGCCCCGCTCGACGTGAGCGCGCTCAGCGCGAGCAGCCCGGAGTCCCTCGCGACCATCGTGCGCGCGCTGTGGGTGCGGGCGCTCGGGCCCGAGGCGCTCGCCGCATCGGTCGAGGCGCTCCGGCGCGAGCCGCTCGCGGCGGTGTGGCTGACGCCGGGCCCGCTGCCGGACGTCGTCGTGCGCACCGGTGAGGGCTCGACGGAGGCGATCTCCGGCGAGCGCGGCCTGCTGCCCCATGATTTTCTGTCGCGCATCGCCGACGCGATGCTCGAGCCGTCGCTCGTGCACGTCGCGACGGCCGGCGGCGACGCGCGCGTCGTGTACGTCGAGCCGCTGCCGCGCAGGGAGACGACGGGGGCGGTGCTGCTGCCGGTCGAGGTCTCGGGGCCGCTGCACGGCGCGCCGTCCCCGCTGGCGCGCGCGTGGCTGGCGGATGTCGTCACCCTCGAGGTGAGCGCGGCGCTCGACCTCGCGGGCCTCGAGCCGCCGGACGGCGCGGCGCTCGTGCGCGAGGCCCCGCTCTCGATCGATCTGTCGGCGCTGGCGGCGAGCGCGCACGGACTGCCGGGGCTGTCGCGCGCGGCGCTCGGCGGCGTCGTGACCGATCCCGGCGAGCTCGCGCGCTTGACCGCGGCGCTGCCCGAGCCGAGCGCCGTGTCGTGGATCGTGCAGGCGCCGCGGATGCTCGCGAAGCTGGCGTCCGCGTCGCGCGCGCTGGGCGCAGAGGCAGACACCATGGACGCCCGCGTGGAGGCGGCGCGGCGTGACAGGGACGAGATCGATCTCGCCATCCTGCCCGACGACGCGCTGACGATCTCGCTCGCGAGGGCGCGCGCGCTCGCCGATGAGGTGGCGCGGTGGACGGGCCGAGCGCTGGCGCTCCAGCTCCTCTCGCACCTGCTCGTGACGGCCCTGTTGCGCCGGGCCCACCCGGTGTCGGCCGCGCGGGCCGCCGTGCAGGCGACGCGCGGCGCGCCGGCGCTCTCCGGCGTGCGCCTCGCGCGGGACGTCGCCGACATCGCCGCGGCGCTCGAGGCGGACGCAGGCGGACGCGCGCTGCTCGAGGTGGGCGCGCTCCCAGACAAGGGCCCGGCGGGCCAGGGCGTCGCGCGGCTCTTGCTCGAGCACGGGCACCGGGCCTTCGGCGACCGTGACCCCGGCGTGCCGCGCCTCCGAGAGCGGCCGGCGGATCTCGCGCACGT
>JADLFU010000187.1 GCA_020849655.1 Polyangiaceae bacterium | reverse complement strand
GATCTCGCGCACGTGCTCGCCGCGGTGAGCGGCGCGAGGCCGCGGCGCGCGCTGCCCGCCGTCGACGTCGCGGCGATCACGGAGCGCGCGATGGCGCCGCTGCCGCGGGTGGTGCGCGCGCTCGCGGGGCCCGCGATCGACGGGGCGCGGCGCGCGGTGCTGACGTTCGATCGGGCGCACGTCGCGGCGACGCGCGCGGCCGCGATGGTGCGAGAGGTGGTGCTCGAGGTCGACCGTCGGCTGCGGCGGGTCGACGCCGATCTGCTGCCGGGCGCGGCGTTCCAGTGCTCGCTCGACGAGCTCGCGCTGGCGCTCTCGACGGGGCGGCCCGACGTCGCGCACCTCGTGCGGTGGCGGGGGCACGACGCGCCGAGCCCGCCTCCGCTCCACGTCGACGCGAGGCCCGGCGTGCTGCGCGGCGTCGGCGCGAGCCCGGGGACGACGACCGGGCCCGCGCGCTGGCTGACGCGCCCGAGCGATCTGTCCGGCGTGCGCCCCGGCGACGTGCTCGTCGCGGAGAGCGCGCCGGTCGCGCTCGCCCCGCTGCTGCTCGTCGCGTCCGGCGTGGTGAGCGCGGACGGCGGGCTGCACACGCCCTTCGCGACGCTCGCGCGCGAGCTCGGCGTCCCGTACGTCGCCGCCGCAGCGGTCGGCTCGCTCGTCGAGGGGGAGCTCGTGCGCGTCGACGGCGAGGCCGGCGTCGTCGAGCGCGTGGAGCGCCGTTGATCCGCTGGCTCGTGACCCCTGGCGATCCGCGCACGCTCGGCGCGCTCGCGGTCGTGACGCCCGCCGCGCTCGCCGACGGGCGCGTGTTCGTGGGCCGCACGCGCGCGCGCTCCGCGGAGGCGCCGCTCCATGACGGCGAACTCGTGACCGTGCACGACGCACCGGGCGCGCGCGGCGAGGTGGAGCTGCTGCTGTGGGATGGATCGCTCTGCGCGATCGCGAAGCCCCCGGAGCTCCCGACCATCCCCGACCACCACGGCGACCGGTCGGCGCTCGGCAGCGCGGCGCGCGCCGTCGGGCTCGATCCAGGCGAGCTGCACGCGACGTCACGCCTCGACGTGGGGGTGAGCGGCGTCGTCGTGTTCGCCGTGACGCCCGAGGCGCGCGCGCGGCTCCTGCGCCTGCGGAGCGAGGGAGCCTACCGGCGCACCTACCTCGCCCTCGCGTCAGGTGATGTCGGGGAGGCGGGCGTCTGGGCGGCGCCCATCGGCCGCGCCCGCGATCCGCGGCTGCGCGCCGTGGACGGGAGAGACGCGGTCGCCGCCGAGACAGAGTTCGAGCCCGTCGCGCGCGCCCGGACGGCGACGCTCCTGCGCGTGCGCCCGCGCACCGGGCGAACCCACCAGATCCGCGTGCACGCCTCGCACGCGGGGCATCCGTTGCTCGGCGATCGCGCGTACGGCGGCCCGCGACGGCTCGTGGACGACGCGGGGCGCGCGATCTCGTGGACGCGCATCGCCCTGCACGCGTGGGAGGTCGCGCTGGGCGATCAGGTGAGCGTCCGGGCGACCGTCCCCGCCGAGCTCCGCGCCGCCTGGAGGGCGCTCGGCGGCGACGAGGAGCAGCTCGCGGCCTTCGCGGACGACGCGCCAGGCGGGTTACTGGAGCGGGAGGCTCCCGCACGTCGCGAAGAGCGGGCCCGGCGCCTCCACGCACGCGAGCACCGAGAGGCTCGAGGCCCCGACCCCGTAGAGCGTCGCGATCGTCCCGGCCGTCGCGGGCAGCGCGGACGGCGCGGTCGACACGGACGGTGGGCTCCCCGCCACGCCCGCCGACACCACGTACGCGCCCGGCGGCAGCGTCGCGTAGCCGCGCGCGTCCAGCTGCGCCGAGGGCTGCGTCGCCGCCTGCCACAGCCCCACACCCGTGAAGGCGCCGACCGGAGCGCTGCCGCCGGACGGCGTGAGGAAGACGTCCACCGGCCCGAGGGGCGCCGCGGCCACCGCGGCGTGGAAGAAACGCGCCTTCGCGCTGGCCGGATCAGCGACCGTCGCGTCGGCGAGCGCGACGACGCGGACCCCGAGCGCGTCGCTCGGCTGACCCGCGATGACCAGCGTCGTCGACGTGCCCGGCTGCAGCGAGACGGGCGTCGGCCCGACGAGCGGGCTCCCGGCGCACGCCGAGCCCGCCGCGAACACCTGGATCGAGTGGTCGCCCGCCAGCGTCGTCCACCGAGCGGTGACGGCGAGCGGCGCGAGCTTCGTGACCGCGCCCGCCGTCAGCGACGGCAGCACCTCGACGATCGGGCCGGTGCCGCCGAGCTGCGCGCAGACCTCGATCTCCCCGAGCGCGTCGGAGAGGTGCGCGAACGCGACGTAGGTCGTCTCGGATCCCCCGGCGCCCGCCTGGCCTCCTTGCCCTGCTTGCGGCCCTCCCGCCTGGCCCGCCTGGCCTCCGGCGCCGCCCTGTCCCGCGCCGGCGCCCGCCTGACCTGCGACGCCTGCCGCGCCGGCGTCGCCACCTGCGCCCGCTGCGCTGCCGCCCGCGCCGGCGTCGCCACCTGCGCTACCGCCCGCGCCCGCTGCGCCGCCGCCCGCGCCCGCTGCGCCACCGCCTACACCTCCCGCGGCGCCGCCTGCGCCCGCGGCGCTCCCCGCGCTGCCGCCTGCGCCCGCGGCGCTGCTGCCCGCGGCGCCGCTCCCGCCTCCCCTCGCGCCTGCGCCCGCGCCCGCTGCGCCTGCGACGTTCGCGCTGCCCCCCGTGCCGGTGCTCGAGCCGCCCGCGCCCGCGCTCCACATGGCGCCCGCCGATCCCGCCCGACCGCCGGCCGAGGTCCCGCCGGCCGCGGAATTGCCCGCGCTCGGGACGCCCGGACCTTCGCCGCTGGTCGTGGCCGAGCCGTCAGGCGGCTCCGGCTGCGGGTTGAGCCCGCACGCCGCGACCCAGGAAGCCAGCACCGTCCCACCCAACCACCCACGCCAAGTCATGGGTCACGAGTGTAGAGCAGCGCCCGGCGGATCGGTCAACCCGCCAGCGTCAGCGCGCCTCCGTGCCCACGCTCGCCGCGACGGCGTCGCGCGTGGCGCGGTAGCGGCGGTAGTACGTGAGCACCTTCACCACGTAGTCCTGCGTCTCCGCGTACGGCGGGATGCCGCCGTGGCGCATCACCGCCCCTTCGCCCGCGTTGTAGCCCGCGATCGTGAGCTCGAGGTCGCCGTTGAAGAGGTTCGCGAGGATGCGCAGGTAGCGCGTGCCGCCGAAGATGTTCTCCCGCGGATCGAAGCTGTCCTTCACCTCCATGCGCGCGGCCGTCTCGGGCATCAGCTGCATGAGCCCCTGCGCGCCCGCCGTCGAGACCGCGCGCGGATCGTAGTTGCTCTCGACCATGATCACGCTGCGCACGAGCTCCTCGGGGAGCTGGTACAGCGTCGCCGCCTGGCGGATGTGCTCGTCGTAGCGCGAGAAGCGCTCGAGCGAGACGTCCTGCGGGAGGAACGGCGTCGCCCTCGGCTTCTTGCGATCGCGCGCGACGAGCTGCCCGCCCTTCGTGTTGGTGAAGTGCACGACGCCGTTCGCGTCGACGTGGCGGTAGATGTCGGCGAACGACATCGTCGGGAGCGACAGGACGAGCGCGGCGACCGAGAGCGCGGGCAGGCTGGGCCGGGGGCGGATCATCGTGGCGGACGGGAGTGTAGCGGACGGCCCGCCGCCTGCGCCAACAACCCGGCCACGCGCCCGCCGCGCGCGATCACCCGAAGTACGGTCCGCCCGACCACAGCGCGAGCACGCGCTCGCGCGAGCCGAGCACCGTGCGCGCGAGGTCGAAGAGCCGCGCCTCGTCGCCTCGCAGGAGCGCGCGCAGGCTGGGCAGCGAGACGGGCGGTCGAGGCGCGAGGGAGCGGACGACCGCGCGCGCGCCGCGTGGCCCCATCCGCGCGCGAGCCTCCTCGATCGCCGTGGCGAGGCCCCCCTCACGGTCGACGAGCCCCCGCTCCCGCGCGTCGACGCCCATCCACACGCGGCCCCCCGCGAGCTCGCGGACCGCGTCGGTCGTGAGCCTCCGCCCCTCCGCGACGATTGACACAAATCGATCATACGCCCGCGACAGCTCGGCCGAGAACAGCGCCTGCTCGTCGTCGTCGAACGGGCGGTGGGGCAGCAGCAGATCCGCGTGCGCGCCGCGCTTCTCCACGTGGACGTCGACCCCCAGCCTCGCGAGCAGCGGCCCCGCGACGACGCGCGCCGCGACGACCCCGATGCTCCCCGTGATGCTGGTGCGCTCGGCGACGATGACGTGCGCTGGAGCGGAGACGTAGTAGCCGCCGCTCGCCGCGACGCCGCCGAAGGCCGCGATCACGGGCTTCTTCTCGGCGACCCGCGCGACGGCGCGGTGGATCTTCTCGGAGGCGAGCACGCCGCCGCCGGGCGAGTCGACCGCCAGCACGAGCGCGCCGACGCGAGGGTGCGACAGCGCGAGCTCGAGCTGCCCGACGAGGCGCTCGGCCGACGCGCCGGCCGGCCCGCGCTCCGTGATCGCGCCGTCCACCGCGACGACGGCGACCACCGGGCGCGGCAGCACCCTCACCGTCGCGCGCCGCCGGCGACGCGCGAGGTACCGCCCCGCGCCGACCGCGCGCGCCGGGGCCGACGCCCGCTCCCCCTCGAGCATCGAGAGCGCCTCGTCGTCGTGGCACACGGCGTCCGCGAGGCCGCGCGCGACGAGATCGTCCGCGCCGAGCAGGCCCGCGTCGAGCGCCCGCTCCACCTCCGCCCTCTCGAGCCGCCGTGCCGCCGCCAGGCCTGCGACGAGATCGTCGTGGAGCACGTCGAGCATGCGCGACGTCTGCGCGCGCTGCGCGTCGGACGGGCCCTCCCGCGTCAACGGCTCGCCCGCCGACTTGAACGCGCCGACCGCGTGCACGTCGGGCATCAGGCCCGCCTGGTCGAGCGCGCGCCGCAGGTACACGCCGACGGCGCGCACGCCGAGCGGCCCGAGCGACGTCTCCCGGCCGACGAGCACCCGCGAGGCGCCGCGCGCGAGGGAGAGCTCGCCGGTCGCGCCGCCCGACGGCAGGTGCAGGACGACCTCCTTGCCCGCCGCGCGCAGGCGCGAGAGCTCGCGCACGACGGCCGTCCGATGCGCCGCGCTCGCGGAGAGCGAGCGCACGGTGAGCAGGAGGCCGCGCGGGCGCGGATCGACCGACATCGCGTCGACCAGCTCGCGCAGCCGCTCGAGCGACAGCCCGCGCGACGGCGGGCCGAGCGACAAGAGCGGGCGCGGCGGCGCCACCTCGACGACCTCGCCGTCGAGCCCGAGGTGCACCCAGCCGCCGCGCGGCGCCGCGAGCCACCTCCGCAGCAGCACGAGCGGCGCGAGCGGCAGGAGCAATGACCACGCGACGGCGCGCGCGACGATCGAGAGGATCACGCCGCAGCGTCGCGCCGCCCCCCGGGGCGCGCAACCCCCGCGAGGCTCACTTGCGCTTCGGGACGCCGCCCTTGATGGGCACGTCCTTGATGGTCGCGCTCGCGGCCTTGTAGAGCTCGACCATCTCCTTCGCCTTGTCCTTGTTCTTCTTGAAGAGATCCTCCTTCTCGCCGGGATCGCTCTTCAGATCGTAGAGCTCGTAGCGAAAGTCGTTGGCCAGCGCGATGATCTTCCAGTCGCCGTGGCGGAGGCTGCGGCGGCGCTCGTTGTGCGAGTCCTCCGGCAGATCACAGATGACGTCCCGCGCCTCGGGCGTCGCGCCGAACAGCTCCTTCGAGAAGCCCTTGCCGCGCAGCTCGGGGTTCTTGTCGGCGCCCATCAGCTCGAAGATCGTCGGCACGAGATCGATGTGGCTCTTCGGGGCGTCGATGACGCGCGGCTCGGCGCCCGGCACGACGAAGAACAGCGGCACGTGCACGAGCACCTCGTAGAGCTCGAACGCGTGGCGGTGCAGCTTGTGCTCGCCGAACGCCTCGCCGTGATCGGCCGTCACGACGATCGCGGTGCGCTTCGCCCACGGCTGCGCGTCGACCCAGTCGAGCAGCTTGCCGATCCAGTGATCGGTGTACCACATCTCCTGGTCGTACAGATCGCGCGCCTTCTTGCCGCCGAAGTCGGGCGCCTCCTTGTGCGGCTGGTAGACGTCGTGCGGATCCATGTAGTGGAACCACGCGAAGAACCGCTCGGTCTCGAGGCGCTTGTCGCTCAGCATCTCGATGGCCATCGGGGTCATCTTCTGCGACGTGATGAACGGGTCCTTGTTGTAGTCGAACGAGATCCCCGGGACGATCCGCCACGTCTCGAAGCCCTGCTCGAAGCCGCTCTCGCCCTTGCCGAAGAACGCGTGCGCGTGGCCTCCGAGCGTGTGGATCTTCTGCTGCGAGAGCGCCTCGGCGAACATCACGTTGTCGTCGTGGTACTTCGTGAAGAACGACGCCGTGCGCTTCAGCTCCGACGGGTAGCGCCCGGCGAGGAACCCCCCGACGCTCTTCGAGGTGAACGACGAGATCGAGTACGCGTTCGTGTAGGTGACGGCCTTCTTCTGCAGCGCCGTCAGCCGCGGGGCGATGTCGCGCGGGTAGCCGGCCCACGGCATGTCGGCGCGCATCGAGTCGACGCTGATGACGATCACGTTCATCGGCGACGGCGCCGCGGGGGCCGGCGCGGCGGACGCGGCGGGCGCGACGGAGGCGACGGGCGCGGCCGGCGCGGCGGGCGCAGAGACGACGGGCGGCGAGGGCGCAGGGCTCGAGGCCGCGGGCGGCGGGGCGGCGGGGGGAGACGAGGTGCTGCAGCCCGCCGCGAGGGACGAGACGGCGACGAACAGGAGGGCCTGGGTCCGCATGCGCGCGCCGTACCACGCGGCGCCTGGCTGGCCCACTTCGGGGGGCCGTGTGAGCCTTGTTGCCGAGCGTGCCAAGGCGCACAGACAGGAGCAGCCCGACCGAGGTGCGAGCCGAGAGTGACGATGGGCGCGTCGCGCAGACGTGGACCGACAGTGCGACCATCCGGCGGGCGGCGGCCGCCGACGTGGTAGCGTGCGCCGGTGCAGAGCACGGGCGCGCCCATGACCACCCGCGCGGTGCACGTCGCGGACCTCGACGAGGCCCGGAGGATGTACGGGAGCCTCTACACGGCGGTCTCCCTGGAACGCACGAGCCGGCGGCTCGGCTTCTCGTGGCGGTCGCGCATCGCCCAGCTGGGCCCGCTCTCGGTGGCGTCGAGCAGGTACTCGTCCGGGCTGTGCGGCGAGTCCGACAGCGTCGACGACCTCTACTCGCTCTCGCTCCCCCTCGTCCACGGCGCGGGGCGAGCGGTCGTCGGCGGCGAGGACATGCCGTTCGGCAGCGCGGTGAGCGGCTTCGCCGTGTCCCCGAAGATGCCAGCGAAGGTCCGCTTCTCCGACGGCTATCGGGGGCTGCAGCTGACGATGCGTCGAGAGGCCCTCGAGGAGGCACATCTGTCGCTGCACGGCGCGCCTGTCCGCGGGGTGCTGCAGCTCAGGCCCCAGGTGGTCGCCGGCGAGGGAGAGGGCACGCACGTCCGGCTCCTGCGCTTCCTCGCGCGCGAGATCGAGCTCGGGAGCCCCGCCCTCTCGTCGCCCCCGCTGGTCGCTCGCTACGTCGAGGCGCTGCTGTACACGCTGATCGTCGAGCAGCGGCGCGACCAGCACGCCACGGGCACGACGGCCCCCAGCGCAGGGCCAGCCCACCTGCGCAAGTCTGAAGAGTTCATCGCGGCCCACGCGGACCAGCACATCTCGCTGTCCACGCTCGCGGCGGCGGCCGGCGTGAGCGTCCGGTCGCTGCAGGTCGCGTTTCGACGCCAACACGGCTGCTCACCGGCAGAGTTCATGCGAAGCCAGCGCCTGCTCCTCGCTCGACGAAGGCTCCTCGCGCGCCCCGACGGCGCGACGGTGGCCGAGATCGCGCTCTCCTGCGGGTTCACCCACCTGGGACGCTTCAGCGTCCAGTACCGGGCGCTCTTCGGCGAGTCTCCCTCGCGGACGCTCCGCGGACGCTGACCCTCGTCCGCGGCCGCAGAGCCCGCGCTCAGGGGCATTTGTCGACGACGGGGTTCTCCCTCACGCCCATCGCCGGAGTGTCGGGGATGAGCGTACCGTCGCAGTACTGATTGAACACCCCGTAGTTGTACAGGTTGCCGCCAGGAGCCTTGAAGAACATCCGCCCGTGATGCTCCAGGGTTCCGTTGTTGCGTCCGCCGAAGAACAGCTGTCCGGTCGACCCGGGGTCCATCGTCCACAGCCCGGCGGCCTCGTTGGCGACCGCGAATTGCGCCGAGAAGCCGCCGGTGTTGGTCCAGGTGCCCAGGTTGGTGAAGCCCGTCTGGCTGAGGCTGCCCGAGCGACCGACGATGAAGGTGCCTCGGTTCGTGAACGTGCCCGTGTTCTTGAAGTTGTGGCCGCTCTCGAGCGTGCCGCCCAGCTCGTTCGTCAGTGTGCCCCCATTGTCCAGGATACCGCTCGTGCCGTAGACGGTCGAGAAGGTCGCCCTGTTGACCATCGTGCCCGAGTTCCCCACCGGGCAGCCGGGCGTGAAGGCACCCTTGTTCTCGAAGGTGCCGGTCGCCGTGTTGTCGAGGAAGCAGACCTCCCCGTCGGGCACCAGCTTGAACGTGCCGCTGTTCTCGATACGACCCGTGTTCTGGGTGGTCCGGGAGAGCTCGACCTCTCCCCGGTTGACGAAGGTCCCGCCGTTGCTCACGCCCCGCGTGGTGTACGGCGAGACGCGGATCGCCGCGCCCGCCTCGATGGTCACGGTGCCCGTCGTGTTCTCGAAGACGCAGGTGCCCGCCTTCGAGCAGACGGCCTTCGAGCCCGCGTTGAGGTGAAACGTCCCCTGGTTCTCCATCTGCCAGAACCCGACGCCGCCGAAGAGCTCGAACGTGCCCCCCGCGAGGTTGGTGATGGCGGATCTCCCGCCGGCGCCCACCGAGCCGCTGAGCACGCCCCAGACCTCGAGCTTGCCGGCGTTGGTGAGGGTCCCGCCTTCGGCTGGGTTCGGGCCGACCTGGAGGACGGTGCCGTCGAGGCGGAGCGTCCCCTCGTTGCGCAGCTCGCCTCGGATGGTCCACTCCGCGCACGCGTACTGGCGGACGAGGACGCCCGGGGGGATCACCACCTTGGCGCCGCTCGGGATCACCACCGGGTTCTGCGGCCCGGGGACGGCGCCTCCCGGCCAGATTGCGGGGTCGTCCCAGTTGCCACTGCCATTCGCGGTGACGGGTCCGCCGCAGGTCTCGGCGCAGTCGGCGCCGCCGTAGCCAGGCGCGCACGCGCACGAGAACGAGCTCACCCGGTCCACGCAGGTGCCGCCGTTGGCGCACGGATTGGCCGCGGGACAGTCGTTGGTGTTGGTGTCGCAGGTGGTGCCCTCGAAGCCTGTCGCGCACGCGCACGTGAAGCCGTTCAGGCCGTCGGTGCAGGTGCCGCCGTTCTTGCACGGGCCCGGTGCACACTCATCGATCTCGGCCTGGCAGGTTCGCCCCGTGAAGCCGGCGGCGCAGGTGCAGACGAACGTCTCTCCCTCGGGGGCGCAGGTTCCGCCGTGCTCACAGGGTGAAGGCGCGCACGCGGAGCTCGCAGCGCCGCCGGCCCCTGCGCCGCCGCCCGCGCCAGCGTCCCCGCCCGCGCCAGCGTCCCCGCCCGCGCCAGCGTCCCCGCCCGCGCCAGCGTCCCCGCCCGCGCCAGCGTCCCCGCCCGCGCCAGCGTCCCCGCCCG
>JADLFU010000186.1 GCA_020849655.1 Polyangiaceae bacterium | reverse complement strand
CCGGTCGCGGTCCCCGTCCCGGCCCCGGTCGCGGTCCCCGTCCCGGTCGCGGTCTCGGTCTCGGTCCCGCCGCACCGTCCGCCCCGAAAACGACAACGCCGGGCGACCTTGCGGCCGACCCGGCGTCACCGTCGAGGCCTGTTGGTGGAGGCGGCGGGACTCGACTTCGACTGATGCATCACTGAAAACCTGAAGCGGGACGCGCCGTTACCCGAAAACCCTCGCCACGACTCAGGAATCCATCCGAGGCCCTCCGGGGCCTCGTTTGGTGTCGTGAGGCCGGAATCCAGACCTCCTGACCCACCCCGCGCAAGTAGCGGAAACGAGGCAGGTGGGGTGGCGCGGCTCGCGTAGGAGATTTCGCAACGCGACGGAGAATATCCGGGGCCCCTCGTGCGTTGTGCATGCATGCAGCTCGCCATTCCCGAAACTGACAGCGCAGTCCGGTCCTCCGTGGTCCACGTGAACGCTCACGTTCAGCTGCGCTCGGAAGACGATGCGGTTGTGGTCGTGCTCGGCGGCATCCCGGTCGCGCACTTCTGCAGCAGCGACGAGGCCGGCAGGTCGCACGCGATGCTGATGCTGGAAGCATCCGGCGCAGCGAAGCGGACGGAGCTCGCCCGAGCCTTCGGCTGTGCCCGGCAGACAATCTACCGCCAGAAGCGGCGCTTCGACGAGGGTGGCGTCGCGGCTCTGGTGCACGCGAAGCGAGGGCCCAAGTCGCCGAGGAAGCTGAAGGGAGCGGTGGCGAAACTTCTGCTGAAGTTGGCTGGGCAGGGCGTGCCCAAGCGGCAGATCGCGACGAGGCTCGGCGTGACGGAGGGAGCCATCCGGCTCGCGCTGAAGCGAAGCGGCTTCAAGGCGAAGCCGGCGGAGCAGGAGTCGCTTGGTGTCGTCCCGCCGACGGCGGAGACCTCGGTCCCGGCGGCCGCGCCGCAGCAGGAAGCACTGCCGGTCTCCTCCTTGCCCGCGCCTGAGATTGCGGTTGAGCCGACGGAGGCGGTCGCGACGTCCGCGGCGCAGGAAGGTGCGCCCGTGGACGACGCCTTCGCCTTGGTGGTCGCGGCGGAGAAGGTGCTGGCTGCGAGCCTGGAGGTGGCGATGCCGGCCACCGCCGCGGGCGACGCCGACGCGGAGCCGAAGACGGTCGCGGCGATCCACGGGGGCGAAGCTGCATGGGATCGCAGCACCGATCGTGCACTGGCGCAGCTGGGCCTGCTCGACGATGCGTCGCCGCAGTTTGGTACGTGCGTCGGGGTCCGCGGCGCTGGCGTCTTGCTCGCGATCCCGGCGCTCGAGTCGACGGGCCTGTTCGAGCTCGTGCCCCGCTTGTATCGCGGCATCGGCCCGGCGTTCTACGGGCTCCGGACGGTCTTCGTCGCGATGGCGCTGCTCGCGCTGCTGAGGGTCAAGCGGCCGGAGCGACTGCGGCATCGCAGCCCGATCGACCTCGGCCGAGTGCTCGGTCTGGACCGTGCGCCGGAGGTGAAGACGCTCCGCAGAAAGATCGCGCTGCTCGCCTCGCAGCAGCAGAGCGAAGTACTGCAGCGCGAGCTCGCCAGGCGCAAAGCCGCGAGCGAGAGCGAAGCGTTCGGGTGCCTCTACGTCGACGGCCACGTGCGTGTGTACAACGGCAAGAACGAAATCCCGAAGGCCTGGGTCACTCGGATGCGGATCTCGATGTCGGCGACCGTGGATCACTGGGTGAACGACCAGAAGGGAGAGCCGGTCTTCGTGGTCACGGCGACGCCGACGTCGAGCACGGCTCACGAGTTGCCGGGGGTGCTGGCAGAGATCCGGAAGGTGGTCGGAGAGCGTCGCGTGACGGTGATCTTCGACCGCGGCGGCTGGAGCCCGCGCTTGTTTGCGCAGATGAACGCGCTGGGCTTCGACTTCGTGACGTACCGGAAGGGCCACGGCGTACGGAAGCTCCCGCGGACGGCGTTTCGCGAAGAGACAGCAGTGCTTGACGGCCGTGAGGTCAAGTATTTGCTTGCGGATCGACCGCTTCGGCTGCGCATCAGCAAGACGGAGGGGCTGACCATCCGCGAGATCGTCCAGCTGTCGGAGGACGGCAAGCACCAGACCTCGATCGTGACGAGCGTGAAGGAAGCTCCGGCGGCGGAGGTTGCGTATCGGATGTTCGAGCGCTGGCGACAGGAGAACTTCTTCAAATACATGGGGGAGGAGTTCGCGCTCGACGGGCTCGTGCAGCACGGCGTGGAGGAGGCGGACGCGGAGAGGATGGTCCCGAACCCGAAGAGGAAGGAGAAGGAGCGCGAGCTCGCGCGCATCGTTCGCGAGGTCGAGCAGCTGGAGCGTCGCCTGGGCGCAGCGGCGGCCGACAACGAAGAGGCGCGGCGGCCGACGATGCGTGGGTTCAAGATCGCGAACGGCGAGCTCGGGACCGCGCTTCGCGCCAAACGCGAGGCGGCCGAGCGGCTTCGAGCGGAGGCGCACGCGATCCGGGCCCGGGTCACCGCGAAGGAGGCGGCGGACGGTCGGCCCGTGGTGCGGCTGAAGGTCGAAGCGAAGCGCCTGACGGACGTGATGAAGATGCTCGCGTATCGAGCCGAGTCGTCGCTCGTGCAGCTGCTCCGGCCGCACTACAGCCGCGTCGAGGACGAGGGGCGAAAGCTGGTCCTGAGCGCGATCGAGCTCGCGGGAGACCTCGCGGTGGTGGGAGGCGAACTTCGGGTCACGCTCGAGCCGGCGGCGAGCCCGAACCGCACGAAGGCGATCGCGGCGCTGTGCGCCGAGCTGAACACGACGGCGACGGTCTATCCGGGAACGAACCTGCGGCTCCGGTATGCCATCCGGGAGGGGTGAAGTGTCACATCGAGCGATGGGGGTGGGTCAGGAGGTCTGGATTCGCGCGGCGTCGAACGTTTTCCGTCAGTCGCCCAACAAGGTTTGGGCGCAGAGCCCCGGCGGTCCGAGCTCTTCGCTCACGCACGGGCCGGCCTCGGAGGCGACTTCGTACAGCTCTCGCCGACTCCACGGTCTGCCTCCCCGCGCCGCGAGGAAGGTTCCATCGCGAAACGCGCTCGTCTCGTCCCCGGCCTCGATTCGGACTGGTTGCGGCACGAGTCCGACCGCCGGGGTCGCGCGTGGCCGCGCGACGCCCAAACCTACCATTGGGCGACTTGATTGGGGGCTGGCGGCGCTTCCCCTGGCTCGAGCCGAGCTGAGCGTGGCTTCCGCCCCGGAACGTCGCCGGCAGGGACGGACTCGCGCGTTTCTCGGCGATGGATCGCACGTCGCGCGGTCGCGCTCTTCTCCGGCGAACGACTCGGCAGACCCTCGTCGTCCGCCTACTCCCGGCACCTCGAACACCGTCTTCCGTCGCGCGCCGCACCACCTGCCTTCTGGTGCGCCCGTTCTTCGCGGGCTCGCGCGTTGCCCCCGGCACTCCCGGCCCCACGGCGCTCGCGCGCCGTTCCGCCGAGCCTCGGCAGGCCCTCGTCTCGGCTCTGCGTCGCACCGCAAACACCGTCGCACGTCGCGCGTCGAACCACCTCGCGGGCGGGATGCGCGCGGCGGCGAACGATTTCCGTTAGTCGCCCAACAAGGTTTGGGCGCAGAGCACCGGCGGTCCGAGCTCTTCGCTCACGCACGGGCCGG
>JADLFU010000185.1 GCA_020849655.1 Polyangiaceae bacterium | reverse complement strand
TTTCTCGCCAGGCGCCGGTCCACACCCGCGCCAATGCCCGCCGAAGTCATCGCGCGCGGAGCGGGCGGCTGCGCGAATTCCAACAGAGATCAGGGATCAAACACGCTGTCAGGCGCGCCCGCGGCTGACGCCGGTGGTCACGCCGCCCGCGATGAGGTGCGCGAGCCGGAGCGCCTCGGGGACGTTCCCATGGAGCGTCGTCGCGATCACGAGGTCGCGCGCCTCGGCCATCGAGAGCCCCGCCCGCTGCACCCAGAGGCGCGGGAACGAGCTCCCGCGGAGGCCGGTCGGTCCCGCCTTCGCCGCGCGGAGCGAGCGCCGTGTCCGTGGCCACCCCAAACTGACCCATCTCGGCCAACCGAAACTGACCCACCCCAGGCCCGGGTCGGGTGGTTGGACAACGTGATGGGCGGTCTGCGACCGCCAGGGGATGGTTCCGATGGATCTGGTGGCAGTGATCCGACACAAGGTGCTCGCCGAGGGCGTGCCCCTCCGCGAGGTCTCGCGACAACTCGGTCTCTCGCGCAATACGGTCCGCCGCTACGTGCGGACCGGGACGGTCGCCGGGCAGCGCGCCCGTACGCAGCCTCCGTCCGCCCCCGCGCGTGACGCGGTACGCGCCGACGCGGAGGCGATCTGGCAGGACCGCCGCACCTTCACGGCGGGTAAGCAGCGGCTCACCGCGGAGCGCCTCACCGAGCTGCTTCGAGAGCGAGGACACGACGTGAGCGGTCGCACCGTCCGCCGCCTCGTCGCCGAGTTTCGGCGCGACGCGAAGGAGGTCACCGTGCCCCTCGTCCACCCGCCGGGGGAGCTCGCCCAGGCCGACTTCTTCGAGGTCTGGATCGTCGTCGCCGGGGTGCGCACCAAGGCGTGGATGTTCCTGCTTCGCCTGCTGCACTCGCGTCGCGACTTCGCGATGCTCTGCGAGCGGCAGGACGCGACGTGGTTCCTCGCAGCCCACGTCGCGGCGTTCGCGCACTTCGCCGGCGTCGTGGCCGCGATCGCCTACGACAACCTCACCGCGGCCGTCGCCAAGGTCCTCCTCGGTCAACCGCGCCAGCTCCGTCCCCGCTTCGCGCAGATGGTCGCCCACTACGCCTTCGAGCCGCGCTTCTGTCGGCCCGGCGAGGGCCACGACAAGGGATCGGTCGAGCGACGCGGCGGCAACGTCCGTCTGCAGCATCTGGTGCCCATCCCCGTCGGTCCGAGCGTCGCCGCGATCTCCGCGACGCTGCAGGCGGAGCTCGACGCGAAGTTCGCGCGCCGCGCCGACGACGCGGCGGCCTGGGAGCGCGAGCGGGCGGCGTTGCGTCCCCTCCCGACCGAGCGCTTCGACCCCGCGGAGGTGCGCGTGGTGACCCTGCGACACCACGCCAGCCACGCGGTCGGCGGCGCAGCCTACTCGGTGCCCAGCCGCTGGTGCGGCCGGGACGTCGAGCTCCGCGTCGGGACCGATGCGATCGTCTTCGCCCTGGGTGACGAGTGCGTCCGACACCCTCGTCAGCCCTTCGGCGGGCGCAGCGTCGATTACCGACATCTGCTGCGTCCCCTGTCGACCAAGCCCCAGGCCTTGCGACAGGTCGCCCACGAGCTCGTCGCGCAGTTCGGAGAGCCCTGGCGCGCCCTGTGGTCGGCGCTGCGCGTGAGGCACAGCCCCGACGAGATCGAAGCCGCACGCCGACTCGCGCCGTGGCTCCGCGACGCCGACCACGACGGGCTCCCGGCGACCACCGCGCGCATCGTCCACGCCCTCGGCACCGAGCAGTTGCTCCCCGAGCGCCGCGCCGAGCCCGTCCCCGCGCTCACGCTGGTGGTCCCCGAGGCGCTGCGCGGCTTCGAGGTCGAGACGAGCGACCTCTCACGCTACGACGCGCTCTGCGATGCGCGGAGGACCGCGTGAGCGCCGAGGACCGGAGCGCCATGGAAGCCGTCGTGCGCGCCCACTGCCGGACGCTCAAGACGCCAACGATCGCGCGCGAGTTCGTCGAGACCGAGCGACGCTCCATCCACGAAGGGTTGTCCCCCGCGACGTACCTTCACGCGCTGCTCGACGCCGAGATCAGCACGCGGGGCGAGCACGCCATCGAGCGGCGGCTGCGCGCGGCGCGACTCCCGGCGCGCAAGCCCCTCACGCAATTCGACTGGCGGCGTCCCCACGGCCTGGCGCGCAACCGGATCGAGGAGCTCGCGCGCGGCGAGTGGATCACCGCGGCGCGCAACGTCGTCCTGCTGGGCCCCGTCGGGACGGGCAAGACGCACCTCGCGATCGCGCTCGCGATCGAGGCGATACGGCGTGGTCACAGCGCTGTCTTCTTCCGCGCCTCGGAGCTGGTGCGGACGCTGACCGAGGCGCGCGACGCGCGGCAGTTGGGCCGCGTGCAGGATCGCCTGCAGCGGAGCGCGGTCGTGGTGATCGACGAGCTCGGCTTCGTGCCCTTCGAACGGGCCGGCGGGGAGCTGCTCTTCGATGTGCTCTCGAACCGGCACGAGAGGCGCGCGACGATCCTCACCTCGAACCTCTCGTTTGGGGAATGGAGCCGCGTCTTCGGTGACGACAAGCTCACTGCGGCGCTCCTCGATCGACTCGCCCAGCACGCCGAGGTGCTCGTCACGCGGGGGCCCGGCGACCGCGTCGGGCGAGCCCTCGAGTCGAGGGACCCCGAGGCGACGCGATGAGGGCGCGACGGCAGGGCA
>JADLFU010000184.1 GCA_020849655.1 Polyangiaceae bacterium | reverse complement strand
CGATTCCCCGACGTCTTCGACCTCGAGCGCGCGCCCGAGGGGTTCCTCGACGTCATCCTCCGCGATCTCGGCGACCCGTTTCCGTTCGAGCTCGACACGCTCGGCAAGCGCCGGCTCGCGTCGGTCCTCGTCGAGATGTACCGGCAGAAGGGCACGGCGGTCGGCGTGAAGAACGCCGTGCGGTTCTTCCTCGGCGTCGACATCGACGCGATCACCCCGCTCGCCGCGGCCGCGATGGTTCTCGGGGAGTCCGAGCTGGACCTCAACTGGGAGCTCGGCCCGTCAGACCGCTTCGCCCGCTACGCCTTCGACCTGAAGGTGGGGCGCGTGCTCGCTGCGAAGGAGCGGCGCCAGCTGCGCGCGATCGTCGACTACCTGAAGCCCGCGCACACGCACTTCGTGAACCTCGTCGAGCCGCTTCCGCCGCCGTCCTTCGATGACTGGGAGCTGGGGGAGAGCCTGGTCGGCGTGTCGACGGACCTGCACTGAGGCGATTTGCGCCGCTGCCTCCGGCCAGTCAAACTTCGAGGATTTCTTTGACTCCTTACGCCCTGGTGGCGGTGGGCGTGAACGTCGGGCCGGGCGCGCGCGTGCTGAACTACGCGGAGAACGACGCTCTGCGCTTCGCCCGGGTCATGGTCGGCGACCTGGGCCCCGTCGCTCCACAGCAGCTGCAGCTTCTTCAGGGTGGCGCCGCAACGCGGCGAAGCGTGCTCGCTGCGATCGCCAGCCTGGAACGCCAGCCGCCGGACTGTCTCGTGATGTCCTTCTCCGGGCACGGGAGTCCGCAGGGGATCCTGCTCTCGGATGGGCTCCTGCCCTACACGGTGCTCGGAGCCGCGCTGCGCCGCGTGCCGTCGCGGATCAAGACGATCTTCCTGGACGCGTGCCACGCGGGTGCCGCGATCCCGATCCTTCGCGACAAGGTCGCTACGGTGGCTGGCGTAGGAGGGTGGTTCGAGCCGGCGTGGCAGTTCGCCCTGGCTGCCGCTTGCGACGGCTTGCGCGTGTTCGCTGCGGTGTCTCCCGACACCAATGCATACGAGGACCACGAGCGCCGAAGCGGCAGGTTCACGTTCGCGGTTACACAGGCCCTCAGCGAGGCGCCCGCGGGCGTCTGCTTGAACGGTCTTTGCTGGACCACCGACGACACGGTGTTCGATTCGGCAGCCGACATCCTGAACACGCTTTGGTCGGGCGAGTCCGGGCCGGAGTTGCTCCTTCCCACGGGCTGCGGCAGCCCGCTGCCTCTCACCCTCGCGCAGAGCGAGCACGTGATCGGCGGGGCCGAGGTGCGTGGTCTCGCGATCCAATCGACCGGCGTCGGGGTGCAGGTGACTACGTCGACGACGAATCGGCGGTTCATCCGGACCTATCAGCGTGCGACGCTGCTCGACGGTTGGGGGCTCGAGCTCGGGAGCACCTGCTGCTGGTACGAGCCGATCGAGAGCGCCGGAGCGCGCACGACGGTGCTCACGTTGCACCCGGACGTGCTCACGGAGGACCTCGCGCGCCGCAACCGCTTGGCGCTAGGCCTCCAGGAGAGCGTCACGTGGCGCGTGGAGATCGTCGACGCGTTCGGGCGCGTGCTGGATTGCTGCGAGGCCCCGGCGGTCTATTGGCGGCAGAATCCCCGTCGCGCAGTGGGCTGGTAGCCGGCGCAGTTCGCGACCGATCCGGGCGGGGAACGCTTTGCGTCCCCGTGGCCGACCGGGTCGACTTCTACTTCCGCCAGCGCGTGACCGAGGCCGAGCTCGACCTCGCGTTCGAGCTGCTCGAGAAGGCGGACCGCAACATCGCGGCGGACATCGGCCTGTTCGGCGTGGTCGCGGGCGCCGTCCCCACGCAGCACGCGCCGATCGCGGACCTGACCATCGACCTCTCCGCGCCCGGGCGCGCCTACGACCGGCTTGGTCAGCGGATCTTCTTCGGCACCGGCCAGCGGGTCGACGTCTCGGTCGACTCGACGGGCATCCCCACGCAGGTGACGACCGTCGGCCAGGAGCGCTGGGTCGGCGTCTACCTGCGGTTCAAGCGGCTGCTCTCGGACCCTCGGACGGACGGGAACTCCCAGCAGGTCTTCTTCCGGCGCGACGAGTCGTTCGAGCTGGTCGTGCGGCAGTCGCCGCAGGCGGCGATCGGGTCGGCGACGAAGACCGCGCTCGTCGACGGCGAGCTGCTCCTGTGCGACGTCAAGCGCAAGGCCGGGCAGACCCAGATCCTCGCGGCGGACATCGACACGTCCCGCCGTCAGGCGTTCGTCTTCACGCAGGGCAACGCGGTCGCGATCGTCGCCGGGCTCTGGAACACGCTCAGCAAGACGGCGGGCACGGCGCAGACCGCGCTCGACTCGGTCGACGCCCTGCTGACCGCCCACTTCGCGGCGACTGCGAGCCGCCACAAGGCGCAGGACGTCGACTACCCGCCGCACGGCTTCATCGCCGGGGCGACCGTGAAGGCAGCGCTCGACGAGCTCATCGACGACCTCGCGTCGCAGGCCGCGACGCCCGGCGCCGCGCGTGTCGGCACGAAGGCGATCACCGGGGTTCCGCACGCGCTCGCCGCCTCGTCGGTCGACATTCAACTCGCTGCGATCCTGGGGTGGTTGAACGCGCACGTCGGCGCCGCTGCGAACGCCCACGCGGCTGCGGCGATCTCGGCGACAGCGCACAACTTCGTCGCCGCGACCAACGTCCAGGCCCAGCTGCAGGAGCTGGCCGGAGACCTCGCGTCGGCGGCGGCGGGCCAGGGAGGCGCGCTTGTCGGAAGCCAGGCGCTCGGCGGCACGCCGCGTGCGGTCACGGCCACGAAGGTGCGCGACCAGCTGCTCGCGATCCTGAACCACATCAACGCCCACATCGGCTCGGGTGACCACGACGGGCGGTACCTCCGCCGCATCTTCAGCGACGGCTGGGTGGTCCCCGCCAGCACGACGAAGGTCGCGGGCACGCTCTCGCTCGCTCCGGACCTCGTCACCGTCGCCTACAACCTCGTGGACGCGTCCGACCAGCCGCTACAGCCGCAGTACCAGCACGGACCCTACTGGCTTTCTCTCCAGGCGTTCGTCGACAAGGGCGCGGCGAGCGGCCCGCAGCTCAGCGTCCGGAACGGCTCCGGCGTGAGGCTCTTCGTCACCGTGAACGCCTACGTCGTGTGAGGTCCCCCATGGAGAGCATCCTTCGAGAGCAGATCGGCGCCGCGCTCCGCGAGCTCGCGTCGCCCGTGTTGCACGCGTTCGCGGAGAAGATCGCCGCGATCGAGGACGACGTCTGCCCTTGCTGGGGCACGCTCGCGGACTTCGTCGACGTGGCGATCGAGCGCGACGAGGATCGCATCGCGCTCTGGCACGTGCTCCTCGCTGTCGGCGATCGGCGTCCGCTGCTGCTGTTCCTCGACCTGAACCGCGACCGGCCGGTGGTGCTGTCGGCCATCGCCGACGACGCCGGCAAGCTCGCCCCCGAGCTGCAGTGCGCGTTCGTGACGATGCCAGAGGCTGCCCTGGTGCTTGAACGCGCGCTGCCCAACCTCGGTCCGGCGGCGCTCGAGATCATCGGTCAAGGCGAGGAGGCCATCGTCCGCGAGCGCGCGGTGTACGCCGCCCACATGGGCGCGCTGCGCGCGATGAAGATGGGCGCGAAGGCCGAGCCCGAACCCAGCTGACCCACCGCTTCAGGTCCTCCGAGGCCGCTCGAAACCAAGGAGGACACCGTGAACGACACCCAGCTCACCGCGATCATCATCGGAATCACCGGCCTCATCCGCACGCGTCTGCCGCGCGTCGACGGCCTCGTCGTGCCCATCGTGGCCATGGTCCTCGGCGGCAGCCTCGGCGCCTTCGGCTCGCCGGACGGGTGGCGCGAGGCGCTCGTGCACGGCGTCGGCGTCGCTCTCGCGGCCATCGGCGGCATGACCGCGCTCGGCTACGCGGGAAGCAAGATCGGCGCGGGCCTCGCGAGCGGTGCCGACTCCGCGGGTGCGCCCGCAGCGAGCCCGCCCGCCGCGAGCCCCACCGCGGAGCACCCGGCCGATGGCTGAGACGCTCCTCGGCGCGGCGAGCCTCGCCATCTCGATCGGCGTCGCGGTCGTGGGCGCGCTCCTGCGCTACACGATCGTCCGGCAGGATGCCGAGCGAGAGCGGCGGTTCCGCGACCTCGAGCGCGACGTCGATCTCCTGAAGACCAAGGAGCACGCCGCCGAGGT
>JADLFU010000183.1 GCA_020849655.1 Polyangiaceae bacterium | reverse complement strand
GCACAGGCGGCGCGAGCGCAGGCACGGGCGGCGCGAGCGCGGGATCCGGCGGCGCGAGCGCGGGATCCGGCGGCGCGAGCGCGGGATCCGGCGGCGCGAGCGCGGGGTCCGGCGGCGCGACCGCAGGCGCGGGCGGCGCGAGCGCAGGCGCCGCTGGCACGGGCGGCGCTGGCGGCGCAGTGGGCTGCGTGGGCACCGACACCGCGTGCACGACGTCGACGAACACGCAGGGCCTGTGCCGCAGCGGCGTCTGCGCCGACTGCGCCGAGCCGGCGGACGACGGCGCGTGCGGCGCCGCGTACGGCGCGGGCAACGTCTGCCTCGCGGCGGCGTGCGGCGTGTGCGACGCGGTCGGGACGACGTACGTGGTCGATCCGGTCAACGGCGACGACGCGCTCGCGACGGGCAGCGGGACCTCGGGCGGCGCGGCGGCGGCGCGCTGCGCCTTCAAGACGGTGACCGCCGCGATCGCGGCCATCGGCGGGAACGCGGCCGGCCCCGCGCTCACGATCTCCGTGGTCGGGCCGAGCACGCTCGACGCCGGCGAGACCTACCCGCTGCGCGTCCCGCGGCTCGTGACGGTGACCACGAGCGGCGGAGACGTCATCGTCAAGCCCACCGGAGACGACCGGGTCTTCGACCTCGCCACCGACGGCGCGACGCTGGACGGCGGCGCGCACCTGCTCGACATCGACGCCACCTCGCTCGTCGGCAACAACACCGTCGGCGTGCTCGTCACCACCGGCTCCACCGACGCGACGACGCTGCGCAGGGTGCGCATCACGGGCGCGCCTGCCTCCTGCGTCGCCGTCGGCGGCACCGGCCGCGTCACTGTCAAGGAGGGCACCCACCTCACCAGCTGTGGGCGTCTGAGCCCGCGGGCCGCGTTCACTGTCGGAGACGGCGCCGCGTTCGCGTCGTTCGTCGCCGCGGCGGGCGAGGCGCCCATCCACATCGAGCAGTCACCGACGGGGCTCGCCGTCATCGGCAGCGCGGCCGTCAAGCTCTCGGGCGTCCCCGATCCGGTCACCGTCGGCCAGGGCACGATCCTGATCGAGAAGTGCGCCGGCAGCGGCGTCTTGATCACCCAGTCGGCGACCTCGGTCGGCGGCCCGCCGCTCTGCGAGCTCGACGGCGTCGTCTCCTTCGCCAACGGCGGCGGCATCGGCGGCAGCGGCCTGCGCGCGACCTGGACGTCGAACGTGAAGCTGCGCAACAGCGCCATGCTCGGCAACACCGGCCACGGCGTGCACCTCATCGCCCCCAACGGCGGCGCCGGAACGCTGCGGGTCGACCTGGGCACCGCCGGAGACCCAGGCCACAACACGCTGCAGCGCACGAACGCCCAGGGGAACATCAACCTCGGCGTCGGCGTCTGCTTCTCCCCTGCCAACCGAACGAACCTTACCATCCCCGCCCGCGGGAACATCTTCGGCCCGAATGACTGCGCGAGCTCGACAGCGACGCTGTCCCGGCTCGCGAACGGCCCGAACGCGTGCTCCGGCGGCCGCGACACGGGCGTCGACGCGACGCCGGCGTCGAACTCGATCGACGTCGCCACCTGTCAGTGAGCGGTCGTGGGACGCCCAGCGCGGCGCGGGCGCACCCAGCGCCTCGGCCGGGGCGTCGGCGGTGACGCACGCCGCCAGGCCTGAGGGAGGTGACGCGTGAGCGCCCTCACCTCCCTCGCGTCCTTCGGCTTCTCCGTGTCGACCCTTGCGTGCGCGATGCTCAACTGGTCGAGCATCGTGCCGCAGTGACGAGGTCAGCGGACGGGCTGGGCAGACTACCTCGCCGCTGCCCGACCGAGAGGCGTCAGGGCGTCTTGCAGCCGGCGAGCAGGGCGTCCCGGATCGCAGACGCCCCCTCGGGGGTCTGGTCCATCTCGTGCGGGGCCCCGGTCACGTAGCTGATCTCGACCTTCGCCCCCGCGGCGAGCAGGTCGTCCACCAGCGCGGTCGCCAGCGGCGCGTAGGCGCCCGGGTCGTCCTTGCCCACCAGGAACTTGATGGGCAGCTTGCCCAGCTTCGCGACGAAGGGCCCCTGGGTGGGGCTGCGCTGCTTCAGGAGCTGGAGATCACCTGGCCCCGGCTGGGTACACCTCGTCTGGTTGTCGAACGAGATGTCGAGCAACCCCCGGGCGCCGGCGAGCTGGCAGGAGCTCGAGGCGCAGTCCGGGCAGCGCTGGGCCATCAGAGCCTCGCACTCTGTCACCCACGCGGCGTCGCTCTGCCCCTGGCACGCGAGATCGAGCCTGTGGAACGGTCCGGACGTCGGGAGGGCGAAGTCCAGCGACTGCCCCGCGCCCTGCCAAGTCCACGCGTAGACGTTCTCCGCGCTCCCGCCCGAGTTGCCCGTCGCGCACAGGGCGCCCTTGGCCGCCACCGTCGTGCGGAGCATCCGCAGCACCGAAGCGAGCCGGCAGGCCGCCTGCTGGGGGCCGTCCTTGGCCCCCGTGAACCACCCCTTCGGCCAGCGCCGATCGACGACCGCGTAGCCAGCGTCCTGCAGCGCCGTCGACTCGTTCAAGTTGTAGTACCCCGTCCCGTCCCCCCCGCTGCCAAACAGGATCGTCCCCTTCTTTGCCCCCTTTGCGTCGTAGTAGGCGATGTCGACCACCGCAGGCTCGAGCCCCTCGCACGCCACCTCGTACGACTCGCACTTGCTCGCCTGCTGCGGGTTCTTCTCGCAGGGCTGGCTCCTCAGCGTCACGCTCTCGCCAGGACCTCCCCCCTGCCCTGCGCCCGCCTGTCCCGCGCCGCCTTGCGCGGAGCCGCCTTGCGCCGCGCCGCCTTGCCCGACTCCCGCCTGTCCCGCGCCGCCTTGCCCGTCTCCCGCCTGTCCCATTCCCGCCGTTCCGCCCTGGCCCGTGCCGGCAGCACCCCCTCCGGACCCTGCGTTCGCCGGCGGGGACTCCTCGCTCCCCGACCCGCACCCCACCGCCGCCAGCACCCCGACCAGGAGCCCCACCGGTACAGTCCTCATTCCGCCACCCTACCACGCAACGAGACCCAGGGGGCGAGCGCTGGAGCCGGCGGGTCTCTGCGCCTCTCACACGCACGTTCCGCGCCGACGCAGGCGCGCGACAGAGGGACGGGAGCGCATGCAGACCAGGCAACTGGTCACGCGCGCACTCCAGCTCATCACCGGGCGCGGCGGTCTCCGGTGTCGCTACCGAGGTGGAGAACGACACTGTCGATGGAGACCCTGTCCCCCGCGACGCCGGGGGCGCCGGGAGCTCGACCCGCGTCAGTCAGCCATGCGCCGACACGCGGGCGCGTGGCCGAGCCCGCAGCCGCGCGCGAACAGCGCCAGCGCGTCGGCCGGGGTGGCGTCTCCGGCGCGACCCTCCCGCGCGAGGTCTCCCGCGAGCACGCACCCCTCGACCTCCCCGCGCAGGCACGCCGTGCGGTGAGCGTCGTACGCGCGGGCAAACAGGGCCATCGACAGCGGCGGGTCCCGCCTCACGCCGCGCCCGAGCATGTAGAGCCAGCCGAGGTTGTTGCAACCGGGTGCGTACGCGCCGCCGCAGGCGAGGCGGTAGTATCGGGACGCCTCGGCAGGATCGGCGCGGTCGGCGTCGAACTCGAGCATCACGCCCACGGTGTTGCAGCTCGGCGCGTCCTGTCGGTCGAGGCAGCGCCTCGCGCAGGCGTCCCTCGCGCCGTGCAGGCAGGGATCGGCGGCGATCTCGGCGGGGGTGGCCCGCGCGTGCGCGTCGGGCACCTCGGCCACGCGAGCGCCCCCGAGCACCTCGCCGCCACAGGCCACGAGCGCGAGCGACACGAACCCCAGCGCGCGAACGGAGGACACCATCCGGGCAAGGTAGCGCGGTCTCGCCGACCTCTGCCAGCGAGCGTCAGCGTTCGCCGCGGAGCGAGCGGAGGAACGGCGCAATGTACTCGCCGCCAGACGGCGCGATCGGGGTGCCCCCCGCGGACCCGCCACCCTCCTCCGAGCGCCGTCGGACCCCGCTCGGGCAACCGGCGGCCCCAATGACCGCGCGAGCTCGACGGCGACGCTGTCCCGGCTCGCGAACAGCCCGCGTGCTCCGACGGCCGCGACGGGCGTCGACGCGGCGCCAGCGTCGAACTCGATCGACGTCGCCACCTGTCAGTGAACGGTCGCGGGCACCCCAGCGCCTCGGTCTGGGAGTCCGGGGTTCGCTCGAAGGGCGCAAGATTGGCGCTGTCGCGACGGAACTCCGAGCAACTCCGAGCCTCCCGGCCGGCGCGGAGGCTGGCGTCGAACGTGCTAGACGTCGCCACCTGGAATGCACGATCGCCCCAGCCTCGCCCGCACGTCGTCGTGCGCCCCGTGCCGCGGAGGGTCGCGGGCGACGCGGTCACCTACGCCTTCGACGCGAAGACCCGCGTCTTCTCGCTGTCCTACGCGCCCGTCGCCGCCGTCACCGCGCCCACCGAATTCGTCGCGCCGAAGCGGGCGTACCCGAGCGGCTTCGACGTCGAGTGCGGAGGCTGCGCGTTCGAGGTGAACGGCGACGTCGTCCGCGTGACGAAGCCGGGCGCCGGGGATCGCGTCACCGTCACGGTCACCCCACGCTGACCGTCACCCGTCCGCGCCGGGGGTGGCGAGGCGCCGCTGGTCCACAGCGCCGCGACCGCACCTGGAGCGCGCACGACGCCGCCAGCGCGTCCACGTCACCCAGCGCGTCGCGAACAACTGCTCGCGCCGCCCGGGACATCCCCGCCGTTGCTCCGTCGCTCCGCCCGGAGGTCGCCGTCCGCCTCCGAAGCACCCCTCCGCGCTTGACGCGGTCGCCTTGCCGGGTGTGTAGGCTTCGGATGCGCGCCAGTCACCTCCCGCTCGTCGGACTCGCCTGGGCCACGGTCGCCTGTGTCGCGGCAGCGCCGCCGGGCCCGCCGGAGCCGGCGCGCGCCCCCAGGTCGACCGGGACGTCGACCCCGGCCGTCGCGACGACCGCGGCGCATCCCGCCGACTCTGCCGCCCCGACGGCCGTCAGCTCGAGCGCGCCACCGCCGCCAACGCCGCTCGCCGGCGAGGGAGAGACCTGCGATCGCCCTCGTGCCAACTGCCAGGCAGGGCTGGTCTGTTGTTATCCCTGCGGGCGCCCCGGGTGTGAACACAGGTGCTTCAAGCCCGACGCGACCTGGCACGGGTGCCCGAGGTTCCAGTAGCTGGGCGGCCGGCGGCGCCTCGGCCGGTGCCGCGCGGAGGATGGTGGCGTCACGCTCGACGCCCGCCCTGTGCCTCGGCGCGCCCCTCGCCGGAGGGCTCGAGGTGCGCCTCCAGCACACGGCGGACGTCGGGCGGCATCTCGCACGAGCGCATCGTCACCAGATCGGTCGTCACCACCGTGTGCGTCACGACCGCGGCGCGTCGCTCGCCGCACGCGAGCACGAACCGCAGGTCCGCGCTGCGTGTGCCGATCCGCGCGCTGGTGGTGTCGATGCGCACGACCTCGCCGTAGCGCAGCGGTGACGCGAACTCCGCGCCCGTCTTCACCGCGGGCAGCCCGATCCTGCGCGTCACGATGAGCCCCGGGTAGCCGCCGTCGACCCCCGCGAAGAAGTGCTCCATCGCCTCGTGCGCGTAGCCGAAGAACCGCGCGAAGAAGACGATCCCGGCCGCGTCGACCTCCTCGAACCTCACCTGCCGATGGAGCGTGATCACGCGCGCCCCAGATCCTCGAGGACCACCTGGGCCGCGTTGTGGCCCGCGGCGCCGATGACGCTCCCCGCCGGGTGACACCCCGCGCCGGCGGCGTACAGGCCCGCGACGGGCCACCGGTACGGCGCGCGGTCGGCGAAGGCGAAGCAGTTGTCGATGTGGTGAATGTGTCCCATCGAGATGCCAAAGTGCTGCTCGATCTTCGGCGGTGGCAGGGCGAACGTGTCGACGACGCTCGCCGACGTGCCGGGGGCGAACCTGTCGCAGATCGACAGCAAGTGCGCGACGTAGCGCGCCTCCTCGGCCTCCCAGCTCGAGCCGGCGATCGTGTGCGGCACCCACTGGACGAAGAGCGCCGAGTTGTGGTTGCCGGCGGCGTCTTGCAGCGAGGGATCGACGCTGGTGTGGAAGTACCACTCGATCGTGGGCTCCGTCGCCAGCCGCCCCGCCATCACCTCGGCGAAGCCGCGCTCGAGCGCCCCGAGCACGTCCTCTCCCTGGGGCAACAAGTGGATCGTCGGCCCGAAGCGCGCCGGTGGGTCAGGGAGGCAAGTGAACGTGGGCAGGCGTGACAGGGCGAGGTTCACCTTCATCGTGGTGCCGGGGCGCCTCCACGCCTCGAGCCGCGCCGAGAATTCGGCCGGGAGCGCGCCGGCGACGAGCGCCGCCGTGCGGAACGGATCGGCGGCCGAGACCGCGACGCCGGCGTCGAAGCGGCGGCCGCTCTTCGTCACCACCGCCGACACACGCCCGGACGTGAGCTCGACCGCCGCGGCGCCGTCCCCCACGACGAACGTGACGCCGCGCCTCCTCGCGGCGTCGGCGAGGACGCCGGCGACGGTGCCCATCCCGCCCTCGACGATCATCCACGTGCCGTCCGCGCCAGGCAGCCTGCACATGTTGTGGACGAGGAAATTGTGACCGGAGCCCTTCGTCGACCAGGTGCCGGTGAGCCCCGAGAGGCCGTCGGTGACGGCGTACATCGCCTTCAGGAGATCGCTCTCGAAGCCGAAGCGATCGAGGTACTCGCCCACGCTGCCTCGACAGAGCGACACGAACGTGTCGCGGAGCGCGGGGCGGACGTAACGGTCGGCGGTCTCCTCGACAGAGCCGGGCTCGGCGAGCCACGCGGGCGCGACGTCGTCTCGGAGCGCCGCGAGCTCGGCGTTCAACGCGTCGTTCGCGCGGACGTCGGCGGCCGAGAACCAGCGCGCGAGCTGCCCGCGCGTCACGGCGGCGTCGCGCCCGAAGAGGAGGTGCGCGTCGCCGGTCGTCGGCAGGAAATAGTGAGGATCGCGGCGCAGGGTCGGGATCTCGACGCCGAGCCTCCGCGGCAGCTCGGGCGGCATCACGCCGAGGAGGTACGCGCCGGTCGACGTGCCGAGGCCGGGCGCCCGCGCGAACGGTCGCTCCGTGCGGGTCGCGCCGCCGAGGACGTCCTTGTCCTCGAGCACGAGCACCGAGAGGCCCGCGTCGGCGAGCAGGTTCGCGGCGACGAGGCCGTTGTGCCCCGCGCCGATGACGACGACGTCGAACGCGCGATCCATCGCCCGCACCCTGCCCTGTCGCCCGCCGCGGGTCACCGGCTACTCACACGCCGGCGCGCGATCGGCGCGGGCGGGATCTCCGGGACGCCGCGGCCCGGCCGTGCGAAGCGCCGCGCATGAACATCCAAGGCAAGGGTTGTCTCGTCTCTGGCGGCGCGTCGGGGCTCGGCGCCGCGACCGCGCGCGCGCTCGTCGCGAAGGGCGCGCGGGTGGTGATCGCGGACCGCGCGAAGGAGCCGGGCGAGGCGCTCGCGAGGGAGCTCGGAGACGCCGCCGTCTTCGCCGAGTGCGACGTGCTCGACGAGGCCGCGCTGAAGGCCGCGGTCGACCTCGCCACGTCGAGGTTCGGCGCGCTGTCGATCGTCGCCGGCTGCGCGGGCATCGGCTTCGCCGGGCGCGTGCTCGGCAAGGAGGGCCCGATGCCGCTCGACTGGTTCAAGAAGACGGTCGAGGTGAACCTCGTCGGCATGTTCAACCTGACGCGCCTCGCCGCGGCGGCGATGCAGGCCAACCCGGCCGACGAGGAGGGCGAGCGCGGCGTCATCGTGCTCACGGCGTCGGTCGCCGCGTATGACGGGCAGATCGGACAGGCGGCGTACTCGGCGTCGAAGGCGGGCGTCGTCGGCATGACGCTGCCGATCGCGCGCGAGCTCGCGCGGTTCGGGGTCCGGGTCCTGACGATCGCGCCGGGCATCTTCGACACGCCGATGCTGGCCGCGCTCCCCGAGGACGCTCGCAAGTCGCTCGGCGCGCAGGTGCCGTTCCCTCCGCGCCTGGGCCGGCCGCCGGAGTTCGCCGCGCTCGTGTGCCACATCGCGGAGAACACGATGCTGAACGGCGAGACGATCCGCCTCGACGGCGCGATCCGCATGGCCGCGAAGTGATCGCTGGGGGGCGCTGGCGCTGGGCCTTTGTCGCATGACTGCGCCGGCTGCGGGGGGCGCTTGCGCTGGGCCATTGTCGCATGGCTGCCCGGCTGCGGGGGCGTGGAGGCGCTCGAGGTTGGGGGGCCTCCCCGGCCCCCAAGCCAGCCAGGCCAGCCCCCCTCCAAACTCTCCCAACTCCCCCCGAAATCGCGGCCGGAGGGCCGCGATTTTCGCCCGGAGGTCGGAGGTGGCTGCTCGGTCCGGTGACGCGGCGGGTGCCTGTGCACGGAGCGTGAGCGACAGCGCGTCCCTCGGAGAGCCGCCGTCCCGCTCGCGCGCCTTGTCAGCTCCTGACTCCGCGCCTACGGCCCGGCGGCTCTCGCGCGGCGCGCCGGGCACCACCGACACCACCGAGCATGGCGCCGCGAGCGGAGCGCCGCCAGGACCCGCGCCTCCGCGCGTCAGTTACACAGCCACTGCCCCTGCACACAGGCGCAGGTCGCGCCGCCGGGGTAGTTGCACACTCCGCCGCCCGGCGGCGCCTGGCACGAGCTGCCGGGGTTGGGCTCGTTCTGGGGGCAGCCGCCCATGTTCGGCGTGGTGCAGCTCCAGTTGGAGTTGGCGCACGTGCACTGGCGCGCGCCGTACGCGCACTGCATGCCAGGGAGGTTGTTCGCGCACGCGGAGTCCTCGGCGGGCTCGGTCGCCGGGCAGGAACCGCAGTCCCAGTCGCCGCCGGCGCAGACGCAGATCTCGTCGGAGTACCGACACTGGGAGCCCTGGCCGCCGCCCGAGTTGCACTGGCTGTCGTCGTTGGGTCGGCTGGCCGGACAGGGGTCGCAGTCCCAGCGACCGCCGAAGCAGCTGCACTGCTGGTTGCCGTAGGTGCACCACATGCCGAGCTCGGGGCAGGCCTGGTTGAACCCAGGCGGGTTCGCGGGGCACACCGCGGCGCTCCCCGCCGCCCCCGCCGCGCCGCTCGTGCCCGCCGCGCCGCCCCCAGCGCCTGCCGACCCGCCTCCGGCGCCAGCCGTCCCCTTGCCCGCCGCGCCGCCGCCGCCCGGTCCGCCGCTCGAACCACCGGTGCTCGTCCCTGCGGCGCCCGCAGCCGCTCCTCCTGCGCCCGCAGCCGCGCCCCCTGCGCCCGCAGCCGCTCCTCCTGCGCCCGCAGCCGCGCCGCCCTTCCCTGCTGCGCCGCTCGCACCGGCGACCACGCCGCCCGCGCCCGCAGCGGCGCCGCCCTTCCCTGCCGCGCCGCTCGCGCCTCCGGACGTCGCGCCCGAGGAGCCACCCGCCGCCTTGCCAGCGGCGCCTCCGCTCGTCGCGCCCGCGGCGGCCTTCCCTGCCGCGCCCGCCGCCCCGCCGGCCGCCTTGCCACCGGCGCCGGCGACCCCTCCTCCGGCGCCCGCGCCGCCGCCCGACGCGGCCGGTAGCGACGCGTCGTCGGTGCCCCCTCCGCAGGCGGCGGCGAGAGCGAGAGAGAGCACGCAGAATGAAATGTTAGCTTTGCGCATGGGGGCCTCCGTGCCTGCCCGCCCACGCTATCGAATCGGCGGAGGTGCACGCAAGCGCCCCGCGGCCGCAGGATGCGGTGGTACACGGAGGCGATGCGCGCCCGTTGCCTGCTGTCGCTGCTCGTGCTCACGGCGTGCGCCGAGACGCAGGGATCGAGGTGGATGGCGACGCCGCTACCCGACGATCCCCCGCCGGGCGCCGGCCCCACGCGCGGCGCCCGCCCCCGCGCCCGCGAGGAGGTCGGCCCTCCGACCACGCCGATCGACAGCGCGCGCGCCGTCGACGCCGGCCCGCGCCGGGTGCTCGGGACGTTCCGCAACACGTACTACGACTTCCCCCGCGCGACGGACCACGAGGGCCCGCCGACGCCGGTCTTCTCCGCCGACTGCCGCGAGATCGCGCGGGTCCCGCGCGGGTTCCACGACGCCGTCTGCGTGCAGGGCAGCGGGCGGCTCGCGTCCGGGGCGACCATCAGCTTCGCGAAGCGCGACTGCCCGTGCGCCGAGGTCTGCCCGCGGTCCGGCCAGAAGATCTGCTTCGAGGCCCTCGACCCCGCGCGGTTCCCCAGCGGACGCGGCGCGCTCGGGACGGCGATCACCCCGCTCCGCACGGTCGCCGTCGACCCGTCCGTCGTGCCGCTCGGCACGCGCCTGTTCCTCCCGGAGCTCGTCGGGATGCCGACGTCCGAGGACGGCGCCGGCAGCCACGACGGGTGCGTGATCGCCGAGGATCGAGGCAGCCGCGTGAAGGGCCAGCACCTCGACCTGTTCACGGGCTCCGAGGCGATGACCCGCCTGCTGAATCGCCGCCTGCCGTCGAACCAGGGCCTCACGGTCATCGCCGGCGAGCCCCGCTGCGCGGTCGCGCGCTGACGAGGCTGACGAGGCCGACGGGATCATTCGTGGTCGCCAAGAGGCCGAATCTCGTCCAAGATCGTCCATTGGTATCCATGGCAAACAGCGACACGAACCTCGATCCGCTCGTCGGGCGCGAGCTGGGCGGCAAGTTCAAGATCCTGGAGCGCATCGCCCGCGGCGGGATGGGCGCGGTCTACCGCGCCGAGCAGGCGTCGCTCGGCCGGGCGTGCGCGATCAAGGTGCTGCGTCTGCCGGAGGGCGGCGACGTGGTCGAGTTCTCGAAGCGCTTCTTCCTCGAGGCGAGCGTGGTCTCGAAGCTCACCCACCCGAACACGGTCACGGTGTTCGACTACGGGAAGTCCGCCGAGGACGGCATGCTCTACCTCGCGATGGAGCTGCTCGAGGGGCGCACGCTCCTGCGCGCCATCCGCGACGACGGTCCGCTGCCTCGCGAGCGCGCGCTGTCGATCACCCGGCAGATCGCGCGCAGCCTGCGCGAGGCGCACGGCCTCGGCGTCGTGCACCGCGACGTGACGCCCGCGAACGTCTACCTCGTCAAGCACGGCGACGAGGACGACTTCGTGAAGGTGATCGACTTCGGCCTGGTGAAGGAGGCCGACGAGGACCTCACGCAGGCGGGCACCTTCATGGGCTCCCCGAAGTACATGGCCCCGGAGCTGATCCGCGGCGACGCGACCGACGGGCGGGCGGACGTGTACGCGCTCGGCGTCGTGCTGTTCGAGATGCTCACCGGCAAGGTGCCCTTCGACAAGGGCGGCAACGTCCAGACGCTGATGGCGCACGTCAACGATCCTCCCCCCAGGCTCGCGGAGGTGAACCCGCTCGCCGACGTCGACGAGCTCACCGAGGCGCTCGTCGCGAGGTGCCTCGCGAAGAACCCGGACGAGCGCTTCCTCTCGATGGAGGAGCTGTTGGCGGCGCTGAAGGCCACCTCGCCGAACGCGCTGACCATGACCATGACGGGCACCGACGGCACGACCGCGGGCTCCGGCGCCCACGTGTTCGTGTCCCGCGGGATGGACAGCGATCCCGCGTCGCGCGCCTCGCTCCTCGCCGCCGAGAGCGCGGCGCCGCCGAAGAAGGGCAAGGGGCTCCTCATCGGCGCGGGGCTCGCGGCGGTCGCGGCGGCCGCGGCGGTCGCGCTCTACTCGCAGAAGACCCCTCCTCCCGCGCCCCCTCCCGCGCCCGCCGCCGCGCCGAGCGCGGAGCCGCCGAAGCCCGAGCCCGCGGCGTCCGTGGCGCCGCCCCCGAAGCCCGAGCCCCCGAAGGAGGCGACGCTGCGCATCGTGAGCGAGCCGAGCGGCGCGAGCGTGCGGCTCGACGGCGCCGACGGAGACGAGGTCTGCACCGGCACGCCCTGCTCGCTGACGGTCAAGGGTGAGCGGGCGAAGGCCGGCGCCGAGGTGAAACTCTACCTCACGAAGGCGGGCTTTCACCCGCAGACGGCCACGCTGAAGATCGGCGCCACGCCCGAGAAGGTGAAGCTGAAGGCGAGGGCGGCCGCGGCCCCTCCCCCGCCGACGCTCGCGCCCGGCTGGAAGGATCCAGTCTACTTACCCCGCGCTTTGGCGAGCGCCGCCGCGCGAGGTATGGGGGCCGGAGATGGGGTTCGACCCTCAGAAGCCACCGCCCTGGAAGTCCCCGGGGTTCCTGCCGCTGATGCTGCTGATGCTGCTCGCGAGCGCGATGATGGTGGCGCGCGGGGGGCGCCGTGAGGTCGTCTTCGGCGAGGCGACGCCGCGCGGCCGGGGGCTCGGCGACGTGCCGTTTCGGCCCCGCGTCAGCGCCAGCGCGTCGGCCTCCGCGGCCCCGCCCGCGCCGTCGGCGAGCGCGAGCCGAGGGCCCTGAGTGGCGAGGCGACGCGGCTCCGCTCGCACGGTGTTCCTGCCGTGGGAGAGGCAGGGCACAGCGCTCCGCCGGCTGGGGATGGGTCGCGTGCGGCTCGCGCTCGGCGTGCTCGCGATCGCGCTGCTCGCGATCGTGCTCCGGCGGCGTGAAAATCACAAAGCCAACCTGCGGACGACCCGCGCCTCGCTGCTGCTCGCGCGCCGCGCCGTCGACGCGTACCGCGCCGACCACGCGCTCGCGTGCCCGAAGGCGGGCTGGGGCGAGCTCGTCGCGGCGGGCTACCTGCCGCGCGTGCCCGAGGACGCGTGGCGGCGGCCGCTGCGGCTCACGTGCCCCGCGGCGCGCCCCGAGCGCGCGTACGACGTCTCGTCGGACGGCCCGGACGGCGAGCCCGGCGGCCTCGACCGCGTGGACTAGTCAGCCGGACGCGGGCCTCGGCACGCGGATGGACCGCGGCGGGGGCGTCACGATCTCGACCTTGATGACGCGCTTCTCGTCGGCCTCGCGGACGACGAGCTCCACACCGGACGCGTGCACCGCCTCGCCGACCGCCGGCACGCGCCCGAGCTGGCTGGTGAGGAGGCCGCCGAGCGAGCCGAAGTCACCGTCCGCGTGGAGCGACTGCCCGAGGTAGCTCGAGAGATCGCCGAGGCTCACCGACGCGTCCGCGAGGTAGCGGCCGTCCCCGAGATCCTCCACGAGCGGCTCGTCGAGATCGTGCTCGTCGCGGATGTCGCCGACGATCTCCTCGAGGATGTCCTCCAGGGTCACGATGCCCGAGACGCCCCCGTACTCGTCGATGACGATCGCGAGGTGGTCACGGCGCGCGCGCATGTCGCGCAGCACCGCCGAGACGGCCTGGGTCTCCGGGATGAACTGCACCGGCGCGCGCATCACGGCGCGCACGGTCGCGTCGCCGAGCCGGTCGGTCGCGAGCCGGCGGAAGAGATCCTTCGCGTGCAGCACGCCGACGACGTTGTCCGTCTTGCCCGCGTAGACCGGGTACCGCGAGTGGCCCTCCTCGGCGACCTGCCGCGCGGTCTCGTCGATGGGCTGCTCCACCGAGATGTGCGTGACCTTGATGCGCGGCACCATCACGTCCCGCGCGACCCGATCCTTGAAGTCGAGCACGTTGCGGATGAGCTCCGCGGGCTCCGCGGCGATCTGCCCCGCCTTCTCGGCGTCCTCGACGAGGTGCTCCACCTCCGACTCGGCGAGCCGAGCCTCGGAGCGCGCGCCCTCGGCCGACGGATCGGCCGGCGCGAGCCGCTCGCTCACCCACCGGCCCATCGCCGAGAGCGGATCGGCGACCGGCGCGACGACGAGCTCGATCGGCCGCAGCACCCGCAGCATCAAGGGCGCCACCGTCACGGCGCGCGCGCGCGCCAGCGCCGACGCGAGCTCGTAGAGCGTGCCGCACGTCACGAGCGCGGCGCCGACGGCGAGCAGCGGCCGCGCGCCCGTCACCGCGAGGAGCGGGACCTCGTCGAACAGCACCGCGACGAGCGCCGTCGCGATCGTGCGCAGGACGAGCCAGCGCCCGAGCGTCTTCGACGGCGCCCGCGCGAACCTCGTCAGCGCGTCGCGCGAGGCCGTGGACGACTGGTCCGCGAGCGCCGAGAGCCGCGCCGGGCTGAGCGCCGAGAGCGCCGCGTCGCCCGCCGCCACGACCGAGCCGAACGCGGACGCCGCGGCGGCGCCGAGCAGCAGGGCGGGTGGGACGGAGGAGCTGTCCAATGCGAGCTCGCCGCGCGAGCGCCCTCGACACTAGCGGACGCGTCGCGCGCCCGGCAAGCGCGCTCCCGCGTAGACACGCTCGGGCTGCTCCGGTACGAGCGCGCCCCGCATGACGTTCGAGCGCTTCCGCGGCACCGTCACCTACATCACGAACGACTCGCTCGAGGCCGCCGTCAACTGCGCGCTCGCGCTCGAGCGGCCGCTGCTCGTGAAGGGCGAGCCCGGCACCGGCAAGACGCTGCTCGCGGAGGCGATCGCGTCGACGTTCTCCGCCGAGCTCATCCACTGGCCGGTGAAGTCGACCACGCGCGCCCAGGATGGCCTCTACGTCTACGACACCGTGCAGCGGCTCTACGAGGCCCGCTTCGGGGACGGCGACGTGAAGGACATCCGTCGGTACATCAAGCTCGGCCCGCTCGGGCGCGCGTTCTCGTCCGACAGGCGCCTCGTCCTGCTCATCGACGAGGTCGACAAGGCCGACCTCGAGTTCCCGAACGATCTGCTGCACGAGCTCGACCGGATGCGGTTCGTGGTCGGCGAGACCGGCGACGAGATCGTCGCCAGGGAGCGCCCGATCGTCATCATCACGAGCAACAACGAGAAGGAGCTGCCCGACGCGTTCCTCCGCCGCTGCGTGTTCCACTTCATCGATTTTCCGACGCCGGAGATGATGAAGGCCATCGTGCGCGTCCACCACCCGAAGCTCGACGACGCGCTGGTCGATCAGGCGATCGTCGCGTTCTACGAGCTGCGGCAGGTGCCGCGCGTGCGCAAGAAGCCGTCGACGAGCGAGCTGGTCGACTGGCTCGCGGTGCTCTCGCGGAGCGGCGTCGGGCACGAGCGCCTGAAGCGCGAGCTGCCCCTGCCCTTCGCCGGCGTGCTGCTGAAGAAGGAGCAGGATCACGCCGCGCTCGCCGAGCACCGCTCGGGGCGCAAGGGCCGCTACTGAGCGCTCTCTCAGGCCGGACGGCGACGCGCCGCGCGATCGCCCGAGGCGCGCCCGATCGGCCTGTCGGGTCAGCGGCGAATGTGCGATAACGCCGCCGACGAATGGGCGGCAGCCCCCTCGACAAAGCGCAGAAGGTCGTCCCCGGGACGGTCATCGCCGGGCGCTACAGCGTCACCCGAGAGATCGGGCGAGGCGGCATGGCGCTCGTGTACGAGGGCAAGCACGCCGACATCGGCAAGCCCGTCGCGATCAAGGTGCTGTCGGCGGAGTTCGTCACGTCGCCCGTCGTCGTCGAGCGCTTCCTCCGCGAGGCGCGCGCCGCGGCGGCCGTGCGCAGCCCGTACATCTGCGACGTCTACGACACCGGCAAGCTCGAGGACGGTCGCCCGTTCCTCGTGATGGAGCTGTTGACGGGCGAGTCGCTCTACGAGCGCATGGTCCGCGTCCGCCTCTTCGATCCGGCGACCACGGTGCGCATCATCACGCACGTCGCGCGCGGGCTCATGAAGGCTCACGAAGCCAACATCGTCCACCGCGATCTGAAGCCCGAGAACATCTTCCTCACGATCGATGAGGACGGCCAGATGCTCGCGAAGATCCTCGATTTCGGGCTCGCGAAGTTCTACGCGCCCGCGACCGAGGGCGGCGCGACCGCGCGCCTGACGCGCGAGGGCGCGATCTTCGGCACGCCCGCGTACATGAGCCCCGAGCAGGTGCAGGGGCAGGGCGCCGTCGACCACCGCGCGGACACCTGGGCGCTCGGGTGCATCACGTACGAGTGCCTCACAGGGCGCACGGTGTGGTCGACCGACAAGGGCATCGCGATGACGTTCGCGCAGATCGCGAGCTCGCCGCTGCCGAACCTCAACAAGTACCGGCCCGACCTGCCGCGCGCGGCGCAGCTGTGGTTCTCGAAGGCGCTCGATCGCGACATCGACCAGCGCTGCCCGACGCCGAAGGAGCTCGCGGAGGCCTTCGCGGCGGCGATGGAGGAGAGCGAGCCGTCGGGCTTCGTGTCGACCGAGCACGAGTCAACCGAGCCCGCGCCCGTCGTGTCGCGCGAGTCCGACGTCCCGCCTCCGCCCTCGTCGCGCCCGCGCGCGACGGGCGCCGGGGCCGACGACGCGATCACGAGGCTGGCGGCGCCGAGCGTCGCCGACGACGGCACGTCTCGCAGCGCGGCCTCCCCGCTCGCCGAGCCCAAGCGGCGGAGCGGATCGCGGGTCGTCTTGGCGCTGCTCGGCGTCGCGGCGCTCGGCGGCGCGGGCGTCGCCGGGTGGATGAACCGCCCGCTGCCGCTCGTCTCGCAGAAGCCCACGAGCGCCCCGCCCGCGCCGACGACCTCGGCGAGCGCGCATGCGTCAGCGTCCGCCGCGCCTCCGCACGCCGCGCCCGAGGCGCTGCCGCCGGGCCCGAAGTGGGCGGCCCTGGTGTCGGAGGCCCAGACGAAGATCGCGGCGGGCGCGTACGACGACGCCGCGAAGCGCCTGAAGGACGCGTTCGACAACGGCGGCGCGGCGGCCCCGCGCAACCTCGGCGAGCACCTCGCGGCTTTCGCCCAGGGCAAGGGCACCTGCAAGCTGTCGGCGCTCGCGCGGCTCCGCCCGTACACGACGCTCGGCGGCACGGTCGGTCGGCCGATCCTGCTGCGCACGAAGGCCGGAGCGCTCGCGATCTACTCCGATGATCACGAGGGGGGAGGGCGCATCCACGCATACGCGACGCCGCTCGACGCGGGCCTGCGGCCGACCGCGCTCCCGATCGATCTGACGCCCGAGGCCGAGACGGTCACGCGGTTCGACGCGAAGGCCGTGGGTGACCAGATCGCGCTCGCGTTCGTCGACGCGCGCGGCCAGGCCGCGGCGCTCTACTCGCGATGGATCGACGAGCGCGGGCGCATCCTCGGGCCGAGCACGTCCGTCGGCCCCGCGCGCGCGGGCTCGCCGAGCGTCACGAGCGAGGGCGGCAACCTCTGGGTCGCGTGGGAGGAGCGCGTCGAGGGCGAGCACACCGATCTGATGCTGCGCAAGGTGCCCGGCACGGGCCAGCCGCCGCCCGCGACGCGCCTGACCGATCTGCGCAAGGTGCCGCAGAAGATCGGGCCCCCGCAGATCGGGCTGCAGCACGGCGCGATCGATCTCGTCTTCCGCCTCGACCGCGACAGCCAGCGGCTCGTCGAGAGCCTGCGCGTGCCGCTCGAGGACGGCGCGCCGCCCGCCGGCGTCCCCTCCGAGCCGAAGCGCCACGCCGACAAGTTCACCGGGACGAGGCGGTCGCTGTCGCCGACGACCGAGAAGGCCGACACCCCGCAGCTCGCGTGCGGCGCCGACGGCTGCTTCGCGGTCTGGCACATCGAGAAGGGCACGACCGGCGGCGGCGCGAACGCCGCGTTCCTCGATCCGAAGAGCGGGCAGATGGTCTGGCGCAAGCGCTTCGCCACCTCCGGCGGGCGGCCGTCGGTCGCCATCGGCACCGGCGGGATCGGCCGCATCGCCTGGATCGAGCAGGGCAGGCTGAAGACCGCCCAGATCACGCGGGACGGGGTCGGCCCGGCGTCGGTGCTCGCGCGCGTCGCGGGTGATCAGCCGCCGCCGTCCCTCGCCGTCGGCGCGACGCCGAGCGACTGGACGATCGCCTGGCTCGACTACGAGGCAGGCAAGCTCGAGCCGTACGCGCTCGGCGCGAGCTGTCCGTGAGGCGGCCTCCGGTCGCGCGGCCCCCTGCCCTCGCGGTCCCCCTCCGCCTCGAGCTCCGCCGCGCCCCGCTCGTGACGCCGCGCCTGTCTCTCGCGCCGCTCGAGCCGGACGACGCGCACGCGATGTGGCTCGCGGTCGACGCGTGCCGCCCGCACCTCGAGCCCTGGCTCCCGTGGGTGCCCTCGATCACGTCCGCCAGCGCCGCGCAGCAGTACATCGAGTCCTCGATCGTCGACTGGGACGGCGCGCGCGCGCTGCGGTTCTCCGTCAAGGATCGCGAGCGGAGGCGGTTCCTCGGCGTCGTCAGCCTCGAGGCCCTCTCCCACCAGAACCTCAGCGCCGATCTCGGCTACTGGCTGCACAGCGGCGCGTGGAGATCGGGGCTGATGACGGAGGCCGCGGGCGGCGTCGTGGTGTGGGCGTTCCGCCAGCTCGGCGCGGCGAGGGTGCGCGTCGCCGCGTCGACCGAGAACCACCCCTCGCTCGCCGTCATCCGTCGCCTCGGCTTCCACTTCGAGGGCGTCGCGCGCCAGGCCGAGTACGTGCACGGCCGGTGGCTCGATCACGCCGTGTTCTCACGCCTGCGCGACGACTGAACCGTGGCGCGCGTGCCCTCGATCCCCGCCTGGTCGGTCGCGCTCGCCGCGTGGCTCGTCGCGGCGCCCGCGTGGGGGTTCTGCCGCTCGACGACGTGCGATCCTCGCAAGGCTGACTGCCTCCGCGACGAGGAGGGCTGCAAGCTGACGGGCCTCCCGCTCGCGTGGCGCACGGGTTGTCCCGGCCTGAGCCTCAGCCCGCGGGGCACGCGCAACGTCGACGCGGCCGAGGTCGAGCGCGTGCTGTCGGCGTCGATGGCCTCGTGGAGCGCCCTCTCGTGCGGCGAGCCTGGAGCGGCGTCGTTCGCGTGGGCGCGGCTCGCGCCGTCGTCGTGCGGCGTCGGCTACCGTCGCGAGCTGCCGAACGCGAACGTGCTGCTGTTCCGTGACGACGCGTGGCCGCACCCGGGCGCGGAGAACACGCTCGCGTTCACGACGGTCACCTACGACGTCGCGACCGGCGAGATCCTCGACAGCGACACCGAGGTGAACGCCGCGCAGAACCCGCTCACGACCGGCGACGTCGGCGTGAAGTTCGATCTGCAGTCGATCCTCACGCACGAGCTCGGCCACGCGCTCGGCCTGTCGCACTCGGCCGATCCCACGGCGACGATGTACGCGACCTACGATCGCGGGGCGACGTCGCTGCGGACGCTCACGCCGGACGACGTCGACGCGGTCTGCGAGGCGTACCCGCCGGATCGCGGCGCGCCCTGCCTCCCTACGCCGGCGAACGGCTTCTCCGCCGACTGCACGGAGTCCGCGCCGCCCGACGACGGGGGAGGGTGCGCCCTCGGCCACGGCTCGCCGACGCCGCCGGCGTGCGTCGCTTGCCTCGCGCTGCTCCTGGTCGCCTCGCGTGGTAGACGACGGGGTCGCCATGCGTAGCTTCTTCGCCCTCTCGCTCTTCGTCCTCGCCGCCTGCGCCGGGGGCGGCGACGCGCCCGACGACGGTCGCTCGCCCTCGGGGGCGGTGAGCTGCAAGCCTGACGAGTATGTGTACTGTCGGCTCCCGGACGGCGCGCCCGGCCTGCAACAGTGTGCGCCGGGCGGGGGGTCGTTCGGGCCGTGTCTGTGCGATCCCGGCAACTACGAGCTGTGCACCTGCGCCGACAAGTCCGAGGGGACGAAGCAGTGCGCGGAGGACGGGACGCGCTACCTCGCGTGCGAGTGCGAGGGCGCGGCCGGACACGCGGGCGCGAGCGGCAGCGCGGGGTCGGGCGGCGGCGGCGCGGCGGGCGCGGGGTCGGGCGGCGGCGGCGCGGCGGGCGCGGGCCAGGCCGGCGCGGGAGGCGTCGTCGGAGGCCAGGGCGGCGCCGCGCAGGCGGGCAAGGCCGGACAGGCAGGGAGCGCGGGCGGCGGCGCGGCGGGAGCGGCCGGTCAAGCGGGCGCGAGCGGCGCCGCGGGGGGGCCTCCCTCGCCGAACGACACCTGCCCCGGCACCGTGGTCGCGGTGTCACCGGGCGCGCCGACCGTCCTCTCGGGCACGACAGCGGGCGCGAGCGATCAGCTCTCGGCGACGTGCGCGACCGGCAAGGGCGGCGACGTCGTCTACCAGATCACCTCGACGATCACTGGCACGCTCTCGGTGCAAGTGAAGGCGGAGGGCGGGCTCGACGCGGCGGTGGTCGCGTGGACGAGCGCGTGCGGCGCGGGCGCCCCTGCCCTGTGCGCCAACGCCGCGGGCGCGGGCGGCGTCGAGGCGGGCACGTTCCCGATCACGGCGTCGAAGCCGGTGTGGGTGGCCGTCGACGCGGCGACCACCGACGGCGCGTTCGAGCTCACGCTGTCCGTCGCGCCACCGACCTCGGTCGAGGGAGACAAGTGCCCTGGCAAGGCGGTGGCGCTCGCCGCCGGCGCACCCGTCGTGCTCACCGGAGACACGTCGCTCGCGAAGGCCGATCTCGTCGGTGCGGCCCCGTGCGACAAGACCAACTCGACGAACGACGTCGTCTACGCGGTCACCCCGTCTGCCGGCGGCACGCTGACCGCGACGCTGACCCCGACAGCGCCGTTCGACGGAGTCCTGTACGCGCGCTCGGGCGCGTGCACGACGGGCGCGCAGCAGGCGTGCAGCGCCGCCGCCGGGCCGGCGGGCGCGGAGGAGCTCACGATGCCAGTGACGGCCGGCGCCACCTACAGCGTCGTCGTCGACGGGCAGTCGGGATCGTCCGGCGGCTATTCGCTGTCACTGTCACTCTCGACGACCAGCTGCGGCGACGGCGTCGTCACGAAGGGCGAGCAGTGCGACGACAAGAACTCCGCGAGCGGCGACGGCTGCTTCGCCTGCAAGGTCGAGCAGGCCCCCGCGGACGGCGACTGCCCGGGCCAGGAGGTGCACGTCTTCGACGACGCGACGATCGTGTCCGGCACGACGGTCGGCTACGCGGCCTTCGACAAGGGCACGTGCGGGGGCGACACGGCGAAGGAGCGGTTCTACCAGGTCGTCCCGCACGCCACGGGCACGCTCCGCGCCGAGATCACGACGGCGAGCTTCGACGCCGTGCTCTACGCGCGCGCGGGCGCGTGCTTCGGCGCGTCGAGCGCGGAGCTCGCCTGCGACGACGTCATCGGCAACGGCAAGGAGCGCGTCGACGTGCCGGTGCAGGCCGGCGTCCCCATCTGGCTCGCGATCGACGGCTTCCAGGGAGCGACCGGCACGTACGCGCTGTCGCTCACGATCTTCTAGGTCTAGGTAGATGACCTCGCGCGCGTGGCTCGCGCTGTGGCTGTTCTGGCTGGGGGCCGGGCTGCTCGCGCTCGGGATGCTGACGCGCCCGTGGGGGCTCGCGCCGCTCGGCTGGATGGGCCTCTCGACGCAGGCGGTCGCGGCGGCGTACGCGGCGAACGAGCCGCGCGTGTTCGGCAAGCGGCGAGACGGGAGGGTGCCCCTGACGACGTGGCTGCTGTTCGCGCCGTACCTCGCGCTCGCCGAGCTCACGGTCTGGGCGATGTCCCGGCTCGGGCGCGAGCCCGACTGGGACGAGATCGTGCCGGGGCTCTTCCTCGGGCGACGGGCCTCACGGCTGCCCGACGGCGTGACGGCGGTCGTCGATCTGACGGCCGAGCTCGGGCGCATCCCGGGGGACGCCGAGTACCTGCCCATCCCGACGCTCGACGGCGCCGCGCCCCGGCAGGCGTCGGTCCTCGAGCTCGTCCGCTACCTCGACGCGCACCGCGTGGTCGCGATCCACTGCGCCGCGGGCCACGGCCGCAGCGCGATGGTGATGGCCGCGCTGCTCGTCGCGCGGGGTCACGCAGCGGACGCGGCGCACGCCGAGGCGCTGATGCGCGACCGGCGCCCGGGCGTGCGGATGTCCGGCGACCAGCGGGCGACCCTCGCCAGGATCGCGCGCGTCCTCGCGCGGAGGAGCTGAGATCGAGGCAGGCGCCGCGCGCGCCGCGCGCCGCACGAACACCGAGGACACGCCCTCGATTCTGTGTCGGAGTGTCGGGGCCGATGCCCCGCGCCTACCTCTCCCGCATCCTCACCGCGAACGTGTACGACGTCGCCATCGAGAGCCCGCTCGAGCGCGCCGAGCTCTTGTCGCTGCGGTTGTCGTCCAGCGTGTGGCTGAAGCGAGAGGATCTCCAGCCGGTCGTCTCCTTCAAGCTCCGCGGCGCCTTCAACACGATGGCGCGCCTGCCGGCGCGGGCGAGGGCGCGCGGCGTGCTCGCGGCGTCGGCGGGCAACCACGCGCAGGGCGTCGCGCTCGCCGCCTCGCGCCTCGGGTGCCCGGCGACGATCGTGATGCCGGTGACGACGCCCGAGCTGAAGATCGAGGCCGTCAGGCGCCGCGGCGCCGAGGTCATCCTCCACGGCGACAGCTACTCGGACGCGTACGAGCGCGCGCGCGAGCTCGAGCGGACGGCGCGGCGCGTCTTCGTGCACCCGTTCGACGATCCCGACGTCATCGCCGGACAGGGCACGGTGGGGATGGAGATCCTCCGGCAGCACCCCGGGCCGCTCGACGCCGTCTTCGTGCCCATCGGCGGCGGCGGCCTCGCGGCGGGCGTCGGCGCCTACGTGAAGTGCGTGCGGCCCGAGGTGCGCGTCGTCGGCGTGCAGACCGTCGACTCGGACGCGATGCGCCGATCGATCGCCGCGCGCCGCCGGGTGCGGCTCGCGAGCGTGGGCCTCTTCTCCGACGGCACCGCGGTGAAGGAGGTCGGCGCCGAGACGCTCCGCCTCTGCCGCGAGGTGGTCGACGAGATCGTGCTCGTCGACACCGACCAGGTGAGCGCCGCGATCAAGGACGTGTTCCGCGACACCCGCAGCATCCTCGAGCCGGCGGGCGCGCTCGCCGTCGCGGGGGCGAAGGCCTGGAGCCAGGCGAGGCGCCGCCAGGGGCGCGAGCTCGTGGCGGTCTGCTCGGGCGCCAACATGAACTTCGACCGCCTCCGCTTCGTCTCCGAGCGCGCGGAGCTCGGCGAGGCGCGCGAGGCGGTGTTCGCCGTCACCATCCCGGAGGCGCGCGGGAGCTTCCGTCGGTTCTGCGAGCTCGTCGGCGCCCGCAACGTCACGGAGTTCAACTACCGGATCGCGGACCTGCACGTCGCGCACATCTTCGTCGGCATCGAGACGCGCAGACGGGGCGAGGCGCGCGAGATCGCCGCCGGGTTCACGCGGGCCGGGTTCCGCGCGATCGATCTGACCAAGGACGAGCTCGCCAAGCTGCACATTCGACACATGGTCGGCGGCCGCTCGCCGCTCGCGCGCGACGAGTCGGTGTACAGGTTCGTGTTCCCCGAGCGACCGGGCGCGCTGATGACGTTCCTCACGTCGATGAGCCCGAGCTGGAACATCAGCCTGTTTCACTATCGAAACCAGGGCGCCGACTACGGCCGCATCCTGGTCGGCATCCAGGTGCCCCCGGCCGAGCGCGGGGAGTTCCGGGAGTTCCTCGGATCGCTCGGCTATCCCTACGTCGACGAGAGTGACAACCCCGTGTACCAGCTGTTCCTCGGGTGACGCGCGTCGGTGCTCACTGAAAGTTCTGTACGCCCCACCACGAACCAGTGGCCGAGCTGAACCCGCAGGCGACGCGCTTGTACTGCTTGTTGGTCATGTTGACGTAGTGACCGTGCACCTTCCCGTCGCCGTTCTCGGGGCCCTCGTCCCACATCATCTGCAGGCAGCCAGGCAGCTGGGCGACCGGCGGGCCAGGCCACCCCGGACACTCGTTCTGCGCCCACTCGCCGCACTGACCGAACGCGCCGTGCGGCTTGCCCGTCTGGCTGTCGCTCTTCGCCTCGCCGTCGGAGCAGCTCTCCGCGGCCGTCCAGCGCTCGAGCGGGCCGAGGCCGATCGTCGCGCGGTGCTCGTTGATCTCCTGCACGCAGAGCGCGCGCGCCTGCTCGAGCGGATCGCCGCTCGAGCCGCCCGCCTGCCCGCTGCCGGCCTTCCCCGCCTGCCCGCTGCCGGCCTTCCCCGCCTGCCCGCTGCCGGCCTTCCCCGCCTGCCCGCTGCCGGCCTTCCCCGCCTGCCCGCCGCCGCCCTGGCCCCCGCCGCCCTGACCAGCGCCGCAGGTGTCGAGGCAGCCCGCGTAGGCGACACAATCGGTGTCTGCGCCGCACTGGGTGAGTGCGCACGTGCCGCCCGAGAAGGCGGCCTCGAGGCACGCTCCGCACCCTTGCCCCACGTTGCCCCCCGCCTTGCACTCGGCCGAGCACGCGGTCTTGCAGGTGCCCTGACACGCGCAGGCGCTGACGTCCTGGGAGTAGACCTTGCGCCCGTCGGCGTGCGCGGTGGCGCAACAAGAATAACATGCCGTCTCGCCCTGGGACGGATCGCAGGCGGACTGGGCAGGGGAGCCCGCCGCGCCGCCCGTGCCCGGGTCCCCGCCGGTGCCGAGCGCCCCTCCTCCGCCGGGCGAGCCCGCGCTCGAGGTGCCCGCGGTCGAGAGCCCGCCCGCCGCGCCCGACGCCGCCTTCGAGCCGCCGCTCCCCGGCGATCCACCGAGCGCCGCGCCGTTGGTGCAGGTCGCGCCAACACAGGTCGCGTCGCCGCCCGAGTCGCTCCCCGCGCAGGCGACGGCGACGAACGCGGGCAGGGCGAGGAGCGCGGCGGCGAGGCGGTTCATACGAAGAGCATACCGGGTGCGCCCCGTGATGGTAGAGGGACACGGTGGACCCAGCCTCGTTCGTCGACGAGCTCACGCGCACCCGCGACGCCCTGCTCGCACCGCTCGTCGCCCCGACCCCGACGCCGGACGACGCGGACGACGCGGACGGCGCGAGGAAGCGGCTCCTCGTCGCGCTCGTCAACGAGCTCAGCGTCACCGAGCTCGCGTCGCACTGGATCCCCACGACGCGCGAGGTCGACGTGAAGATCGCCTTCGCGCGGCAAGCGGGCGACGAGGCGAGCCACTTTCGCCTGGTCGCGTCTCGCCTGGCCGCGCTCGGCGTCGATCTCGAGTCGTTCTCACCGCCCGCGCCGAGCCCGCTCTTCGCCTACCTGCGCGACCTCGAGGGCACGGTCGCCCGCGTCGCCGCGGGGCTGTTCACCCTCGAGGCGCTGGCGTACTCGGTGAACGAGCGGTTCATCGATCTCTGCGTGGCGCTCGGCGACGAGGAGACCGTGCGGATCTACCGCAGCTACATCCAGCCCGACGAGCTCGCGCACCCGCACCTCGGGAGGGAGCTGCTGCACAAGTACGCGACGACGCCTGCGCTCCGCGACGAAGCCCGGGCGGCGGTCGGGCGGGTGGCCGAGCTCGCGGGGGCGGCCCGCGCCGCCGCGGCCGCTCGGCTCGGCGTCACCTGCCTGCCAGGCTGCTGACGGTCGTCGGGAGACGCCCGAGACCCTGAAATCCGTGCTCACTCGGCTCGCCGCGCCGACGCCGGCGCGCGCCAGGCGACGACCGCGGCCGCGTGGAGCGCGACGACCGAGAGCGCGACCGCGGGCGGGCCCGAGGCGAGCTCGAGCGGCGAGAGCCCCCCGCGCGCCCAGCGGACGTCGCCGAGGAGCGCGGTGCTCGCGAGCGAGAGTCCGGCCCGGGCGCCGACCGCGGCGACCGTCCCCCACGCGCGCATCAGCGTGACGGACAGCGCGCCGGTCGCGAGCGCGAGCGCGAACGCCGCGGGGCGCGCCCCGGTCGAGAGCGCGAGCGGCGCGGTGCCCGCCAGGATCGCGACGATCGCGCCGCCTCGCGCGCCGAGCCACCGGCCGAGGAGCGCGTCGGGCAGGTGCCGGGCGAGCAGCTCGACGCGCACCGCGGCGGCGATCGCGCCGACGACGCCGAGCGCGAGCGACACGGGCTCGAGCGCGAACGACAGCCGCCCCTGCCCGACCGCGACCAGCGCGACCGTGGAGACCACGACCAGCGCGACCCCGAGCAGCGCGCCGGCGACGCCTCGGCGCGCCGCAGCGGCGATCTCTCCGCCGATCCACGGCGCTCCCGCGCGCCCGGCGACGAAGTCGACCCCGACCGCCGCGATCACGACGGCGCCGAGCGGCCGCTCCGACAGCGCCTCCGTCGCGACGTGCGCGACCACCGCCGCGCCGAGCCACCACGCGGCGGCGCGCGCGGCGGTCCGGGCGCTCACGCGATGGTGACGAGCTTCGCGCCCGCCTCGACCGCGGCGCCCACCTCGGCCGAGATCTCCGTGACCTTGCCCGCGCGCGTAGCCTTCAGCTCGTTCTCCATCTTCATCGCCTCGACGACCGCGACCGCCTGGCCGGCGGCCACCTCGTCGCCCTTCGCCACGAGGAGCTTCAGCACGCGCCCCGGCATCGGCGACACGATGACGCCGTCGCCCTCCGCTCCGGCGCCCTTCTTCGCGGCCCGGGCCGCGCGCAGCCGGGCGCTCTCCACGTCGAGGTACACGCGCTTGCCGCTCGCGATCACGCCGACGCGCGGCGGCCTGCCCTCGACGGTCAGATCGATGACGCCGCCGTCGATGATCAGGCTGTCGCTGTCGCCGAGCGGCGCCACGTCGACCGGCACCTCCCTGCCGTCGACCAGCACCTCCACGCCCCCGCCCGGCAGCGCCGTGACGTCGACGGCCAGCTCCTCTCCCTCGATGGTGACGAAGTAGCGCATGCGAGGCGGCCCTCTAACAAAGCCCGAGGCGCGCGGCCACCAGACACACGCGGGCGAGAGGGGCTTGCAAGTAGGAAAGATTCTTATTAGAGAATCCACCGTGCACCGGAGCGCCGCCGCGGAGCAGATGATCGAGGGCCTCCGCGGCGCGGGGCTGAAGCTGACGCCCCAGCGGCTCGCGATCGTCGAGGCGTTCGCCGACGACCCGACCCACCCGACGGCGCAGGAGATCTTCGAGCGGCTGCGGCGGCGCCTGCCGACGATGTCGTTCGCGACCGTGTACACCACGCTCGACACCCTCGCCGCCGCGGGCCTGTGCGCTGTGCGCGCGCTGTCGCCCGGGCCCGCGCGCTTCGATCCCAACGTCGCCCCCCACGGCCACGCCGTCTGTGACTCCTGCGGCGCGCTGATCGATCTCCCGGGGCGCGCCGCGCGGGCGACGGCGGCGCCGCCCGCGGGGTTCGTCGTGCGCGCCGTCGAGACGATCTACCGCGGCGCGTGCGCCAGGTGCCGCGCGCGCTGAGCAAGCTCTCCTCCCCCATCCACCCCACCCAGCGGAGCACCGTCACCATGCCGAAGCTCGAAGGAACCAAGACCCACCAGAACCTCAAGGACGCGTTCGCGGGCGAGTCCCAGGCGAACCGCCGCTACCTCTACTTCGCAAAGCGGGCCGACATCGAGGGGCTCACCAGCGCCGCCGCGCTCTTCAAGGAGACGGCCGACGGCGAGACGGGCCACGCGCACGGCCACCTCGACTACCTGAAGGAGGTCGGCGATCCGGCGACGAACCTGCCGATCGGCGACACCGAGGCCAACCTGAGGTCCGCGGTCGCCGGCGAGACGCACGAGTACGAGACGATGTACCCGGGCATGGCGAAGGCCGCGCGCGAGGAGGGCTTCGCCGACATCGCCGAGTGGTTCGAGACACTGGCGAAGGCCGAGAAGAGCCACGCCGGTCGCTTCCAGAAGGCGCTCGAGGCGCTGTTATCCACCGAGGAGGCGCGGCGCCGCCACGCGCTCGCCGCGCCCCTCCACCCTGCCCTCTGCCATGTCCGTCCTCCCCCGCGCCCCCGCTGCACCGCCCGCCCACGATCCTGACGATCCGCGCTTCTGGGACGCGCGCGATCTCGAGGCGGAGCTGCGGCGCACGTTCCAGATCTGCCACGAGTGCCGGATGTGCGTGGGCTACTGCGGATCGTTCCCGGCGCTGTTCGACGCGGTCGATCGCGACATCGAGGCGGGGCGCGCCGAGGGCGCCGAGCACCTCGACACGAAGGACTTCGCGAGGGTCACCGAGCTCTGCTGGCAGTGCAAGCTCTGCTACATCAAGTGCCCGTACACGCCTGACGAGGAGGCGTACGAGGCGCTCGATTTCCCGCGGATGATGTTCCGCGAGAAGGCGGTGCGCGCGCGCCGCGACGGCGTCGCGCTCGTCGATCGCGCGCTCGGCGAGCCGCAGCTCGTCGGCAAGCTCGGCGCGGGGCCGCAGGCGCGGGTCGCGAACCTCGTCAACGCGAGCGCGCTCGTGCGCAAGGTGATGGAGAAGACGACCGGCGTGAGCGCGCGCTTCCCGCTGCCGCGCATGGCCGAGGAGCCGTTCTCCGCGTGGATGGCCCGGCGCACCCCCGCGGGGGCGGGCGACGCGGGCACGGTCGTGCTGTTCGCGACCTGCTACGGCGAGTCGAACTACCCCGGCGTCCCGAAGGCGGCGGTGCGCGTGCTCGAGCACGCCGGGCTCCGCGTGATCACGGTCGACGACGCGACCTGCTGCGGCATGCCGAACCTCGACGGCGGCGACCTCGAGGCCGCCCGTGAGAAGATGAGACAGAACGTCGCCGCGCTCGCGCCGCACGTCGACGCGGGCGCGACCGTCGTCGTCCCGGGGCCGACGTGCGGCTACACGATGAAGCGCGAGTGGCCCGCGCTGCTCCGCACCGACGCGGCGAGCCGGGTGGCGGCCGCGACCGACGATCTGATGCAATTTCTCGACAAATTGCGGCGCAAGAAGCGCCTGCCGACCGAGTTCGCGCGCGGCCTCGGGGCGGTCGCGTACCACGCGCCGTGCCACCTGCGCGCGCAGAAGGTGGGCTCGCCCGCGGCTCGGCTGATGGCGATGGCGCCCGACACGAAGGTGGAGATCATCGAGGAGTGCTCGGCGGTCGACGGCACCTGGGGCATGAAGGCCGCCTACTACGAGCTCGGGCGGCGCTACGCGGCGAAGCTCGTGCGCGCGGTCGACCGGGCCGAGGCCGACCTCGTCGTCAGCGACTGCTCGCTCGCCGGGCTGCGCGTCGCACAGGAGAACCGCCGCGAGGTGCTGCACCCGGTGGAGGCGCTCGCGCTCGCCTACGGCCTCGACGAGCCCGACCACCGCCCCGGCTCGGAGCACGCGAGAGGAGCCCACGATGCGCAAGGTTGACCGCGGGGAGCTGCTGCCGCTCGCCGAGTACGAGCTGGTCCGCGATCGATTTCGCGCGCGCGTCATCGAGCACAAGCGCGCGCGGCGGGTCGCGCTCGGGCCGCACATGTCGGCGGTGTTCGAGGATCGCGACACCGTGCTGCACCAGGTGCAGGAGATGCTCCGCACCGAGCGCATCACGCGCGAGGACGCGGTGCAGCACGAGCTCGACACCTACAACGAGCTCGTGCCGGGCGAGGGCGAGCTGTCGCTCACGCTGTTCGTCGAGATCCCGGAGGCGGCGCTGCGCGAGCGGATGCTCGTCGAGCTCGCGGGCCTCGAGCGCTGCTTCTACCTCGAGGTGGACGGCCACAGGCAGGAGGCGCGCAGCGAGACGCGCGGCGTCCTCCCCGACCGCACGACAGCGGTCCACTACGCGAAGGTGCCGCTCGACGAGGGCGCGCGGGCCAAGCTCCGCGCGCGCGAGGGCGCGTGGACGCTCGGCTCCTGCCACCCTCGCTACCTGCACACTGCGGCGCTGTCGCCGGCGACGGTCGGCTCGCTGGCGCTCGATCTCGCGTGATCCTGCTCGGCGTCGGGCGCGTCGGGGCCGCGCTGTCGCGGATGGCCGGCCCGTGCGTGGGCACGACCCGCGATCCGGCGAGGTTCGCCGCGCTCTCGGCGCTCGGCGTCACGCCCGCGCTGGCCGCGTCGGCCGATATCACGAACCTCACACAAGGCCACGACGTGGTCGCGAGCTTCCCGCCCGATCCGGCGACGGACGACGCGTGGTCCGGCGCGTGCGCCGCGCGGCGGCTCGTCTACGTGTCGTCGACGGGGGTCTACCGTGGCGGCCGCGTCGACGAGCGCACGGTCGCGGACGCGGTGACCCCTCGCGCGATCGCGCGGCGCACCGCCGAGGAGGCGTGGCGCGCGCGGGGCGCGATGGTCGTGCGCGCGGCGGCGATCTACGGCTCCGGGTTCGGGCTGCACGAGCGCGTGAGGCGCGGGGTCCACGCGATGCCAGGCCCCGGCGACAACGTGATCTCTCGCGTGCACGTCGACGATCTGGCCGCGATCATCGTGGCGGCGCTCGCGCGCGGGCGGCCTGGCGCGACGTACCTCGCCGCCGATCTCCACCCGGCACGCCACGTCGACGCGGTCGCGCTGATCGTCGCGCGCCTCCGGGCGCCGACGCCGCCGTCGGTCCCCGCGACGGACGTGGCCGAGACGCTGCGCGGATCGCGCGAGATCGATCCCCGGGCGACGCTGCGCGAGCTCGGCGTCACGCTCCGCTACCCGTCGTACCGTGACGGCCTCGCGGCCTGCCTTGACGCGGCGCCCGACGCGCCGGACGTTTGAGCGATGCGGGCCACGGAGCGGGCGATCGCCGCGCTAGTCGTCTCGATGTCCCTCGTCGTCGCCGCGAGCTCGCGCGCGGATGAGCCCGGCGCGACGCCCCCGCCCTCGACCGGCGCGCCCCCCGCGCCCCCGTCGTCGGCGCGACCGATGGGATCGGGATCGCCGTTCGTGTTCCTCCCCGTGGTGCCGCCTGGCGCGAGCGGGCCGCCCGCGCCCGCGCCGCCGCCACCTCCTCCTCCCCCGGGCTACGCCGGAGAGCCGGAGCCCCCGCCGATGTGGGACTACGGGCCGCCGCCGCCCGTGTACGTGCCGCCCGAGCGCCTGCCCGGCTACCACCTGCGCGACGGGTTCTACTTCCGGATGGCGGCCGGCCTGGCGCGCCCGAGCGTCGCGATCTCCTACCCGCTCGTGTTCGCGACCAACGGGCAGCCGGCGGGGACGGGCACCGACACGATCCGCGGCGCGGGGCTCGGGCTCGACGCGGCGGTCGGCGGCAACGTCTTCCCCGGCTTCGCGATCGCGCTCGACTTCGGCGGGCACGACACGAGCGCGCCGACGACGAGCGCGAGCGACGGCCTGCGGATCGGCGCGTACGGCGCCTCGCGCATCGGCGTGCTCGTCGATTTCTACCCGAACCCGCGAAGAGGCTTCCACGTCCAGGCGGGCGGCGGCCTCGCGTCCGCGACGATCTCCGCGCGACGGTCGCTCGCCGTGCCGAGCGCGGTCAGCACGATGGCGGAGGACCAGAACTTCTCCGGCGGACAGCTCAACGCGGCGATCGGCTGGGAGGGCTGGGTCGGCCCCAACTGGGCGATCGGCGGGCTCGCGCGGATGGAGTGGTCGCAGATGAGCGCCACCGTCGACGGCGGCCGCGCGAAGCTGAAGGCGATCACCCCGGGGCTGATGTTCTCCCTGACGCTGAACTGACGCGCCGCTGCCACGCGCTCGCCGCGGCCCACGTCAAGGCGGCCGAGAGGGACGCGAGCAGCGGGCCGAGGAGCGCGTAGCCGAGCCACCACGCCGCGAGGTGGCTGCGCGCGAGCGCGAGCGCGTCGTCGCCCGCGAGCGGCGCCACGCCGAGCGCCGCGCAGCCGAGCCGCACCTCGGCCCAGACGAGCCCGACCACGATCGGCCCGAACGACACGTTCGAGCCGAGGAACGCGCCGACGCGGTTGAGCCGGAGCGCGCTCGCCGCGCCGAGGGCGACGACCGAGTGCAGCCCGACGAGCGGAGAGGCGCCGACGAGCACGCCGAGCCCTACCGAGAGCGCGAGCTCGCGCGGCGACGACGCCTCGCGGACCGCGCGCCGCGCGAGCCGCGCGAGCTCCGTCCACCTGCGCCGCCACCAGCCTCGCACGTCGCCGATTGTGCCGGAGCCAGCGCGGCGCGGCGAGCGTCAGATCGCGGCGCGCGTGCGCGCGGTGATGAGGGCCGCGTGCGCCGGGAACCTCGCGAGGAGCGCCTCCCGCGACGGCATCACGAAGTCGGCGAAGTCGAACCCCGGCGCGACCGTGCAGCCGACGAGCGACCATCCGCCGCCCGACGGCGCGCACGCCTGCAGCACGCCCGCGGGCACGACGCCCTGCGGGCGCTGACCCCTCGCCACGTCGCGCCCCAGCATGAGCCGCTCGTGGCGCCCGTCGGCGTGCAGGAGCTCGAGCGCGAGCGGCGCGCCGTCGTAGTGATGAAACACCTCGTCCGACGCGACCGCGTGGAACGCCGAGAACTCACCCGGCGGCAGGAGGAAGTAGATCGCGGTCGACGCCGCGCGCGGGGCTCCGTGCGGCAGGCCGTCGAGCCGCTGCGGCGAGCGGAACGTCTCCCGGTAGAACCCGCCCTCGGGGTGAGGCGCGAGCTCGAGCGAGGCGATGAGGGCTGCGCAGGCGTCGTCCATGCCCCGCGCTCCTGCCACGACCGCGCGGTGTAAGACAGCCCTGGCTGCCGCGTTTCGGGGTGCATGCGGACGCCGGCGCTCCTCCTCCTCACCGCGTCGCTCGCCACCACGGCGTGCGGCGCCTCCTCGATGCACAGGGCGCCCGCCGCGGCGATGAGCGGCGGCGCGGCCCCGGCGGCGCAGCCCGCGACCACCACGGCCGACGAGTCACCGCTGCGCGCGCCCAGCGAGGAGCCCGCCGCGCCGCCCGGGGCCTCGCAGGCGTCCCAGGCCCCGGCGCGCGCGCTCTTCGGGGTCGACGCCCCCGCGCAGGTGGCCGCGCCCGACGCGCGCCTGCCGATGCTGATCTACACGGGCAACCTCGAGCTCGCCGTCCTCGACACGGCGGCGGCGCTCGCCGACGCGGAGAAGCTCGCGGCGGAGCACGGCGGCTACCTCGCGCGGCGCGACGATCGATCCATCACGCTGCGGGTGCCGGTCGCGCGCTTCGGTGACGCGGTCGCGCGCGCGGCGGCGCTCGGGGACGTCGTGCGGCGCGACGTCTCCGCGGCCGACGTGACCGAGGAGTTCGCCGACCTCGAGGTGCGCATCAAGAACGCGCGCGCCGTCCGCGACCGCCTGGAGCAGCTGCTCGCGAAGTCGACCACCATCCAGGACTCGATCAACCTCGAGCGCGAGCTCGCCCGCGTCACCTCGGATCTCGAGCGCCTGCAGGGCCGCGTGAAGCTGCTGCGCGACCGCGCCGCGTTCTCGACGCTCACGCTCCGCTTCTCCCCGAAGAAGACCGACGCGCCGCCCGCGGCGCCCGGTCGTCCGCGCCTGCCGCTGCCGTGGGTCGAGTCGCTCGGGCTCGGCAGGCTGCTCTCCCTCTGACACTGGACGATGCACATGAAACACTTGCTCACCGCGTTGCTGTTTGGTTTGTCGGTCATGGGTTGTCAGCGGTTCGAGGCGAAGACGCCCGCCGAGTTCGTGGAGCTCGAGTCGCCCGGCTACGACTACCGCGCCGCCAGCGCGGACGGCGTCGTGCTCGCCGCGCGATCGCTCGAGAACCGCCCGAAGGGCACGCTCTCGTTCTACGTCGACGTCACGAAGCGCAAGCTGCGCGAGCGCGACGGGTACACGCTGGTCGACGAGCGAGAGGCCGTCGCGCGCTCCGGGCAGCGGGGCGCGACGCTGAGGTTCGGCCGCGACCACGGCGGCGCGCCGCACAGCTACCAGGTGACGCTGTTCGTGACCGACGACCGCATCTTCGTGCTCGAGGCGGGCGGGGCGAAGCCGGACGTCGAGGCCCACGCGACCGAGATCGACGCGTCGATCGCGTCGTTCGTCATCAAGTGAGCGACGCGCGAGGGCGGGCGATTTGCTACCGTCGCGCCGATGATCCCGCCGCTCGACGTGGCCGCGCTCCCGCCCCCCGCGCGCAAGGTGCTCGACGCGAGCGCGCCGCCGCCGATGCGCGCGATGGCCGCGAGGGGCATCGTCCCCGGCGCGCGTCCCGAGCACGTCGTCGCGATCGTCGCCGCGCTCACGGAGCACCCGGACGCCGCCGTCTCGTCGGTCGCGTCCGCCACGCTCGCCGCGCTGCCGCCGCCGGTGCTCGGGCCCGCGCTCGCCGCCGAGCTCGAGCCCTACGCCATCGAGCGGCTGGCGCGCGCGTTGCCCGCCGGCGCGGAGACCCTCGAGAAGCTGGCGTCGCAGCCGCGCATCGCCGACGAGACGCTCGTCTGGCTCGCGAAGACGGGCGGCGAGCGGCTCACGGAGATCATCGCGACGAACGAGACGCGCCTGCTCGCGGCGCCCGACATCATCGCCGCGCTCTACCTCAACAAGGCGACGCGCATGAGCACCGCCGACCGCCTGATCGATCTCGCCGCGCGCAACGGCGTGGAGGTCAAGGGGATCGGCGCGTTCCGCGAGGCCGCCGCGGCGCTCGAGGGCGAGCTCATCGCGGAGGCGACGGACGAGCCGTCGCCGGACGATCTCGCGTTCGACGACGCCGAGGCGGTGGCGGCCGCGCTCGCGCTCGACGTCGAGCGAGAGGAGACGTTCGAGGCCACGGCGGACGGCGAGGAGCAGCCGACGAAGAAGGTCCTGCCGCTCCACGCGGCGCTCGCGCAGATGCCCATCAGCGCCAAGATCCGCCGCGCCATCCTCGGCACCGCCGCCGAGCGCAGCCTGCTCGTGCGCGACAAGAACAAGCTCGTCGCGTCGGCCGCCATCCGCAGCCCGCAGGTCCAGGAGCCCGAGGTCGTGCGGTTCTCCGCGAGCAAGAACACGCACGACGACGTGCTGCGCATCATCGGCAACAACGGCGAGTGGCTGAAGAACCACCAGGTGAAATTCAACCTCGTCTCGAACCCGCGCACGCCCTTCGTCGTCGCGTCGAAGCTCGTCCTGCACATGCGCGAGCACGAGCTGAAGGCGCTCGAGCGCAGCCGCGACGTCTCCGCCCCGGTGCGTCAGGCGGCGACCCAGCAGCTGAAGCGCAAGGGGAAGAACCAGTAGCGTGCGGCTCTTCGGGCTGACCGGCGGCATCGCGAGCGGCAAGAGCGCGGTCGCGGCGAGGTTCCGCGCGCGGGGCGTGCCCGTCATCGACGCCGACCAGCTCGCGCGCGACGTGGTCGCGCCGGGGACGCCCGGGCTCGCGGCGATCCTCGAGGCCTTCGGCCCGGAGCTCCTCGGGGCAGACGGCGCGCTCGATCGCAAGGCGCTCGCGGCCCGCGTGTTCGCCGACGCGGCCGAGCGCCAGCGGCTCAACGCGATCGTGCACCCGCTCATCGCCGCCGCGACGGCCGAGGCGACGGCGAGGCTCGAGGCCTCGGGGGCCCGGATCGCCTGCTACGAGGCCGCGCTGATCGTCGAGAACGGCGTCGCGGACGCGTTTCGCCCGCTGGTCGTCGTCTCCGCGCCCTACGAGGCGCAGCTCGCCCGCGCGATGGCCCGCGACGGCGCGAGCGAAGAGGAGACGCGGGCGCGCCTCGACGCCCAGGCGCCGCTCTCGGCGAAGCTCGCGGCGGCCGATCACGTGATCGACAACTCCGGCGCGAGAGAGGCGCTCGTCGCCGCGGCCGACTCCGTGCTCGACGAGATCCTGCGCAGAGCGGGCCTGTCGCCGTCGGCCTACGCCGCGGTGTGAGCGGCGCGTGTGTTAAGTTAGTTGCATTTTTCGCCAGGGCGGCTCACCGGGGCAGCTCGATCCTCAGCGCCACCCTCGGCGGCCCCATCGACACGAACTTGATGCGCCCGCGGTGCGCCTCGACGGCGGCGCGCGCGATCGCGAGGCCGAGCCCGGAGCCGGCGCCCTTGCGCGAGGTCGCCGCGCGGTGGAAGAGCCGCGCGCGCATCTCCTCGGGCACCTCGCCCGGGCTGTTCGCGACCTCGAGGCAGAACGCCGCGTCCGTGACCGCGGCGGTCAGCTCCACGCGACCGCCGGGGCTCGCGGCGATCGCGTTGTCGATGAGGTTCGAGAGCGCGCGGGTCAAGGCGTCGGGATCGCACCGCAAGAGGGCGCCCTCGGAGGTGTCGTCGCACACGAGCGACGTGCCTCGCGCGTCGGCGAGCGGGCGGAGGGCCTCGCACGCATCCCGCGCCAGCTCCCCCACCGCGACCTCTACATCGTCCTTCGTCGTGGAGGTCTCGAGCCGCGCCAGGGTGACGAGATCGTCGAGCGTGCGCTCGAGCTGCTCCGACGAGCGGCGGAGGTTCGACACGAAGCGCCGCGCCTCGGCCGGATCGTCGAGGGCGCCGTCCTCGAGCACCTCGACGGTGGCCTTCATCGCCGCGGCCGGCGTCTTCAGATCGTGCCACGCGTCGCGCAGGAACGCGGCGGCGTACGGGCGCCCCTCGAGCTCGCTGCGCATGCTGGAGAGGGCGCGCGCGAGGCTGCGCATCTCCCGGCCCCGGCCGCGCGGCAGCGGCTCGTCGAGGTGCCCCTCCGCGATGCGCGAAGCGGCCTCCGCCAGCTCCTCGACCGATCGAGAGAGCCGCCGGCCGACCAGCGCGGCGCCCGCGGCCGCGCCGCCGAGCAGCAGCGTGGCGAGCAACAGGGCCTTCGGCGCGACGCGTGCGGCGACCACCGCGACGCCGTGCGCGTACGCGTCCTCCGCGACCGCGACGAGGCCCGTGACCAGCGCGCCGAGCAGCGTCGCTATCGCGAGCGACGCGAAGATCTGGATGCGCAGCGACGCGCCCTCCCCGCGCGAGCGCCAGAGCCGAGAGAGGGTGAAGAAGAGCAGCGCCGCGTCGGCGAGGAGCGCCGCGACGGTGACCGCGATCACGGCTCGTCGCGCAGCTTGAAGCCGACGCCCCGCACCGTCTCGACGAGCGCCGACGGGGCGCCCGCCTCCTCGAGCTTGCGGCGCAGCCCCTTGAAGTGAGAGTCGACCGTGCGCTCGGTGAGCGCGTAGCTCGGCCCCCACACGCGCTCGACGAGCTGCGCGCGCGTCCGCACGCGCCCCGGCACCTCGGCGAGCGCGGCGAGCAGATCGAACTCGATCTTCGTGAGCGCCACCTCGCGGCCGTCGAACGTCGCCGCCCGCCGCTCGGCGTCGACCAGCAGCTTGCCGAGCGGGAGCGCGGCGGGGGGCCGCGCGGTGCCTGCGCCCGAGCGTCGGAGCACGGCGCGCACGCGGGCGACGAGCGCGCGCGGCGAGAAGGGCTTCGTGACGAAGTCGTCGGCGCCCGCCTCGAGCGACGCGACGCAGTCGACGTCGTCGTCGCGGCTCGTGAGCACGATCACGCGCGGCCCGCCCGCGCGCCGGATCTCGTCGAGCAGCGAGAAGCCGCTCCCGTCCGGCAGCGTCAGATCGAGCACGACGAGATCGGCGCCCGACAGCAGGCGCCGCGCCACGGCGAGCGTGCCGGCCGCCTCGGCGGTCATGCCGTCCTTCGCGAGCGCGTAGGTGACGGCGTCGGCGATCGGCGCGTCGTCCTCGACGACGACGATGCGCGGCATCAGCTCACGCTCGCGACGCTCTCCGCGGGGGGCTCGGAGGGGCGGAGGAGCCGCGCGGCGGGATCGCGCCACGGCGGGTCGCCGGTCGCGCGGGTCGGCGCGTCCGCGATCTTCCCGTCGGCCGAGAACCTCGTCAGCTCCTCGTTGATCTGTCGGAGGTACGACTGCTTCACGTGGAACGGCAGGAACGACGACTTGAACCCCGCGAGGATCATCGTCTTGATGTCCCGGAGCGGCATGTTCATCTCCGTGTGGCAGAGCCACAGCTCCTTCGAGACGGTGGTGTCCGTGACGAGGCGGTTGTCGGTGTTGATCGTCACGCGCAGGCCGAGCGAGAAGTAGAGCTTGAGCGGGTGCGACGCGAGATCGCGCACGGCGCCCGTCTGCACGTTCGACGACGGGCAGCACTCGAGCGGGAGGCGGTGATCGTTCATGTAGTGCAGCAGATCGCCGTTCTCGCGCAGCCGGCAGCCGTGGCCGATGCGGTGCGCCCCGCAGAAGTGGATGGCCTGCGCGATCGACTCGGGGCCGTACGCCTCGCCGGCGTGGATGGTGACGTTGATGTTGTTGTCACGGACGAGCTGGAACGCAGCCTTGTGGTGCTTCGCGGGGTGGTCGTACTCGGCGCCTGCCAGATCGAACGCGACGACACCCCTGTTCTTGTAGGCGACCGCGAGCTCCGCCATCTCGAGCGAGACCTCCGCGGAGATGTTGCGGATGCCGCAGATGATCACGGTCGACTCGATGCCGTAGCGCTGCTGCGCCGCGCGCAGCCCCGCGAGCACGGCCTCGACCACCTGGGTCATCTTCAGCCCGAGGCGCCCGTGCAGCATCGGGGCGTAGCGCACCTCCATGGACCGGACGCTCTCGCGGGCGGCGTCCTCGGCGAGCTCGTACGCGACGCGGAACAGCGCCTCCTCGGTCTGCATCACCTGCAGGGTCACGTCGAACGCGCGCAGGTACTCGACGAGCGTGCCGCAGTTGCGCCCGAGGTTCATCGCGTCGCGGAGGCCGGCCTCGGTGGTCGCCGGGAGCGCGACGCCGTCCTGCTTCGCGAGCTCGAGGATGGTGCTCAGCCGCAGCGAGCCGTCGAGGTGGACGTGCAGATCGGTCTTCGGGAGCCGCTCGAAGAACGACAGCGGCAGCTTTTTCTCGGGTTCCATGTTCCTTCCTAGCACAGGCGCCCGCGGCGGCGCGAGGGTGGGCCGCCCCTCGCCGGGGAGCGCGTTGGCCTCGGGCGAGAGAGCCGCTATGCCCGACGGGTGCGAGGCAGGACCGTGGCGCGGAGGACGACGTGAAGCGCGCGCGCGCGCCCGTGCGGCTCTCCTACCTCGTCGATCCGGTGCTCTCGGGCGCGCCGTCCACGACGCCGCTCGACGAGCACGGGTGGCGTCGGCTGGTCGGCGTCGACATCGCGCGGCGCACGCGGCCGCTGCGCGTCGATCGCGGCGTGCTGCTCGTCGCGGTCAGCAGCTCGTCGTGGGCGCAGGAGCTGGCGCTGATGGAGACCGCCCTCGTCGCGCGATCGAGGGAGGCGGGGCTCGACGTGTCGCGCGTCAGGTTCAAGGTCCAGCCGATCGCGCGGCCCACGCGCGAGCCCGAGCGCCAGGTGACGGTGCCGCGGACGCCGCCGGCCGAGCCGCTGCCCGCGGTGGTCGACCTTGCGCTCTCGAAGGTGGACGACCCCGAGCTGCGCGCGATCCTGCAGCTCGCCGCGCAGCGCAACCTCGCGTGGCAGCGCGCGCACGACCGCCTCAGCGCAGCGCCGCCAGCTTCTCCAGGCCTTCCACGCGCTGCAGCAGGAACCGCTCGTTCGGTGACAGCTGGGTCGACACCGTCTTCATGGCTGCGAGATACGCTCGCAGCTGGGCGAGGTTCACGGCGCTCGCGCGGCGGACGCTGACGTACAGCTCGTCGACTACGACGGCGGAGACGACGCGCTGGTGCAGCGCGAAGAGCTCGATCGTGTAGTCGACCCACGAGCCCTTGCCCGTCGCGCCGGCCAGGCGGGCCGCGTAGCGCGCCGCCTGCTCGATGACCTCGGGCTGCAGCTTCGCCCCGGCGCGCGCGCGCTCGATCAGCTGCCCGAGCAGCGAGCCGAGGATGCGCTCGGCCTCGTCCGCCTTGCCCATCGCGAGCGCCTTGTCCGCGACCGCGCCGAGCAGCTTGAACGCGTCGGCCTTGCGCGAGCCCTCGTCCTGATCGCTCTTCAACGCGGGCATCGACGTCACCGTGAGCGGGCCGGCGAACGTCGCGTGGACCGAGCCCGTCGCGGGGCCCGTGACGGAGCGGTCGGAGCCCTGCGAGTCGATGACCACCATCTCCTGGCTGCCGATGGTGAAGCGATCTCCGCCGACGAGCTGGCGCTTGCCCTCGACCTTGGCGCCCGAGACGAGCACGCCGTTGCGGCTGCCGAGATCCTCCAGGTAGATGGAGTCGTCGGTCACGACGAGGCGCGCGTGCCGGCGGGAGACGAGCGGATCATCGAGCGACAGCTGACAGTCGGTGCTCCTGCCGATGACGAAGTGCCCCGGCGCGAGCTCGAGGTTGTGGTGCTGGTAGCGAAGGCGGAACCGCATCAGGCGCCGAGCTCCCGGCCGAGCGCCTCGAGCTTCAGCATCCCCGCGAGATCGTCGTCCATCATCGTGCCGCCGCGATCTCGCAGCACCGCGATGAGGCCCGCGACGGCCGGCCGCAGCGCGGCGCCCTCGGCCTCGGGCAGCCCCTGCGCGTGGGCGACGAAGGTCGCGCGGGGCACCCACGCGAGCCTCGCGTACGTCGAGAGCACCCAGCCGCACCAGCGCGCGTCGCGCTGCATCAGCGCGAGCCGCGCGGCGCCCTCGGCGAGCGCGTCGATCTGGCGGCGATCGAACGCGCCCCCGGCGTCGAGCCGCTCGTCGACGCTCGCGGTCGCGCGCCGGAGGATGCGCTCGGCGTCGACGTCGCGCCCCACCGACAGCGCCTTGTCGAGCACCTCGACGAGCAGCTGCAGCGTCCAGGACTGCTTCGTCTCGCCGACGATGCCGCTCATCGTCTCCTCGTCGAGCGGGGCGACGGCGCCGCACGAGGGGCACGCGCCGAGCTCCTCGGGGTAGGGCGTGTTGCACTGCCCGCAGTGGCGCAGGAAGCCCGTGCGCTTCGACGACGCCTCGCGCGCCGCGGAGGAGACGCGCGAAAATACCAGCTCCTGGGTGCCGATGCGCAGCCGATCGCCGTCCGCGAGCTGGTGCCGCCCGGTGATGGGGGCGCCGTTCACCCGGACGCCGTTGCGGCTGCCGAGATCCTCGATCGCGACGTCGTCGCCGAGGATGGTCACCCGCGCGTGCTGACGGGAGACGAGCGGGTCCTCGATCGACACGTGGCACTCGGGGCTGCGGCCGAGGATCGTCTCGCCCTGGGGGAGATCGAACTCTTGGAGGAGAAACCGCAGGCGAAATCTAGCCACGTGGTTCGTGGGGACGAACCTACGCCCGGCGCCGACGCGGCGTCAAAGGCGGAAGCTCCTGGAGGGGCGGCCGACCCGAGCCGCGTGACGCGCCCCGCCGGCGCGGCGCGCCAGCAGGGCGGCCTTGCCTCGCGGCCCCAACGCGCCGTACAGGCTGCGCGCGATGGCGACCATCATTCACCCCCCTGGGTTTCCGCGGCCGCGAGGCTACTCGAACGGCGTGCTCGCGTCGGGCCGCGTGCTCACGGTGGCAGGGCAGATCGGCTGGGACGCCCGCGAGCAGTTCGAGAGCGACGAGCTCGTGCCGCAGCTCGGCCAGGCGCTCGACAACGTGCTCGCCGTCGTGCGCGCGGCGGGCGGCGACGTCGAGCACCTCTCGCACATGACGATCTACGTGACCGATCTCGACGCCTACCGCGGCGCGGGCAAGGCGCTCGGCGAGGCGTGGCGGGCGCGGATGGGGCGGCACTACCCGTCGATGGCGCTCGTCGGCGTCGCGGGGCTCGTCGAGCCTCGCGCGAAGGTCGAGATCGAGGCCATCGCGGTGCTGCCCGAGGAGCGCGCCTGATGAGCAGGCTCCCCTGCCCCACGTCGTTCGAGCTGTCGGTCGAGCGCGGCGTCGCGCGCGTCGTGCTCGCGCGCCCGGCGCGCCTCAACTCGCTGACGTTCACCGTGTACCGCGAGCTCGCCGAGTGCTTCGAGGCGCTGTCGTCGTGCGACGAGGTGCGCGCGGTCGTGCTCTCGGGCCGCGGGCGCGGTTTCTGCTCGGGCGGCGACCAGGACGAAATCATCGCGGAGCTCTTCTCGCGCGACACGGCGGGCCTGCTCGAGTTCACGCGGATGACGGGGCGGCTGATCGCGGCCATCCGGGCGTGCCGCCGGCCGGTCGTCGCCGCCATCCACGGCGCGTGCGTCGGCGCGGGGGCGGTGATGGCCGCGGCGTGTGATCTGCGCGTCGCGGACCGCACGGCGAAGTTCGGGTTCATCTTCCCGAAGGTTGGGCTCTCGGGCGCCGACATGGGCGCGAGCTACCTCTTGCCGCGCATCGTCGGGCTGGGGCGCGCGGCCGAGATCCTCTTCTTCGGCGAGATCTTCGACGCGACGGAGGCCGAGCGCCTCGGGTTCTTGAACCGCCTCGCCGACGCGGGGGAGGCCGAGGCGACGGCGATGGCGATGGCCGAGAAGCTCGCCGCGGGCCCCGCGTTCGCGCACGCGATGACGAAGCAGATGCTGGAGCAGGAGCACGGCATGACGCTCGCGCAGGCCATCGAGGCGGAGGCGCAGGCGCAGATGATCTGCATGGCCCACCCCGACTTCAGGATCGCGCACGACGCGTGGAAGCAGAAGCGCGAGCCCGCCTTCGTGGGCGCGCCGCGTGGCGAGACCGACCCGTGAGGCTCACGCTCGAGATCGCGCGGCCGTTCTTCGAGGCGCGCCACGACGCGCTGGCGGCGAGGCTCACCGGGCTCGCGCCGACGCTCGAGGGAGCGGGACACGACGCCGCGCGCCTGGCCCGCTCGCTCGCAGACCTCGGCCTGACGAGGCTGCTGCTGCCCGAGTCGCTGGGGGGCGCCGCGATCGGCCAGCCCGCCTCGCCGTCGGCCGTCGACGTGCGGGGGCTCTGCCTCGCGCGGGAGGCGCTCGCGTACGTGTCGCCGACGGCCGACTCCATCCTCGCGGTGCAGGGGCTGGGCTCGTATCCGATCGTGCTCGAGGGGACGCCCGAGCAGCGCGCGCGGGTGCTGCCCGGCGTGGCCGACGGGTCGGGCGTCGGCGCGTTCGCGCTCACCGAGCCGGACGCCGGCAGCGACGTCGCCGCGATCGCGACGACCGCCACGCCCGACGGCGACGGCTACGTGCTGCGCGGCGAGAAAGTCTTCATTTCCAACGTCGGGATCGCGACGCACTTCATCGTCTTCGCGACCGTCGATCCGGCCCGCGGCCGCGACGGGATCACCGCCTTCATGCTGGAGCGCGGGACGCCGGGCCTCACCGAGGAGCCGATGCAGCTCGGCGTCGAGCACCCGATCGGCCGGCTGCGCTTCGACGGCGCGAAGGTGCCCCGCGGCGCGCGGGTCGGCGCGGAGGGCGGCGGGTTCAAGCTGGCGATGCGCACGCTCGACACCTTCCGCGTGACCGTCGGCGCGGCGGCGTGCGGGATGGCGGGGCGCGCGCTCGACGAGGCCGTCGCCCGCGTGAGGGCGCGCACGCAGTTCGGCAAGCCGCTCTCGGACCAGCCGGTCGTGCGCAGCAAGCTCGCGGAGATGGCCACGCTCCTCGACGCGTCGAGGCTGCTCGTCGCGCGCGCGGCCCACGCGAAGGACGCGGGCGCGGCGCGGGCCTCGACGGAGGTGTCGATGGCGAAGCTCTTCGCGACCGAGAGCGCGCAGCGCGTCGTCGACGACGCCGTGCAGCTGTTCGGGGGGATGGGCGTCGTGTCGGGCAGCGTCGTCGAGCGCCTGTACCGCGAGATCCGTCCGCTGCGCATCTACGAGGGGACGAGCGAGATCCAGCGCCTCATCATCGGCGGCGATCTGGTGCGGCGGTGAGCGCGGCCTCGCCGGTCCTGTCGCCGCTGCGGCTCTCGTCGGGGCTCACGCTGCCCAACCGCGTCGTCGTGCCGGCGATGGTGACGCGCCTCTCGGGCGAGGACGGCCACGTCAACCGCGACGTCCGGGATCGGTACGTGCGCTTCGCGGAGGGCGAGGCGGGCCTCGTCGTCGTCGAGGCGATGGCGGTGCACGACGCGAAGAGCGGGCCGCTGCTGCGCGTCTGCAGCGACGCGTTCCTCCCCGGCCTGCGCGATCTCGCGGCGGCGTGCCACGACGCGTCCCCGAGCAAGATCTTCCCGCAGATCATCCACTTCCTGAAGGTCGCGCGGAGCGGCTGGCGCCAGACGATCGACTCGCTGTCCGACGGCGACCTCGACGGCGTCGTCGGCGCGTACGCGGCGGCGGCGGCGCGCGCGCGGGCGGCGGGGTTCGACGGGGTCGAGCTGCACATGGCGCACGCGTACACGCTCTCCAGCTTCCTCTCGCGGCTCAACCCGCGGCGCGACGCGTACGGCGGCACCCTCGAGAACCGCCTGCGGCTGCCGACCCGGGTCTTCGCGGCGGTGCGGCGCGAGGTGGGCGAGGGGTTCCCGGTCGGCGTCCGCTTCGTCGCCGACGAGGCCATCAAGGACGGCTACACCGCGATCGAGGCCGCCGAGATCGCCGAGCGCTTCGCGCGGATAGGCGCCGCGTACGTGTCGCTCTCGGCGGGCGGCAAGTTCGAGGACGCGGTCAAGCGCGACGGCGCGCCGCTCTATCCCTACACGGGCTACTCGGGCGATCGGTGCATGCCGGGCGCGGCCTACCCCGACGGCGCGAACCTGCACCTCGCCGCGCACGTGCGCCGCCACCTGCGCGCCGCGGGCCTCCAGACGCCGGTCGTCGGCGCCGGGAAGATCGCGACGCGCGAGCTCGCGGAGCGCGCGCTCGAGCGAGGGGACGTCGATCTCGTCGGCATGGCCCGCGCGCTGCTCGCCGACCCGGATCTGCCCAGGAAGTGGCGCGAGGGCCGCGACGACGAGGTCGTGCGCTGCCAGTACGGCAACGTCTGCAAGGCGCTCGACGAGTCCTTTCGCAAGGTGGTCTGCACCCTGTGGCCGAAGGGCTCGCTGCAGGCCCCTCGTGCGCCCGAAGGCGGACCGCCCGCCCGTGCCCCGCTCGCGCCGAGCGCGCGCTACGCTGACGGACAGATCGTAGTGACCTGGACCGCCCCCGACGCCGCGCCCTATGGGTTCCAGCTGCTGCGCGCCACCGGGCACGACCTCCTGCTCCACCGCGCGTCGGTGCGTGGGCGGTCGCTGCGCTTCGAGGACCGCGAGATCACGGGGGGACACACGTACCGCTACGCGCTCCGGCCCTACGATCTCGCGGGCCGCCGCGGGCCGGTGGGCCCGTCGGTGTCGGTCGACGTGCCGCTCGACGAGGCCCCGTGACGACGCCGACGCTGCTCGACAGGTTCGCCGCGACGCTCGCGGGCAAGCGCGTGGCGCGGCTGATCCGCGAGCGGTTCCGCGCGACCCTGACGGGCGCGGAGCACGTGCCACGAGAGGGCGCCGCACTGCTCGTCGGCAACCACACGCTGCTCGGGGTCGACTCGATCGTGCTGACGGCGCTCCTTCAGCTCGAGGTGGGGCGCGCGCCGAGGTTCCTCGCGGAGCGAAACCTGTTCCGCGCGCCGTTCGCGCGGGCGCTCTTCGACGCGATCGGCGCCGTGCCGGGCGAGCCCGAGGCCGCGACGCGCCTGCTCACGGAGGGCGAGCTGGTCGGCGTGTACCCGGGCGGGGTCGACGACTCGTTCAAGCTCGCGCGCGACGCGTACACGCTGCGGTGGGGCGAGCGCGCGGGGTTCGCGCGGGTGGCGATGCGCGCCCGCGCGCCGATCGTGCCCATGGCGGCCCTCGGGATCGACGAGCTGTTCTCTGTCATCGCGCACGAGCCGTGGCTCGGCCGCGCGCTGCTCGGCGACGCGCGGTACGATCTCCCGATCGTCGCGTCGCTCGTCCCGCGGGACGTCCCGCTCCGCTACCACGCGCTGCCTCCAGTCGACACCGCGGGCGATCCTGAGGATCCGGCCGACGTCGCGCGCGTGCGCCAGGCGACGTTCGACGCCTTGGAGTCGGTGCTCGCCCCCTACCGCGCGGAGCTGGCCGCGCGGTGAGCGCGACGCCGTGGCCCGCCGACGCCGCGCGCGAGGAGCTCGTGGGCGACTGGTCGTTCTACCAGAGATCGGGCGGTCACCGCGCGAGCACGGACGACGTCGTGACGGCGTGGCTCGCGGCGCGCGTCTCGCAGGCGCCGCCCGCGCGCTACCTCGATCTCGGGTGCGGCGTGGGCACCGTCCTCCTGTTGACGGCGCACGCGCTCCGCCCTGCGTTCTCGCTCGGCGTCGAGGCGCAGGAGGAGAGCCACGCGATGTGCGCGCGCGCCGTCGCGGAGCTCCCCGACCCTCCGCGCATCGAGCTGCTGCGCGGCGATCTGCGCGCGCTCGAGGAGCGAGCGCTGCCCGCGTTCGAGCTCATCACCGGATCGCCGCCCTACTTCCCGGTCGGCACCGGGGTGCTTCCGTCCGATCCGCAGCGGCGCGCGTGCAGGTTCGAGCTGCGCGGGGGCGTCCTTGACTACGCCCGAGCGGCGGCGCGCGCGCTCGCGCCCGGCGGGAGGTTCGTCGTCGTGTTCCCGAGCGCGGGCCGGGCGCGCGCCGAGGACGCCGCCAGGCTGGCGAGGCTCCACGCGCGCGTGCACGTCGAGGTCTTCGCGCGCGCCGGTCGGCCCGCGCCGCTGCTCGACGTCTGGGCGTTCGCGCGCGAGGAGGGCGACATCGCCCGCGAGAGGCTCTCCGTGCGCGACCTGCGCGGCGCGATCACCGACGAGTACTCGGAGGCGCGCGCGCGCCTCGGGCTGCGCCGGGGATGATCCCGCGGGCGCGCCTCCCGGCCGAGCAGCGGGCGCTCGCGCCGCACGGGCGCTGGTGTACACCGGGCGCATGGCGAACATCCTCGACGGCAAGGCGATCGCAGAGAAGGTGCGCGCGGAGGTCCGCGCGGACGTGGCCGGGTTCACCTCGGCGCACGGCCGGGCGCCCGGCTTGACGGTGGTGCTCGTCGGAGAGGATCCGGCGAGCGTCGTCTACACCCGCAACAAGGAGCGGAGCGCGAAGGAGTGCGGGATCGCGGGCACGCTGATCCGCCTGCCCGCGGAGACGCCCGAGGCCGAGGTGCTCGCGCTGGTCGAGCGGCTCAACCGCGACGACGCCGTCGACGGCATCCTCGTGCAACTCCCGCTGCCGAAGCAGGTGCGCGAGGCCGAGGTCCTCCGCGCGATCGATCCCGACAAGGACGTCGACGGGTTCCACGCGCTGAACGCCGGGCGCCTCGCGACGGGGCACCCCGCGCTGGTCCCGTGCACGCCGCTCGGCTGCATGCGCCTCATCGCCGAGTCGGGCGTCGAGCTCGCGGGGGCGCGCGCCGTCGTGGTCGGTCGCAGCAACATCGTCGGCAAGCCGATCGCGCAGCTCCTGCTCGCGAAGCACGCGACCGTCACCATCGCGCACTCGAGGACGCGCGATCTGCCCGCCGTCTGCCGCGAGGCCGACGTGCTCGTCGCGGCGGTGGGCCGCGCCAACCTGGTGCGCGGCGACTGGATCAAGCCGGGCGCGGTCGTCATCGACGTCGGGATCAACCGCGGCGCGGACGGCAAGCTGGTCGGCGACGTCGCGTTCGCCGAGGCGGCGGAGCGCGCGGGGCACCTGACGCCGGTGCCGGGCGGCGTCGGCCCGATGACCATCGCGTGCCTGCTCGCGAACACGGTCACCGCGGCGCGCGCGCGCGAGGCGGCGAAGCGGCGCGCGTAACGCACAGAGCGCGGCGAGGAGCGCCGACTCCATCGCCTCGCGCGGCGCCGCGAGCCCGGTGTAGAGCGAGAACTGACCCATCGCCTGGTGGAGCAGCATGCGCTCCCCGGTGATCACCGTCGCGCCACGCTCGCGCGCCGCGCGGGCGAGCGCCGTCTCGATCGGCTTGTAGACGATGTCCATCACCACCGTCGACGCGGTGAGGCTCGCCGCCCGGACGGGCGACTCGTCGCCGACGCCGGCCATGCCCTGCGACGTCGCGTGGACCAGCACCTCGTGGTCGCCGGCGAGCGCCGCGTCCCACGCCGCGTACGCCGCGCCCGACCGCGCCGCGAGCGCGCGCCCCCGCTCGGGCGTGCGGTTGGCGACGGTCACGCGCGCGCCCGCGTCGACCAGCCCGAAGACGACGGCGTGCGCGGCGCCGCCCGCGCCGAGCACGAGCACCCGTCGCCCCTCGAGCGAGACGACCTCGCGGAGCGCCTCGACCGCGCCGGCGGCGTCGGTGTTGTGCCCGGTGACGCGGCCGCCGTCGTTGACGAGCGTGTTCACGGCGCCGATGCGCGAGGCCTGCGGCGTCACGGCGTCGAGGTGCGGGAGGACCTCCACCTTGAACGGCATCGACACGCCGAGCCCGCGGATGCCGAGCGCGCGCATGCCAGAGAGCGCGCCCCGCACGTCGACGCACGCGAACGGCGCGTACATCCAGTCGAGCCCGAGCGCGCGGTACCCCGCCTCGTGCATCGCGCGGCCGAGCGAGACGGGGAACCTCGACAGCGATCCGCAGACCGTGACGCCGCTCATGCGCCCGCGAGCTCGAGGAACTCCGCGACGACGCGCCCGCGCCTCGCCTCCGCCCGCGCGCGCGCGACGTCGAAGGGCTCGCCCGGCGCCCAGCGCTCACACACGTCGAAGTAGAACTTGATCTTCGGCTCGGTGCCGCTCGGCCTCGCGACGACGCGCGAGCCGCCCTCGAGGTCGAACATCACGACGTCGCTCCTCGGCAGCGAGAGCGCGGAGACGGCGCCGTCGGCCCGCCGGCACGTCCCGGCCTCGACGTCGCGCACGCCCACGACGGCGAGCCCGCCGATCGAGCCGCGCGCCGACGCGCGCAGCCTCGCCATCGTCGCCCGGATGGCCGCGAGGCCGTCGGCGCCCTTGTGCACGACGCTGTGCTGGCCGCTGACGTAGAGGCCGTACGCCTGCGCGATGCGCCCGAGCTCGTCCTCGACCGTGCGCCCCTCCGCGCCCGCGACGGCCGCGAGCTCGGCGAAGACGGCCGCGGCGCTGACGCCGTCCTTGTCGCGCACGTTGCCGACGCAGTAGCCGAGCGCCTCCTCGTACCCGAACACGAACCGCGCCCCCTCCGCCTCCTGCCGGCGAGCCTCCGCGCAGATCCACTTCAGCCCCGTCAGCGTCTCGGCGTAGCGCACGCCGAGCGCCTCGGCGACGCGGACGAGCAGCGGCGAGCTCACGATCGTCGTGAGCACGAGGCGGGACGCGCCGCCCTCCGGCCGCGCGCGCAGCAGGTACTCGCCGAGCAGCGCGCCGATCTCGTTGCCCGTGAGCAGCCTCCACCCGGCCCGCGCGGGGATGGCGACGGCGAGGCGGTCGGCGTCGGGATCGTTGGCGAGCACGAGGTTCGCGCCCTCCCGCGCCGCCTGCGCGAGCGCGAGGTCCATCGCGCCAGGCTCCTCGGGGTTGGGAAACTTGACGGTAGGAAAGTCAGGATCCGGCAGCTCCTGCTCCGGCACGGGCGAGACGCTCGAGAACCCGGCGCGGCGGAGCGCCTCCCGCGTCCAGGGCGCGCCCGTGCCGTGCATCGCCGTGACCACGATGCGCACGCCGTCGCGCCCGCGCGCGTCCGCGCCGAGCGCCGCGATCCGCTGAAAATACGCCTCTGTCACCTCGGGCGACAGGGTGGCCACGCGCCCGTCGGCCTGCGCGGCGCACAGGTCCGCGAGCGGGACGAGGCGCGCCGGCGGCTGGGCGGCGATGGCGGCGGAGATGCCCGCGTCGTGGGGCGGGATGATCTGCGCGCCATCCTCCCAGTAGACCTTGTAGCCGTTGTACTCGGGCGGGTTGTGGCTCGCGGTGACCATCACCCCGCACGCTGCGCGGTGGTGGAGCACGCCGAACGCGACGAGCGGCGTCGGCCCCACGTCGGCGAACAACCACACGCGGAAGCCGGCCGCCGCGAGCACGGCGGCGCAGTCCTCGGCGAAGGCGCGGCTCTGATGGCGCGCGTCGTGGCCGACGACGACACCCCGCTCGCGCGCGTCGGGCACCTGGCGGGCGAGGTACGCGGCGAGCCCGGCGGTCGTGCGGCGGACGACGGCGCGGTTCATCCGGCTCTCGCCCGCCCCGAGCACGCCTCGCAGCCCCGCCGTGCCGAACTCGAGGGGCCCGGCCATCCGCTCGCGCAGCTCGGCGAGGTCGCCCGCGTCGATCAGCGCGCCCAGCTCGCGCTGGGTGGCGGGGTCGGGATCGCCGTCACGAAAGGCGCGCGCGCGCGCGAGGAGCTCGTCGGACATGCCGCCACGGATACCCCAGATCCCGCGCGGCGCTCAGCCCGCGCGGAGCCTGGCCGCGGCGGCGGCGGCCTGCGCGCGGACGACGGGCGACGGATCGCCTGCCGCGAGGGCGAGGAGCGCGGGCAGGAGATCTCTCCGCCCGGTGTTCGCCGCGACGACGCACGCGTTGCGCACGAGCCCGTCGCGCGTGGCGCGGCGCACGGGCGAGCCGGTGGTCAGCGCGACGAAGCCCGCCTCGTCGAGCCGCAGCAGATCGCCGAGATCGAGGTCGGCCCACCGCGCGAGCGGCTCGAAGGGGCGCGGGTCGAGCGTCGTCTGGCGGCGAGACGCGTTGAAAGGGCACACCTCCTGGCAGACGTCGCAGCCGAAGAGGTTCGCGCCCACGCCCGGCGCCAGCGCCTCGTCGATGGCGTCCCGGCGCTCGATCGTCAGGTACGAGACGCACCTGCGCGCGTCGAGGACGAACGGCCGCGGGAACGCCTGCGTGGGGCACGCGTCGAGGCAGCGCGTGCACGCGCCGCAGCGCTCGGTGATCGGCGCGTCGGGCGCGAGCGCGAGCGTCGTCACGACCGCGCCGAGCAGCACGAAGGAGCCCTGGCCGGGGACGATCAGCAGGCCGTTCTTGCCGACGAACCCGAGCCCCGCGCGCGCCGCCCACGCGCGGTCGAGCACCGGCGCCGTGTCGGAGATCGGGCGCGCCGCGACGCCGTCGCCGAGGCCGCGGATCATCACCGCGAGCTTGCGGAGCTGCTTGCGCATGCGGTTGTGGTAGTCCTGCCCGCGGGCGTAGCGCGCGATGCCCGCGGTCACGCCCTCGGTCGGCGCCGCGTCGGTGACGTAGCGGCCGGCGACGCAGACGATCGAGCGCGCGCCGAGGAGCACGTCGGCGGTGTCCACGCGGCGGCGCACCTCGCGGTGCTCGGCGACCCAGGCCATCGTCCCGTGCATGCCGGCGTCGACGAAGCGCGCGTAGCGCTCGAAGTCCCGGTCGATCGCGGCGTCGGCCGCGGCGACGCCGACCGCGTCGAACCCGAGCTCCTCGGCGCGCGCGCGGATGCGGTGCTCGTTGCTCTCGACCACGCTGTTTGGCTATCGTCCCGCCGCTTTCGCCGGTCAAGGAGCCCCCCTATGAAACACCTGCCCACCTCGCTGTTGGTCGCCCTCTCCACCGTCGCCCTCTCGGCGGCCTCCCTCGTCGGCTGCGGAGGCGGCGACGACGCCGCGTGCGGCGCCGCGTGCGGGAGCAGCAGCACCGGGGGCTCGGGCGGATCGAGCGCGCAGGGCGGCTCCGGCCAGGGCGACCCGAAGACCTGCAACGTCACCGGCATCCCCGGCGAGGCGGACGGCCGCTGCGGCTGCGTGCGCCCCGAGAACCACGAGATCTGCCCCGCGACGGGCCCGGCGGTCGACTGCAACTCGAGCAGCGCGAAGGACCGCAACGTCGAGGCGTGCGGCACGTTCATCACCCTCGCGCGCGATCCGTCGGGCAACCCGTCCGAGATCTCGCGCACGACGTCGACGGACGAGTACGCGGGCACCGGCCCGGTCGATCTCGGCTGCTTCCAGATGTCGAGCTGGCCGAAGGAGGCCGCCACGAAGACCGTCAAGATGAAGGGCTACGCGCGCAACTTCGCGAACGGCTGCGACTCGAAGGGCTCGAAGATCGAGGTCTACAAGGTGAAGCGCGGCGGCGCCGACGACGGGCTGCCGGGCGATCTCGTCGGCAAGGCGGTGACGGTCGTCGACGGCCCGTGCAACAACGACGCGGCCTGCCGGCTGCAGGTCGTCGAGGGGAAATGCAAGATCGGAGACGAGCGCAAGGAGCGCGCGTTCGTGTACGACGGCATCCCCACCGAGACGGAACTCATCGTGAAGTCGCTGAGCGCCGACGGGATGAACGGCTTCACGACGCTCTATGACTACGTCTACGTCCCGAACTCCGTCCTGAAGTCCGACGCCGAGGGCGAGTACTGGGCGCACGACGTGCGCGTCGTCGTCGCGGGCGACTACACGGTCATCCCGACGACCGCGATCGGCCGCCAGATCACCGACGGCAACGGCAGCGTCGCCGGCGAGATCCACGACTGCGGCGACGTGCGCGTCACGGGCGCGAGCGTCGACATCTCGTCGAAGCGCGCGTACCGCGGGTACTTCACCGACAACGAGGCGTCGCCGCTGCCCGATCCGAGCCGCGACTCGCTCGGCACGAGCACGCTCGGCCTCTACAGCACGCTCGACATCACGCCCGGCCCGGCGCGCGTCTCGGCCGTCGGCGTCGTCGGCGGCAAGGTCGTCACGCTCGGCTACGCCGACGTCCGCGTGTTCCCGGACGCGATCACGGCGGTCACGTTCCGCGGGTTCCGGCCGTTCCAGGCGAAGGTGGCGGCAGGCAAGTTAGCGCAGAGGAGCGGGCGGGGCCGGCGCAGCCCACAGGCCGGCCCGGACGCTCCACGCGACCCAGCGCTCGACGTCGCGGGCGAGCTCGGCCGAGGGCGACGTCGACGCGGCCGCGACCACGTCGAGCGCGGCGGGGAGCGCCCGCCTCGCCAGCTCCCGGTAGAGCAGCGCCTGGAGCGGCTCGAGCGGCGCCTCGACGATCACGCCGTCACGCCGCACGAGCGCGACCGCTCGGCGCGCGTCGTGTCGCTCGGGCAGCGCGACCGCGCCCTCCCCCTCCACGCCCGGGAGCGCGCGGCGCAGCTCGAGCAGCGCCCAGCCCTCCTCGACGATCACCGCGGCCCCCGAGGGCACGAGCGGCGCGGCCGTGAGCGCCTCGAGGTCGGCCGGATCGGGCCTGAGGGTGGGCGCCTTCGGCGCGGCCCAGAGCGCGCGATACGCGGCGTCGATCGCGGCGGCGTCCCGGAGCGCGTCGTTCACCTCGGCGGGCAACGAGGGGATGAGCCCGAGCTCGCCCCGCGACAGCTCCTCGGCGACGAAGGCGTCGAAGCCGTCGGCGGCGCGCCCGAGATCGACCCCCGAGAGCGAGCGCGAGAGCACGAAGCGCTGCGTGAGCTGGTTGAGCCGAAAATGCCCGACGAGGCGCGCGAGCAGCGGGTACTCGCGCCCGAACGCGGTGAACAACCGGAACCAGTACTGCCGGTTGTAGACGGCGAGTCTCTCGCGCCGTGTCCCGTGGGCGCCGGGCGTCGTCAGGCGCTCTGCCTCGGGCGGCCACGCCTCGGGCGAGGCGACGAACGACCGCGACGAGGGGTCGAGCGGCGCCCGCAGCACGAGGGAGAACCAGCGCTGCATCTCTGCGAGCGACGCCGGCGCCTCCAGCCGCTTCACCGCGCCTCCACGAGCCGACGGAGCTGCTCGACGACGACGTCGAGCGGAGGGATGCGCTCGTCCCACTCGAACAGCGTCGGGAAGGGCCCGCCCGCGCGCCACGCGGCCCGGTAGAGCGCGCGCGTCTCGTCGGACGCCTCGCGATCGTGCGTGTCGACCCAGAGGCCGTCGGCCTGGCGATCGTGCCCCGCGACGTGCACCTGCAGGACGCGCGAGAAGTCGACGAGGCCGAGCCACTCCTCGGGATCGCCGCCGTGGTCGTGCGCGGAGACGACGGCGTTGTTCACGTCGAACATCAGCCAGCACCCGGCCTCGCGCACCACGCGCGTCGTGAACTCGGCCTCGGACATCCTCGACTCGACGAACGTCACGTAGCTCGACACGTTCTCGAGCCCGAAGGGGCGCCCCAGCCGCGCCTGCACGTGCGCCGCGCGCGCCGCCGCGAGCTCGAGCGCCTCGTCGGTGTACGGGAAGGGCAGGAGATCGAAGTGCGCGTGCCCCGCGCTCCCCGTCCAGCAGAGGTGATCGGTCACGAAGGGCGCGTCGACCTCGTCCGCGAGCCGCGCGACGGCGTCGAGGTACCGCTCGTCGAGCGGCTCGGCGCCGAGGAGGTTCAGGCCGACGCCGTGGAGCACGATCGGGAGCCGCGCCGCCAGCCTGCGGAGCGTCTCCCTCGGCGCGGGCGCCGGGCCGAGGAAGTTCTCCGTGATGATCTCGAGGTGCTGGATCTCCGCGGGCAAGACCTCGCCGAGGAGCGCCTCGCGGTGCGCGGCGCGGTAGCCGACCCCGAGCGAGCCCCGCGCGAGCGTCGAGGGGGCGGCCGGGCGGGCGGACGGCTGGCGCACGCGCCGGGCCTACCCCTCCCCCGAGGGCTGGTCAACGCCGCGGGCCGCGAGCGCGTCGGCGCGGGCGAGGACGGCGCGGGCGCTCATCGACTGTTTGTATATGTACAAAGACGCCGGGACGTCGTCGCCGAGCAGCTCCTCGCTGACGCGGAGGCGATCGCTCGCCGCGAACAGCACGCGCTCGCGCAGGCCGCGCGCCGCGTCGACGCGCTGGAACACCGCCTCGCGGCGGAAGTACCCGAGCACCTCGAGGTACACGCGCGCGCCGTCGTCGCGGGACAGGCAGAGATCGGGCACGATCACGCCGCCGGCGCCGACGGGGAGGAGCCGCCGCGCGGCCTCGGCGCGCCACCCGAGCGACGCGCGCCCGATCGCCCTTCGCAGGGCGTCGACCTCGTCCGGCAGCGGCGCGGAGGCCACGCCCTCTCCCCCCTCGCCGCGCGCGCGAAACACGAGCGGCTCCTGCGTCGGCCCCCACGCGACGTCGGCGACGATCGACCAGCGCTCGCACGCCGCGACGTACGGGAGCATCAGCGCGAGCGCGAGGCCGTACCTGCGGGTCGACTGGAACAGCGACATCGGGCCGTCCAGGGTCAGGCGGTACGCGCCGTCCTCGAGCGCCTCGGCGTGGAACAGCAGGCGGTGAAACTTCAGCGCGCGGAAGAGCGCGCGGTACGCGCCCGCTGAGCCGCACGTCACCTCCGCCACGACCCGCGTCGCGCGGAGCAGCACCGCGGCGGCCTGCCCCGCGACGTACGCGTCGACGACGGCGTCCGCGCGCTGGAACCCCACGCGGACGAGCGGGTGGGCGTCGGGCAGATCGGCGTAGAGCCGCGCCTCGACCTCGTCGGGCGTGAGGCCGAAGGCCGCGCCCGCAAGGCCGAGCACCTGCGCACGATCGAGAGCGCCCGCCGCGCGCGCCGCCGTCGCCCCGGCGAACACCGCGCGGCGCAGCGCGGCCGCCTGCTCGCCGTCGGGGGAGTCGAACTCGCACGCGTCGGCGACGACCTTCAGGATCCCGTCGCGGAGGCGCTTGCCGCTCGGTCCGGTGGGGACGTCGGCCCACGCGGCCTCGACCTCGCCCCGCGACGCGCCGATCGCGGCGTGCGCGGCGGAGAGGAGCGACTCGGCGGTCGCGCGCGCCTCCTCGCGCGCGGCGGGCGACAGGGGGACGAGCCGCAGCTCGCCCTTCACGCGGCGCACGCGGGCGTGCTCAGCGGTAAGCACTGTGCTGCCTCCTGCGCTCGCTCGTGTAGGTCTCGCCGGTGTCCTCGGAGACGAGCTCGTAGAGCGTCGCGCGCTTGTCGCCCTTCTTGCGCAGGATGCGCCCGAGCCGCTGCACGTGCTCGCGCACGGACCCGGAGCCGCTCGACACGACGGCGACGCTCGCGTCCGGCACGTCGACGCCCTCGTTCAGCACCTTGGACGTCGCGATGACGTCGTACGTGCCCGCCGAGAACCGCTCGAGGATCTCCGCGCGCTCGCGCACCTTCGTGTGGTGCGTGATCACCGGCACGAGGAACCTCCGCGACACGGCGTACGCGGTCGCGTTGTCCTCGGTGAAGACGATCGCGCGCTCGCCCGCGTGCCGCGCGAGCAGGCGCCCGACGTGCTCGATCTTGGACGGCGGCGAGAACGCGACGCGGCGCTGCGCCACGTACGCCCGCATCGCGCGGCGCCCCTCCTCGCTGCGCGACGACTGGATGACGAAGTCCGTCCAGCCGGACGGCGACGACATGCGGATGCCCTGCGACGAGACGAACGCGCGGTAGATCCCGCGCTCGCGCTCGTAGAGGGCGCGCTCCTCGTCGGTGAGCCGGACGGTCACCCGCACGGCCTCGTAGTCCGCGAGGAACTCCCCCGAGAGCTCGACGATGTCGCGCCGGTACACGACGGGTCCGATGAGCCGCGAGAGCTCCGCGTCGCGCCCGTCCGCGCGCTCGGGCGTCGCGGTGAGGCCGAGGCGAAACGGCGCGAGCGACATCCGCGCGGCCGTCGCGTACGCGTCGCTCGGGAGGTGGTGGCACTCGTCGAACACGAGCATCCCGAACCGATGACCGAAGTTGCCCATGTGCAGGTGCGCGGACTCGTAGGTCGTCACCGTGATCGGGCGCACGTCGTGGTGGCCCCCGCCGACCACGCCGATCTCGCCGCCGAACGCGCGCCCGAGCTGGGTCGCCCACTGCCGCACGAGGTCGAGCGTCGGCGCGACGACGAGGGTCGCGCGGCGCCGCTGCGAGATCGCGGCGATGGCGACCAGCGTCTTGCCCGCCCCCGTCGGCAGGACCACGACCCCTCCACCCCGGCCCGCGGCCCACGCGTCGAGCGCCGCCTCCTGGTAGTCTCGCAGGCGCGGCAGCTCGCGCGCGCCCGCGGGGAGCTCCTCGTACGCCTTCGCGCGGTCGTCGAACGCGACGCCGCCGCGGATCAGCTGCCACACGAGCGCCGGGTACGCGAACGCGGGGGCGCGGTGGGATCCCGTCCGCGCGTCCCACGCGAAGCCCGGCGGCAGCACGGCGCCCTCGTCGAGCCCGACGACGTCGATCGTGCCCTGGAGCCAGCGGACCTCGGGCCTCACCATCGCACGACCAGCGGGGCGTCGGCGTGGGCGCGCGCGGCAGGCCGGAGCGCGAGATCGATCGCCCACGCCACGGCGACGCCGACCGCCGCGCCCGCCGCGTCCCACGCGAGATCTCTCCACGACGGATCGCCGCGCCCCGCCGCGTCCCAGCCCTCCTTCGCGGCGCCCACGGCGAGCGCGAGCCCGCCGCCCGCGAGGGCCCGCGCTCCGCGCGACGTCGTCCAGACGGACGCGGCGCCGTACCCACCCGCGGCGACGACCGCGGACGCGCCGAAGTGCAGCCGCTTGTCGCGCCCGAGCCACTCGTCGTCCGCGCGAGCGTCCCCCGCGACCACGCCGACCGCGAGGGCCACACCGAGCCCGCGAGAGAGGGCAGCGCCGCGCATCACGGGCGCCTGACTACCACGAGGCTTCCGTCTCGGACGGATGATTCCGCCTCGATCGGCCTCGGTTTACACTCCTTCGCGCGAGTGTGTAACGTCCACCGCTCGCATGTGGACTCGACCAGCGGCAGGGCGTGCTTGGGGTCTTCCGGCGGTGGTGGCGGGGGTGCTCTTGCTGGCGCCCGCGACCGCGCTGCCCGGATCGGTCAAGGGCAAGGTGACGGGCGCGCAGCGCCTGCTGAACCCCGTCTGGAGCGAGGCGAAGGACGCGAGCGCGAACCGCTTCACGTGGCGTGAGCCGTCCCCGACCGTGAAGGCCGAGTTCCGCACGCTCTTCGCGCACGCGCCGAAGGAGGTGTGCATCGCCGCCATCGGCGCGAACAACGCCCCCCCGTCGACCGGCGCCATCGCCTTCAAGATCACCGGCGGCCGCACCTCCCCGGTGACGCTGGTCGTTCCGCCCGGCGCCTCGATCGAGTTCCAGAACCGCGATCCCTTTCCACACAAACCTTACCTTGTCGGGCAGGGATCCTTCCAGGCCGCCGAGATGAAGAGCGGCGCCGTGCGGCAGTGGAAGGCCCCGGCGCCCGGCAAGTACGAGCTGCGCGACGAGCTGGCCCCCAGCGTCCGGTCGTGGATCGTGGTCGATCCGAAGGTCGCCGGGATCGCCTACCCGGGCCGCGACGGCTCGTTCACGTTCGGCAACCTGCCGGAGGGCGAGTACACGCTGCGCGCCTATTTCAACGGCGAGCCGTCCGGCAAGCCGCTGCAGGTCAACGTGCGGGCGACGGGCAACCTCGATCTCCGCGAGGCGCTCGTCATCGCGGACGAGCCGAAGGAGAAGGGAAAGTGATCGCGTCCCGGCTCTGGTACGTCGTCCTCGGCATCGCGACGGCGTTCCTCGTGTTCGCGCTGTACGTGGGCACGTCGATGTACGACCGCGCCGCGAAGCGCGTGATGAGCGAGGGGCTCAACGGCGACGCGCAGGTCGTCTCCTGGTACATGAAGGACGACGCGCGCAAGCGCTCCTCGGCGCTCATCAACTTCGCGCTCGACGCCGAGCTCGGCGCGGCGCTCTCGAAGGCCACCGCGTCGCCCGACAAGCTCCCGGCGGAGGCGCACGACAAGGCGAAGAAGCTCCTCCGGAGCGTCGACGACAAGCTGCCGGCCGACCTGAAGTTCACCGCGCTCTTCGCGGTCGATCAGTACGGCCGCGTCGTCGCGCAGGTGGGCTTCGATCAGGTCGCTGGCAACGCCGACTTCGAGCTCGGCGGCTACCCGCTCGTCGCGGACGCCCTGCACGGCTGGGTGCGCGACGACACGTGGGTGCTCGACGGGCGCATCTACAAGGTGGTCGCGCGGCCGGTCGAGACCGATCCCTCCCAGGCGCCCGCCGGCGCCATCGTCGGCGCGCGCATCTTCGACGACTCCTACGCGCGCGAGCTGTCGAAGCGCACGGGCGCCGCCGTCGCCTTCTACGCCGCCAACACGCGCGTCTCCGCCGCCGCCCCCGAGGGCTTCGACGCGGGCCAGCTCGACGCCATCACGAGCGACCTCTCCGGGCTCGCGGCCGACGAGAGCTACAAGACGAAGGGCCGCACCGAGGCGCGCATCCTCCACGGGAACCTCGGCGTGATGTACGCGCGCATCCCCGGCGAGTCGTGGCCGCTCGGGGCCGGGTACGCGGTCGGACGCTCGGCCTCGCTGCTCGGCGGCCCGCTCGCCTTCGTGCAGAAGGCCGACGATCTCGACAAGAAGTCCGTCAGCTACCCGGTCGTCGTCGGCGCCGGCCTGGCCGTCGCGCTGCTCGGCCTCCTGTTCTCCTTCATCGAGCACACGCGCCCGCTGATGAAGTTCCGCAACGAGGCCGCGCGCTTCGCGAAGGGCGAGGTCGACACGATGGCGCCGAGCAAGTTCTTCTCGGTCTACCGGAAGATCGCGGCCGACCTCAACGACGGCGTCGAGAAGATCGCGGTGAAGGGCGGCGGCACCAGGAAGGCCGCCGACCTCGAGAGCGTGCTCGGCCCGCTCCCGCAGCAGCCGTCGATGAGCGCCTTCTCCTTCCCTCAGGACGCCCCCTCCGCGTCGATCGACATGATGTCGCTCACCGCGCCCCCGGCGGAGGCGCCAAAGCCGCCGCCGCGCAGGCCCGGCCCGCCGAAGCCGCCCGCGCGCCCGAGCGCCCCGCAGCCGCCCGTGGAGCCGGAGGACGACTCCACGGTCGTCAGCAAGATCCCGCAGGAGGTGATGGCGCTCGCGACCGGTGAGCACAAGGCCATCGACGACGACACCGCCGACTGGCCCCAGGTGTTCGACGAGTTCGTGAAGCTGAAGCGCTCCAACGGCGAGCCCACGGACAACCTCACATTCGACAAGTTTCGTCAGACGCTCGTCAAGAACCGCGACGCGCTGGTCGCGCGCCACGGCTGCAAGCGCGTCAAGTTCACCGTGTACGTGAAAGAGGGCAAGGCCGCCCTGAAGGCCAGCCCAGTGAAGGACTGAGACACCACCCATGCGCCGAACCCACCACCTCACAGCCTCGTCCGCGGCCGCGCTCGCGACCCTGACCCTCACCACCGCCGCGCTCGCCAACGGCTTCGAGACGCCGGGCAACGGCACCGAACAGATGGCCCGCGGCTCCGCGTGGCTCGCCCGCGCGTCCGACCCCCTGGCGACGTTCTACAACCCCGCCGCGCTCTCGCGCAACGGCAGCGGCGCGTCCGTCACTGTCAACCTCTTCAAGGCGAACACCTGTTTCCAGCGCCAGAGCCCCGGCGGCGGCCCGGCCTACGTGGGCTCCGGCTCGCAGTCGACGACGTACCGCTACGGCAAGGTGTGCAGCGATCCCGAGCTGTTCCCCAACCCGCAGATCGCCTTCCAGTACCGCGTCACGGACAAGCTCGGCATCGGCGTCGCGGTGCTCGGGCCGTCGGCGATCGGCAAGGCCAAGTTCCCCGAGACGGCGGGCGGGTACCGCGTGTCGGACGGCGCGTCGATCAAGGCGCCGTCGGGCACCCGCTACGTCCTCACCGAGAAGGACGCGAAGATCATCTGGCCGCAATTCGCGGTCGGCTACGAGATCGCGCCGAACCTCCGCGTCGGCGCGTCCTTCATCTGGGGCGTGGCGATGCTGAAGTTCGGCAACGTCTCGATGGGCCAGTCGAGCGACACCCAGAAGCGCAACCCGGACGGCACCATCCGTGACTCGGCCGGCATGGACGCGACCGCCGCGGTGTCGGCGAAGGACTACTTCGTCCCCGGGATCGTGCTGTCGAGCATGTACACGCTCGACGATCGCTTCGACTTCGCCGCCTGGTTCCACTGGTCAGACTCCGTCCGCGCGAAGGGCGCCGCCGACATCACGGTCGTGCGCTCCAACCCGGACGTCGCCAACCCCTCGGGCGACAAGGTCGCCAACAAGACCCCGGCGGGCCAGACGGACGCGAACGTCCCGCAGCCGATGGAAGCCAGGGTCGGCGTGCGCTACTACAAGCGCCGCGACGGCGTCACGCCCACCGGCCGCAAGGATCCGCTGAAGGAGGAGGTGTTCGATGTCGAGCTCGACCTCGAGTGGGCGCACGACAGCCAATTCACGGATCTCGAGCTGCGCTTCGCGCCGAACACCGTGGTCAACGGGCCGGGCATCACGGCCGACGTCCCGGTGAACGCCGACGTCCCGCACCGCTGGAAGGACTCGTACGGCGCGCGGCTCGGCGGCGACTACGTCATCCTCCCCGCGAAGCTCGCGGTGCGGGCGGGCGCGTGGTTCCAGACCTCGGCGGTGCGCGAGGAGTACCTGCACATGGACTTCGTGCCGAGCCAGCGCATCGGCCTCACGGTCGGCGGGACGTTCCGCGCGGGGCCCGTCGACATCCAGGCCGGCTACCAGCACGTGATGGTCGGCAGCGTCGACAACCACGGCAACGGCCAGATCCGCGGCCTCGTCGCGGGCCGCACCGTCACCGACAGCGATCAGGAGTTCCGCTCTCCGTACGGCGTCAACGGCGGCAAGCTCACGCAGTCGATCGACGTGTTCTCGATCGGCGGCGTCTACCGGTTCTTACGAGCGCCGCCCGCTACCAGCGGACGAAGGCGGGCCTCGAGCGGAACGACAGCGCGGCGGACAGCTGACGGCACACGCCGTCGGCGTCCGGCGCCAGATCGGCCGAGGCGTTCATCGCGAGCCTGATCATCGGGAGGTTCTGCTCGACGCCGGCACCCTGCTTCACGCCGTCCAGGAGCTCCTGCACGATGATGCCGCCGCCGAGCAGGCCGTCGATGCTGCCGTCCTCGGCGACGGCGGCGCGAAACTGCGCGTCCTGCAGGTGCAAGACGAACGACACGTCGAAGATGGCGATCGGCAAGGCCAGCGTCAGCGGACCGACGTACAGCACACCCGCCTCGATGCGGCCCCTCCGCGTGCTGTTCGCCGGGCTCGCGGGATCGGGATCGAAGGTCTGGTACGCCTCGATGACGCCGTCGGTGCCGAGGCTGGGGTGGGCCTTCTGACCGACCTGGAACACGAACTCGACCTCCGGATCGTCGACGAGGGAGTCGACGCCGCGCAGCTCGTACGTCAGCACCAGCTGTCCATCGCGCAGGGAGCTCTGGATGAGCCCGTCGACGGCGCCTTGAAACACCCCGTCCACCGTCGGGATGATCCCTGACAGCTCGTTGTCGATGCCCACCCGTCCGTCGGGATCGGTGGCGTCCGCCTTGAAGCACGTGGCCTCGTCGGAGCCGTCGCTCTCGCGCCCGTCGAGATCGAACCCCTCGCGCACGCCCGGCTGCGTCTGACGAGTGAAGCCGAGCGTCGTCACCACGTACCCCCGCGTTCGCGTATCGGTGGGCACGGGCCCCGGCGGGCCGGCCGGCTCGTCGAGCTCCCCGCCTGCGCAGCCCGCGAGCGCGAGCGCGAGCAACAGGCCGCAGACCCGCCTCACGTGGCCTCGATGGCGGACAGGCTGTCGCTGGTCTTCGCGTCGCCGCTGCCGAAGCTCGCGAGCGACACGTCCATGGCGCGGGCGAGCGAGACGATCACCTTGCCGGCGTTCTCGCTCGCGGGGCTCCGGTAGTGGAGCCCTGTCTTCAGCTTCCCGCCGCACGAGCCGGCGAGAAGGATGGGGTAGTCGTCGAGCGAGTGGGTGCGCCCGTAGGAGACGTCGCTGGTCGCCAGGAGCACGAGGTGGTCGAGCAGCGTGCCATCTCCCTCCTCTACCCCGTCGAGCGCGTCGAGGAACGCCGCGAGCTCCGTCATCACGTACCCGAGGATCTTCGCCACCTGCGGCTGATCGCCCGGCTCGTCGTGGGTGAGCTGGTGGTGCCCGGCGGAGACCCCCGGATACAGGAGGTTGTTCACCGGGTAGCTGAACCAGTGCGAGAACACCCGCGTCTGGTCGCACGCGAGCGACATCGCGAGGATGGCGGCCATCGCGCGGGAGACCTCCGCGAGCGGCTGGCGACCGTCGGTGTCGGGGTAGTCGTCGAGCGGCTGCGCGGGGGCCTTGCAGGCGGCGAGGTTCGGCGGGTTCTCCTCGAGCTTCTGCAGCTGCTGCTCGAGCTGGCGGATGCCAGAGAGGTGCTTGTCGAGGCGCGCCTGGTCGACCTTCCCGAGGCGCGACGACAGCCGCCCGACGTCGTCGCCGACCGCGTCGAGCACGCTGCGCCGCAGCGCGATCTTCGGATCGGCCTTCGCGCTCGATCCGGGCTCCACGAAGCCGTCGCCGAACAGCCGGTCGAACAGCCCCCGCGGCGAGAACTCGGCGGGGTTCGACGCGTGCACGCCGGTGTACGACAGCGTCCCGGTGCCGCGCCACGCCGCCGTCTCCAGCGTGCGGAACCGCGTCGGCGCGCCCAGCTGCTCGGCGATGGTCTGGTCGATGGTGGGCCCGCCGAACGACTCGTCCCCGCCCTGCTGCACGGTCGTCCCCGACAGGAGGCCGGCCGGGCCCGACTTGTGGGGGACGGAATTGCCGGTCTTCACTTGCATGCCTGACACCACCGTCAGCTTCTTCTTGTGGCGCTCGAGCGGCAGCAGCAGCGGGGAGAGCTGCCACTCGTCGCCGGCGCCCGTGGTGGCCGGGTTCCACTGGGGAGGCAGGACGCCGTTGCCCCAGAAGAAGATCCCGAAGCGCCGCGGCAGCGGGCTGCCGTCCGCGAGCGCGGCGCCCGACGAGTCGAGGAACACGTCGAGCATCGGCAGGCCGATCGCGACGGCGGCGCCGCCGAGCGCGCCGCGCAAGACGGCGCGGCGAGAGAGGGTGGGCTTCTTCACTGTGGGTCTCCCGAGAGGCGAAACGCAGGGGTGAGGGCGATCGCCAGCATCAGCTGGTCGAGCCTGTGGCCCGAGGCGCGAAACGCGTAGTCGACGGCGTCGATGGTGGGCTCCTCCTGGTACGCCTCGAGGAAGCCGGTCGCGTAGCGGTACATGTACGCGGAGACGCAGCGGGTCGTCCTCGGATCGTCGCGCAGCGCCTGCCCGAGGCCACGCGCGTCCGCGAACCGCGCGCCGTCGACGTCCCCGGAGGGATCGATCCGCTCGCCGTGATCGTCGCGGCGGTAGCGCCCTATCCCGTCGAAGTTCTCGAGGCCGAGCCCGATCGGATCCATGCGAAAGTGACAGGCGCGGCAGCCTGGATCCGTCAGGTGCTCGGCGACGCGCTCGCGCAGCGTGCGTGTCGTGCCGGAGGGCTCCGGCAGCGCGGTGTTGACGTTGACCGGAGGAGGCGGGATCTCGCCGCACAAGAGGCGCCCGCGGATGAACTTGCCGCGCAGCGTGGCCGACGAGGACACCGGGTGCGCGTACTGTGCGAGCAGGCTGATGTGCCCGAGCAGCCCCGCCCGCGGGCCGTCCCACGGCAGCTCGACCTCCCCGAACCCGTCGCGCGTGGGCGCGGGCACCTCATACATCGACGCGAGCTTGGGGTTCACCGAGGTGCGACGGGTGGTGAACACGTCACGAAAGTCACCCCGCTCGTCGAACGCGACGCGCTCGAACAACCTCAGCGTCTCCTCGCGGGCCATCGGCCCGAGATCGGGGGTGTAGTAGGTGAACAGCGTCGGATCCTTCGAGAGCTGATCGAGGTCGCCGAGGCCGAGCCACTGCGTGACGAACGATCGGAGCCCGATCCGCGCGCGCGGCGAAGCGAGCAGCCGCTCCGCCTGCTCCCGCAGCCCGGCCTCGGTCGACAGCGCGCCGTTCGCGGCGGCGCCGAGCAATTCGTCGTCCGGGGTCGTGTTCCACAGGAAGTACGACAGCCGGGCCGCGAGCTCGTACGCGGGGTACCGCCGCGCGCCGTCGATCTGCTCGCCGAGCCCGACGCGAAACAAGAAGTACGGAGACTGCAGCAGCCGCGCGATCCCCAGCTCCGCGCCCTTGTAGAAGTCGCCCAGCACGGCGGCGGCCTTCAGCGTGAGATCGCGGACGGAGGCGACCTCGTCCGCCGACAGCGGCCGCCGCCAGAGGCGCAGCCCGAGCGACGACGCCAGCTTCTCCGCGCACGCCGCGTCGCCTGGGCCGCCGGGAGCGCAGGGGACGACGCGCGCGCGCACGGCGTCACTCTTCATCGCTTGTGACGCGATCTTGAAGGCCGCCGACTCGTACTGCTCGACGCCGCGCGCGGAGATCGACGCCGCCGTCGCGCCCACGGCGATGAGGCCCTCCTGCACCACGTCGGGCTCCAGCTGCGCGGGCACCACGATCTCCGTGCCGAACACGTCCGCGATCGAGGCGCGGTACTGGGCGGCCGTGAGCCTGGCGAGGCCGGTCTGGGCCGGGATGTCGGGCGCCACCTTGGGTGCCTCCGGGGCGGGCGCGGGATCGTCCCCGCCGGAGCAGCCGGCGACGACCGCCAGCACGAGAGAGGAGAGCAGGCGTCTCATCACTGGTTCTTCCTCTTCAAGGTGACGCGGGGGTTCACTGTCTCCGTCCCGTCGAGGATGGCGGCGACGCGGGCCGACGCGTCCCCGAGGCCGTGCCGGCGGGCGAAGGCGAGCGCGTAGGTGCTCACGATCGAGAAGCTGTCCGCGTCCGGGATGTCCTTGCAACCTCCCAGGGAGAAGCTCTGGTGGCACCCTCCCTCGATGTCGATCCATGTGAGCGGCACCTGGGTGATGCGCGCGAGCGCGGCGGCGGCGGACCCGGGTCCGTCCTCGGACCCTGTCATCATGAAGAGGGGCACCCTCACGTGGTCCTGGCCGCCCTGTCCGTACCAGTCGGTCGAGTCGTTGCCGCCCGCCATCGGGATGGCCGCGACGATGCGCGGATCGGACAGCTGCCCCGCGAAGGCCGCCCGCTCCGCGTCGGTGCAGGGCGCCTTGAACCCGCCCGACTTGCACTGCTGGTCGACCGCGGCCGGGTCGAGCGTGGCGCCCGCGCTCACCCAGGTGGTGTACCCGCCGAAGCTGTGCCCAGTCATCACCACCCTGGACGTGCGCGAGCTCGGTCCGAGCGCCGCGTCCGCCGCCAGCGCGTCGAGCGCCTGGCTGACGTCGAGCGGGCGCTCGTAGTAGAGCGCGATCGGTCGGTCCTGCTGGTTCGGCGGGTCCAGCAACAAGTTGCCAGTGTGATCCGGCGCGACGAACACCCACCCATGAGAGACGAAGCGGTGCACGAGGAACGGGCTGGATCCGCCGAACGAGCTCGATCCGTGGGAGTGCACGACCACCGGGAACCCGCCGGCCTCCACCGGGGACGTGGGCGCGGCGTCCCGGTACGCCGCTGGGTCGCGGAGCGGGCCGTAGTTGGGGTTGTCATCGTTGGTCTCCGCGGCCGGGTACCAGACGTGGATCTGGATCTTGCGCGGCGCCGTCTGTCCGGGCGGCGTGTACGTGTGCGCGAACGAGCGGTACCCGACGAGGAAGGGCCCGTCCTGGTCCACCGGCAGCGAGGTGAGATCCTTCACGTCGGCGCCGGGCACGCCTCCTCCCGCGCCCGCGGCCCCCGCGGCGCCGGACTGCGCCGGCGGGTCTCCGTCTCCCCCCCCTCCGCCGCAGGCCGCGAGCGACGCCCCGGAGAGCGCGAGGACGATCTTGACGCAGCGCAAGAAGTTCACGGCCCGGAGACAAGCACACCTGTGCTACGCGGAGAAGGGAGATCCCCTTGGAATTGCTCGGACCGTTCGGGTTGCTGTTCTGGGTCGGCCTCGCCGTCTGGGTGCTCGCCGGCGCGGCGATCTTCGTCCTGCTCGGCAGGTACGGCGGGCTCGATCGCTCGAGGACGCTCTCGGTCGTGTTCGACGACGACTCGCCGATGAAGGCCCCCGGCGCGCGCCGTGACAGGGTGATGTTTCGAGTGGCGGTGTTCGCTGGAGGCTTCGGGCTGATGACGCTGTTCACCGGGCTCTCCGTCGGGGACGCTCGCGATCTGCGCGTGTGCACCCAGCGTTGCCAGCTGCGCGGGTACCCCAAGGGGAAATTTGCGCCCTCGGCGGTCGACAAGGGCCCGGACGGCAAGCCGGCGCGCGGGTGCTTCTGCGTCGGCCCGATGGGCACGGAGGAGCTGCGGCCCGAGCCTCCGCCATCCGCTCCCCGCTGAGCTCTCGTTACTTGTCGGGCTGGATGGAGTGGCGGATGGCGTTGAACACGCGCTCGCTCTCCTCCGCCGCGCGGTCCGCCGAGACGCTGGTCTGGAAGAGCAGCACGCCCTTCGCCGTCTGCACCGCCACGACGTCATAGACGCGGCCGTCGTTGCAGGTGAACCGGCCGCGCTCGGCCGCCAGCTTCCCCACGCGGGTGGGAGAGGGGGGGAGGTTGCGCGAGACGAGGGTGGCGCCCGTCCCCGCGAGCAGCTGGGGGTCCTTCAGGCTGCCGATCGTCGTCACCCCGTCGAGGGGCGCGACGCGGAGCTTCGCCGCGCCGTCCGGGCTGCGGAACTCGTACGTGCCGCCCGCCCCGCCCCCCGTCCAGCCTGCGGGCGTGGCGACCGACAGGCCGTGCTCGGCCAGCTTGCGGATGTCGCCGCGCTCGTCCCCTCTGCCGCACCCCACGAGCGTGAAGAGGAGCGCCAGCGCCGGGAGCACGGTGAGCCAGTGGCCGAAGAGGCCGCTAGGGACGTGACGAACCATCCGGACGGGACCATCCCCCGAACCCGCCCCTCTCGTAAAGCGATTCGTGGGCCATACTGAACATTCGTCACGTACACCACCCGCTCGCCGCCGGGGCTCCGGACGGTCAGCTCGTCGCCTGGCCGCTTGCCCAGCAACGCGCGGCCGAGCGGCGACTGGTAGCTGATCGCGCCGGCGTCGGGGTCGACCTCGTCGGGGCCGAGGATGCGCACGGTGCGCGGCGCGCCGACCTCGTCCTCCACGGTGACCCACGCGCCGAAGTACGCCTTGTCGGTGTCGCGGGGGGCGTCGACGTCCATCGGCACGAGCGCGTCGAGGCGCCTGTCGAGGAACCGCATGCGCCGATCGATCTCGCGCATCCGCTTCTTGCCGTAGATGTACTCGGCGTTCTCCGAGCGATCGCCCTGGGCCGCCGCGGCGGCGACCTCCTCCACGATCTTCGGGCGCTCGACGTGGCGCAGGTGCGACAGCTCGGCCGTGAGGCGCGCGTGGCCCGCGCGCGAGATGTAACCCTTTTCCATGCGGGGAAGAGAACTCCGGGAGAGACCGTACCCGATGTTCAGCTATAAGCGGCACGAGCGCCGCGGGCGCCGAGGAGGATGCGAGGCATGCGCAAGGTCTTGGGATGGTTGGGCTTGACGTTCGTGGCGGTGGTGTCGGTGGCGGGCTGCGGCGGCTCGGAGTCGCCGGAGAAGGTCGAGGAGCCCAAGTACCGTGACAGCGCGGCGTTCTGCCAGGCCGTCGCGAAGGCCGAGTGCAGCGCCGCGATCCGCGACGCGTGCGGCGCGGGCGACGAGCCGTCGTGCATCGCGAAGGTCAGCAGCGACTGCAACAGCCGCAACGCGGACGTGACCTTCGGCCTGCAGACGCTCGAGCAGAACTACCGCAACGACAAGGCCGAGGCCTGCGTCGGCGCGCTCGGCGCGGCGTACGCCGACACGTCGATCAAGGCCGACGAGCACGCGGCCATCCGGAAGGCGTGCGATCCGGTGTTCTCCGCGCAGAAGGGCGAGGGCGGGCCGTGCAAGGTCGACCTCGACTGCGATCTCGGCGCGGGCCTGACCTGCGACCTCGGCACCGGCTCCTGCCGCCCTGTCGGCACCGAGACGAAGGGCGGCGACTGCACGAGCAGCCGCTGCGCGCCTGGCCTGTTCTGCTCGTCGGCCGACAAGATCTGCTTCGATGGGCGCGGCGAGGGCGTCGCGTGCGACGCCGGCGCCAACCCGTGCAAGTCGACGCTCCTGTGCGAGGGCGGGACGTGCGTGGGCAAGCGCGGCGCGAACGCCGACTGCACCTCCGACGATCAGTGCGCCTCGGCGTTCTGCGCGCTCGTCCCCGAGGGCACGAACAAGGCGCGGCGCATCTGCCTCACGGAGCTGAGCTTCGGCTGCCCGAACGGCTCGTGCCTCTCGACTTGCAACAATTTCAAGCAGTGATCGGCTGTGGTACGCGAGGCCATGCGCTGGAGCCTCGCGTGCCTCGCCGTCGCCGCCGTCGGGTGTGACTCGCCGAAGAGTGAGGCGCCGAGCGCGCCGAGCGCCGCCCCCGCCGTGACCTCCGCGCCCGCGGCCGCGCCCGCGCCGAGCGCCTCCCCGCCCCGCCTGCCGAACCTCGTCGTCGACACGCCCGGCGTGAACGTCGGCGGCGAGCCGCACCACGCGCAGAACCCGGAGGCCACGAAGCGCCTCCGGGACGCCGTCGCGAAGCTCCCCGTCTCGGGTAAGGACGTCCCGGTGGTCGCGCTGCGCGGCGCGAAGACGGGCGACGTGACGGCGCTGCTCGGGGCGCTCTTCGCCGCCGGCGCGACCGGCGCGGAGGTGCGCACGCAGAACCGCGATCGCCGCGACACCCTCTTCTCCGTCACGCCGCCGAAGCGCGCGGGCAAGCTCCCCGAGTGCACCGTGGCCGCGATGATGCTGAAGGACAGGACGGCCGCGTCGTGGACGCTGCGCGGCGGCGTCGCGCTGAAGTACCCGCGCGGCATGGCGGGCCCCGATCTGACGCTCACGTTCGAGGGCGTCGCGAAGCAGGTGAAGGCGTGCGCGGCGTCGACCGCCCTCGTCGTCTCGGGCGATCCGAGCGTGGAGTGGGGCCTCACGTTCGATCTCTACGACAAGCTGAAGACGACCGAGCCCGCGCTGCCGATCACGACGTGGATCGTGCCCGCCGAGGCGCCGGTCGCGGGTCGAGCGGTGAGGCTGGAACAATAGCGCGAGAGCGATTTGGCGAGCGCACCGCGCGACCGCGAGTATCTTCCGCCGGCCTCGAGACGCGCGCATGAGCAAGCGGAAGCCCGGAAAGTCGAAGGAAGGCAGAAAATCCAGGCGCTCGCTCGCGCCCGACGCGCGCCCCTCGTCGCCGCCGGCCTCCGACGCGCGCCCCTCGTCGCCGCCCGAGTCCGGCGAGCACGCCTCGTCGCCTTCAGCCGCTGGCGAGCGCGTGTCAGCGCCTCCTCTGTCGGACGCGCGTCCCTCGTCGCCCCCCGCGCCCGACGCAGAGCGCGTGCCGGCGTCGCCTCCCCCGCCCGACTCCCTCGCGCCGCTGTCGAGGCCCGAGGAGTCGCCGGAGCCTGCCGCGGCGGCGACGACGATCCCGGTCGCGTCCGACGCTGGCGACACCGACGCGAAGTCGCCGCCCGCCGAGCGCCCGTCGTCGGGCCGGATGCGCGCGGCGGGCGACGAGCGCCCGTCTGCCCGCAGGCTCTCGGTGTCGGACGACGATCACCACGACGCGTTCTTCTCCGGCGCCGACGCCGCGGTCGAGAAGATGCACGCCGACGCCCGCGCGGTGCGCGAGATCGAGGACCAGGCGCATCAGCGCGACCGCGTCGTGTTGACGCCCGCGCAGCGCGAGCGCCAGCGCCGCCTCCGACGGTGGGTCGCCTTCGTCGTCGCGGGCGCCGCCGCGGCCTCGGCGCTCGCCCTCGTGCGGATGCGCGACAAGCCTCACCACGCGGACCCGATCCCGGCCGCCGCGCCGCCTCCTCGGGCGTCCGCGGTGACAGGGCCGACCTCGGCGCCCCGCTCCGACGACGTGCGCCACGCGGCGAGCGCGTCACCGAGCCCGGACGCCAGCGCCTCCCCGCCTGCCGCGGGCGCGTCGCCCGAGAGCAGCGCGTCCGCCGCTGCGTCGGCCTCCGCGCCCGCCCCCTCCGCGAGCGCAGCGGCAGACCCGGCGGCCGCGAAGGAGCTGACCAAGAAGGCGCTTCGAGCGCTCGAGCGCGGGGACTACAAGGCGACCATCGACCTCGCGTCGAGATCGATCGACGCGGATCCGTCCGACGCCAACGCCTACCTGTACTGGGGCACGGCGCTGATGGAGACCGGCAAGCGCGCCGACGCGAAGGTGGTGTTCGGAAAATGCGTCGAGCTGGCGACCCGAGGTCCGAAGCACGACTGCCGCGCGTTTCGCTGACGCGGGTCAGGGCTGGTACCGCGACATCTCGCGGTCGTAGGCGCGCACGAGGCGCTGGGTCTCCTCGGTGTTGGGCGACGCCGGGAGCGGCGCGAGGTCGGCCGGCCAGACGAACAGCGCGCGGAGCGCCTCGTCGTCGAGCGATCGGAGGCCCGCCGTCGCGAGCCTGCGCGGCGCCTCGATCGCCCCGCGCTTCGCCAGCACGAAGCCCCACTCGCCGAACGACGGCAGGAACACATGGTACGGCAGCGCGGCGAGGCCCGCGGCGCGCACCGTCGCCAGCACGGTCGAGTACGACGCGCGCGAGTAGAACGGCGACGTCGACTGCACCGCGATCACGCCGCCGTCGGCGAGCCGCGCGCTCGTCGCGCGCATCATCCTCGTGGAGAACAGCTTGCCGAGCGAGAGCGAGTTCGGGTCCGGGAAATCCAGGATGATGACGTCGTACCGCGCGCGGTCGTCCTCGACGAAGCGCGCGGCGTCGGTGTTGACCACGGTGACGCGCCGGTCGTCGAGCGCGCCCGCGTTCGCCCGGACGAGCTCGGGGCGGCGCCGCGCCAGCTCGGTGACCCCCGGATCGAGATCGACGAGCGTGACGCGCTCGATCGACGGGTACCGCAGCAGCTCCCTCGCGGCGAGCCCGTCGCCGCCGCCGCCGATGAGCGCGGTGACGGGCGGGCGGCCGAGCGAGGCCACCGCCGGGTGCACGAGCGCCTCGTGGTACCGGTGCTCGTCGGCGGTGGAGAATTGCAGGTTGTTGTCGAGGTGGAGCGACACGCCGCCCTCGCCCTTCGTGAGCACGACGCGCGCGTAGCGGCTCTGCGCCGCGAACACGACCGGATCGGCGTACAGGCTCGCCTCGGAGGCCGCGAGGATCCTGTCGGACTGCGTGAAGAGCGCGGCGAGCCCGGCGAGGACGATCGCAGAGCGCGCGCGCGGCCCCCGGAGCGACCCCGCGTCGGCGTCGAGCACGAACGTCGTCGCGAGCCCGACCGTCGCGTTGACCACGCCGAACAGGAGGCTCGTGCGGATCATCCCGAGGGTCGGCACGAGCACCATCGCGAACAGCACCGAGGCGGCGAGCGCGCCGAGGTAGTCGAAGAAGAGCGCCTTCGCGACGAGATCCTCGAACTTCACGCGCTCGCGCAGCAGGCGCATCAAGAGCGGCAGCTCCATGCCGACGAGCGTCCCCGTCAGGCCGACCACGACCCAGAGGACGAACGAGAACGATCCGCCCTTGCCGTGGCAGAGGAACAGCACCGGCGCGGAGAGGCCGCCGACGAGCGCCGTCGCGGCCTCGATGTCGACGAACCGCGCGGCGACGTCGCGCTCGACGAGCTTCGTCGCGTACGCGCCGACGCCGAGCGCGGAGAGGTACGCGCCGATCACGAGCGAGAAATGCGTGACCGAGTCGCCGAGCAGGTAGCTCGCGACCGCGCCGCAGACGAGCTCGTAGACGAGGCCCGCCGTCGCGATCAGGAACACGACGACGTACAGCGCGATCGCGCGGCGATCCCGGCTCACGGCGCCGGCGGCCGCGCGGTCGCCGCGGCGATGAGCGCGAGCCCGATCGCGAGCGAGAGCATCAGCACGCCCACCGCGGGGTTTCGCTTCTGGCCGAGCTCGCGCGTCAGCGAGAACGGCAGCGCGCGCTCGAGCACCGCGTAGGCGAGGACGAACGAGAGCATGCCGACGAGCACCGTGACGCCGGTGCCGCTGGCCAGGCGCGCGAGCGCCGCGAGCGCCCCGCTCACGGCAGCGCCCCCCGCGCGAAGCTGCGCACGTCGACGCGGGTCGCGCCGAGCTCGCGCTCGATGCGCTCGCGGAAGGGGTACGGCGGCCGCGCCACGCACGAGTAGAGGTTCAGCGTCATCGTGCCGTGCTCCGGGAAGGTGTGCAGCGTCAGGTGGGACTCGGCGAGCAGCACCATCGCCGTCACGCCGCCCTCGCCGGGGAACCGATGCACGAGCGGCGGCGCGACGGGCGACAGGCGCAGATCCGCGAGCATCGACGAGACGAGCTCGAGCAGCCGCTCCGGCTCGCGCAGGCGAGACGGCGCGCAGCCCTGCGCGTCGACCACCCACTCCATGCCCAGCGGCGGCACCGTCATCGATCGACGAATACCCGCCCGCTCGAGGCGCCGCAAGGCGGCGGATCAGCCGTCGACGGCGCGGTCGACCACCCGCCGGATCACGTCCTCGAGGGCCGCGTCCGTGCGGGCGCGGACGTAGCTCGCGCCGCGGCCCCTCGCGAAGCCCCGCAGCTCCTCGCAGAGGCCGCGGAAGCGCGCGGCGTACGCGTCGAGCGCGTCGGCGTCGGCGGTCAGCTCGACCTCGGCCTGGGTCTCCGCGTCGACGAGGCACAGATCGCCCTCGAGCTCCGGCTCCTCCTCCTCGGGCGACACGATCTGCACGAGGCACACCGCGTGGCCGGCGGCGCGGGCGCGCGAGAGCGACGCGAGCACCGGGCCCGGATCGAAGAAATCGCTGAAGATCGCGAGCATCCCGGGGCGCGGGCTCGTGCGCACGACGGCGTCGATCGCGCGCGAGAGCTCGGCCGAGCCGTCTGCCTCGAGCGACGAGAGCGCCTCGAGCAGCGGCGCGACGCCGGCGCGTCCCCGCACCGGGCTCGACGGGCGCGCGCGCTCGGCCGAGGTGATCCACAGCTGCGCCCGCTCCTGCCTGCGCAGCGCCATGTACCCGAGCCCGGCCGCGAGCTTCTTCGCGACGCCGAGCTTCTCCGGATCGCCGAACCTCATCGACGCGCTCGCGTCGACGAGCAGGCGCACGACGGCGTCCTCCTCCGCGCGGAACAGCTTGATGAACGCCTCGCCGGTGCGCGCCATCACCGACCAGTCGATGCGTCGAGGATCGTCGCCTGGCGCGTAGGGCCTGTGGTCCTGGAACTCCGCGGAGCCGCCGCGGCGCGACGTCGCCCGCTCGCCCACGCCGCCGCTCCTCGCGCGCACGTCGAGGCGACGCCGGAGCACCTCGAGCTCGTGCAAGAACGCGGGATCGAGCAGCGCGGCGCCGCTCGGCATCAGCGCGCCTCGGGGTAGAAGAGCTGCCAGGTCGTCTCGAGCCGCTCGACGCGGTACCCGCCGACCCGCGCGAGGCGCACGACGTCGTCCTCGGTGTACGAGTACGCGAAGCCGCACATCGCGTCGAAGTACGCGCCGTCGGGGCGGTGGCGCCCGCCGAGGCGCTCGATGGCCGCGGCCCAGCGCGCGCGCACCGGATCCCAGCGCGTCTTCGGCGCCGACCAGGGCCCGCGGACGTTGACGCTGAGGAGCACGGGCGCCTCGGGCGCGAGGCTGCGGATCGCGCGCATCAGGGCGTCCTGCGTCTCTCGCTCCGGCAGGTGCAGCAGGCTCCCCCAGCCGGTGATCACGAGCGAGAAGTCGAGCGAGCGAGCGGCCGCGAGCGCGCCCCTCCCGTCGGCCGCCTCGATCAGATCCGCGTACGCCGCGCGGGCCGCCTGCACCTTCCCCCCGCTCGCGCGCGCGGTCTTCTCGAGCTCCGAGTGGAACAGCTCCGCGGGCTCGAACGCGAACACCGAGAACCCGCGCGACACGAGCGCCCGCGTCTCGCGGCCCGCGCCTGCGCCGCCGATCAGCACGCGGCCCGCGCGCGGCATCCCGGGCTGGGCGAGCGCCTCCTCCTCGAAGGCGTGCAGCCCGTCGGCGACCTTGCCGCCGGGGAAGTACGACGAGTCGGCGTCGTAGAGGCGCTGCGTGATCTCGGCCCGCTCGTCGGGCGTCAGGTAGGCGTACAGGAGATCGTCGCGCAGCATCGCCTGGCCGATCTTCAGGAAATCGATCGCCTTGCTCGACGTGACGAGGCCGCGGACCCAGAGCGGGACACCGTTCATCGGCGCGAGCTTGTACAGCGCGCGCGCCGGGGTCAACCGAGGCGCTTCTCGAAGTGCAGCTCGATCGACTGGCTCACGTCGCCGAGCGCGCGCACGTCGTCGAGGCGGCGGTACCCGAGACGCTCGTAGCGGCGGTGCGCGTCGACGAAGCGCGCGTCGGAGAACAGGTGCACCCGCGCGCGCCCGCCCGACTCGGCGAAGCGCTCCGCGAGGGCGACGAGCTGGCTCGCCACGCCGCGACGGCGCGCGCGCGGCAAGAGGTAGAGCTTCTTCAGCTCGCACAGATCGGGCTCCCTCGACGGCGTGACGCCGCACGAGCCGACGACGCCGTGCTCGTCCTCGACGACCCACAGCGCGCCGCCCTGGCGCGCGAAGCTCTCGCGAGGCCGGGCGAGCTCCGGGTACTCGCCGCGCTCCATCAGGCAAGGCGGGTACTCGGCGAACGCGGCGCCGAGCACGAGCAGGAGCGCTTCGCCGTCGTCGTCGGTCGCGTCACGGAGCTCGATCATGGCCGCGCGAGAGAGCCTACTCCCTGACGACGATGGTCGTCCCCTGCCCCATCTCGGCGCCGAGCATCACGCCGTGCCAGCCGGGCGGGGGCTGGCCGTCCGTCCACTCGAACACGTACTTGCCGTCGAGCGGCGCGAGGTTGATGCAGCCGTGGCTGCGCGCGAGGCCGAACACGTCGTGCCAGTACGCGACGTGCAGCGCGTAGCCCTTCTCGAAGTACTGCACGTAGGGCACGTCGCGCAGCCAGAACTGGCCCTCGCCGCGGCGCTTCGTGACGCCGTACGCGGGATCCTGGTCCTTCGCCTTCTGGCCGCCGAGCCCCTCGTTCGAGTCCATGGTCGCGGTCACGTGCTTGCTCTGGATGCGGAAGGCGCCGCGCACGGTGCTGTGCGTGGTCTTCGGGTCACCGAGCTTGTCGCGCCCCGTCGACACCATCGTCGCGAAGACGGGGCTCTGGCCGACGTAGAGCGTGAGCGTCTGGTTCTCGATCGAGACGTCGATCCACTTCTCGCCCTTCTTCGCGGCGCCGGGCCACTCGGGCGGGGGCATCACCGCGGCCACCTGCGACGCGCGCACGTACTGGCCGTTCTTCAGCTCCCAGTAGTGATCGTCGGGGCCCGCGACCTTCTTGCCGGTCAGGAGCAGCACCGATCGCTTCTCGACGGGCGCGCGCTCGCGGGCCTTGCCGTCGGAGAGCTTGTACGTCTTGACGCCGGTGACGCGCACCCACGCGAACGGCAGCGGCGGCGCCGTCTTGCCCTCGCCGAGCTCGAGCCCGTGCCACGGCGAGCCCGTGTCGGGCTTCACCTTGCTCGTCGGCGCGAGGCGCAGATCGGTGGTGATCCCGAAGCGGCGCGAGAAGCCGTCCTCGCCCATGTGAAACGAGCCGATGAACGCGAGGCCCGTGTGGCGGCGCGCGCGGTCCGCGAACACCGAGGTGCCCGTGACCTTGAAGTCGGCGACGTTCGGGATCGCGCGCTTGCCGCCCTCGAGCCAGAAGGGCACGGGGTCGTCGTCCGAGTCGCCGCCGAAGAGCTGCCCCTGCCCCCACGTGGTCGTCGGGTGCGGGACGTCACCGAGCGCCTTGCCGACGATCGGCGCGCCGCGCGCGTCGACCGGCACGTCGTCGGCGCCGAGCACGACCTTGTTGAGCTCCGCCTGCTGCGCTCGCCACCTCTCGAGGTGAGATTTGAGGCTCATCTCGCTGCGCTCCTGCTGCACGCGCGATGGAGGGCGGAGGTAGAGCGGGAGCACGGCGCGCACGAACCCGTAGCGGTACGGCATCGCGCTCTTGCGATCGGGCCGCACCCGACGCGCCGCACGGAGCACCGGGTGCTCGGGATCGATGGTCGCCTCGGGCCCGACGCACACGAACCCGCGGGGCTTGATCCTGTACCACCCGCCCGGGCACCCCGATCGGCCGACGGCGTCGCCGTCGCGGGGGGCCATCGCGCCGAGGCGCAGGTAGCCGACGCGGCGGGCGCCCTCGCGCGGTTCGAGCAGCACGTTCGCCTGGCCGGTGATCGCGCCGACGATGGGGCCGTCCGGCGCCGGCTCGACCTCTCGAGGCTTCGGCCCGGACGCCGCGGGCGGCGCGTCCGCTGGCTCCGCGCTCGCGGACGCGGCCGGCGCCGGGGTCGACGCGCCGCGCTTGCACCCGACGAGGGCGAGCGACGCGAGCGCGCAGAGGATGGAAAAGCGAACGCCCGCCAACTCGGCGGGCGTTGTAGCCGGCCGACGCGAGGAGGCAACCGCGCCCTCGCGTCGGCGCTCGGGTCACTTCGTGACGGGCTTGATCTTCGGTGGAGCGCCGGGCGGAGGCGTCGCAGGCGCGGCGGTCTCCGCGTGCGGCGCAGGGACGCGGACCACGCGGTCGCCGGGCTTCACGACGGCCTCGGCGTTCGGCGCGGGAGGCGGCGGGGGCTTCGGCGTGGTCGCCGTCGTCTCGGCGGCCGGGGCGGTGGTCGCCTGGGTGTCCGCGGTGGGCTCCTTCTTGCTGCAGCCGACGAGCGTCGACGACGCGCCGACCATCACGAACGCGGCGGCCAAGAATTTCTCACGATCCAGCTTCATGTCGATGTTCCTTTCTTCCTCTGGGCGGCGGCCGCGAGCACGGTCGCGTCGTCGAAAGGGAGAGCGTCGCTCCCCACCACTTGTACAGCCTCGTGGCCCTTCCCAGCGACCACGACGATATCTGACGGACGCGCGAGGGAAATGATTCTTTCGATCGCCGCTCGCCGGTCCGAGATACGGAGCACCTCGGCCGGGCCTTCCCCGGCGCCCGCCAGGATGGCGTCGAGGATGGCCTCGGGGTCCTCCGTGCGCGGGTTGTCGCTCGTCAGCACGACGACGTCGGCGAGCGCCGCCGCGACCGCGCCCATCTCCGGGCGCTTGCCCTGATCGCGATCGCCCCCGCAGCCGAACGCGACGAGCACGCGGCCTCCGGGGGCGACGAGGCGACGCGCGAGCGAGATCGTGCGCGAGAGCGCGTCCGGCGTGTGCGCGTAGTCGACGACGCCGAGCGGCTCGTCGGTGATCCTCATGAACCTCCCCGGCACCCCCGCGAACCCCGAGAGCCCGCGCCGGACGACCTCGCCGTCGAAGCCGAGCGCGAGCCCGGCGAGCGCGGCGCCGAGCGCGGTCGCCGCGTGCACGTCGCCGACCATCCGCAGCGAGAGCTCCCCGCCGAGGCGCCGCGCGGCGTCCGACGGCGCGAGCTCGACGCGGGTGCCGTCTCGCCCGGCGAGCACGCCCGTCGCGGACAGATCGAGCGGGGCGTCGACGACGGGCTCACGCGCCGCGTACCAGCGCACCTGCACCCCCTCCGGCACGATCTCGCGCAGGAGCGCGCTCGCCTCGTCCGCCGCGTTCAGCACGACCGCCGCGCGCGCGTGCAGGAAGAGCTGCGCCTTCGCGGCGAGGTACTCCTCGAGCGTGCCGTGCGCGTCGAGGTGATCGCGCGTCAGATTCGTGAAGATCGCTACATCGGGCGGGAACGCGGCCGCGAAGCCCTTCTGCAGCGCCTGCGACGTCGTCTCGACGGCCAGGGTGCGCACGCCCCGCTCGGCGGCGCGGTTGACCGCGAGCTCGAAGGCCTCGGGCGTGGCCTCGTCCGCGAGGTGCTCGCCGTCGACCCACGCGCCGAGCGTCGTCACGCGCGCGGGGATCTCGCCCGCCTCGCGCACGATGGCCTCGACGAGGCTCGTCGTCGTGGTCTTGCCGTTCGTTCCCGTGGCGCAGACCACGCGGAACCTCGGCCGCAGCTCGCTCGCGTTCATGACGGGCCGCGAGCTTAGCGTGGGTGACGGGCGCGGCGCGGGCCGGATATACAGGGAGCATGCGCGCCTCGCCGACGCTGGCTCTCCTCCTGGCCCTCTCGGCGGCGCCCGGCGCCTGCAGCCCCCCGGAGGAGCCGAAGGGGAGGCCGCCGTCCGGCGCGACGTGCGGTGGCTTCGCCCTCCCCGAGGCGTGCGCCGCCTGCACCGCGAGCGCTTGCTGCGAACAGGCCGCGGCCTGTCGCGCCGATCAAGCCTGCGCGGCGACGTACGACTGCCTCGCGGCGTGCCCGGCCGGCGATCAAGGCTGCCGTGGCGCCTGCGGGAAGGGCGCGAGCGCGGCGCTCTCGGCGATGGTGGCGTGCGAGGCCGTGGGGTGCGCCGGCAAGTGCGGCGACACCTGTGGGGACTCGGGCCTGCTGCTGCCGACGCTCGTCGGGCGGAGCTCGGCCTGCGCCGCGTGCCTGGGCTCGAAGGCCTGCGCGATCACGACCACGTGCGCGAGCGACTCCAAGTGCGTCGACGCGGCGACCTGCGCGCTCTCGTGCAACCCCCTCGACCGCGGGTGCCTCGAGCGGTGCGCCGCGCGCTCGACAACGGGCGACCTCGCGGCCGCGGCGCGCCTCGCGTGCGGCGCGGAGTGCGACGTCGGCAAGCAGGTCGCCTGCAACGGCCACGTCGCCTGGCCGCGCGTCCTGCCCGGCACGACCAGCGTGCACGTGGTCCTCGCGGTCTCCGGCGCCGCCAACAACAAGCCCGTCCCGGGCGCCGAGGTCCGCGCCTGCGGCAAGGTCGACGTCGGGTGCGCCTCGCCCCTCGCGCCGCCGGCCACCACCGACGCGCGAGGCGTCGCGGAGTTCGATCTCTCCGTCACCGAGGTGGTCGGCGGCTTCAACGGCCTCTTCAAGATCACCGCGGCGGGCTACACGCCGACGCTCGGGTTCTACAACCCGCCGGTCGCGAGCTCGATGACGCTACCCCCCATGCCCATCCTGCGCGACATCGAGTTCGCCGCGGCGACGGCGGCGCTCGGCGTGTCGGCCGATCCGAAGCGCGGGCACCTCATCGCCATCCTTCAGGATTGTGAGCTGTCGTACGTCTCGGGCGCCACGATCACCATCAGCAGCGCGGACGCCGGGTCCACGGTGGGCTACTTCCAGGCTGGGTTCCCCACGAAGGACGCGACAGCGACGGACGGCGCGGGCATCGCCGGGGGGTTCAACCTCCCGACGGGCCTCGTGACAGTGAACGCCGCGCTCGACGGCAAGCCGATCGGCTCCGGGCAGGCGTTCATCGAGGCGCAGACCATCACCCAGGTCGCCGTCGTCCCGTCGCCGTAGGAGCGGAGCCGGGAGACGTGGAACGGGAGACGGCAGGCGGGAGGGGTGGAGATCTTCACGCGGCCCGGGTACGTCAGCATCCCCAACGTGATCCCCACGCCCTCTGCTCGGCCTCGGGCTCAGAACGGGCTGCCAGCCACGAAGATCGCGTTGTTGCGGAGATCGCCGCCCGCCGCGCCGCTGGCCGCCACCGCGCGGTTCTCGGCGCGCGGGGAGGGGCCTGTCATGTCCCAGTAGAGGATGAGGCCCGGCTCCGATCCTGACAGTGACATCTTCGCGGACGCCGCGAGCTCCTCCGCGGTGCGGGTGACGGTCCAGATGCGCACCTCGTCGACGTCGCCGGCGAACCACTTGGTCTCTGGCTCGATCGACCGCCCGACCGCCAGCGAGCCGGGCTGGGTGTCAGTCGGCATCGAACCGGTGACCGCCAGCTTGGTGTCCGTATACAGTGAATACTTGTTGGGAGGCGTGAACGCGACGGCGAGGTGGTGCCAGGCGCCGTCGTCGAGCGGCGCCGGGCCCTTGATGCTGGCGCCGATCTGGGTGATCACCGGCAGGCCGTTCTCGAGGCCCAGCATCCAGCCTCCGCCGGGGGTGAGCTCGCCCCACGAGACGACGAAGCGCTCGGTGCCCAACCCTGGATCGGCCCGGATCCATACCTCGACGGTGCGCGCCGCCTGCCCGAGCGGCAGCAGCTTTCCGCTCGCGGTCACGTGACCCCCGAGCGTCCCGAGGCGCAGCACGCGCTCGAGGCTCTCGCTCCCAGCCTCGCCGCCCTGCCCACCCCCCGCTTGCGAGGCGCCACCCTGACCGGCCCCTCCCGCTTGCGCTTCGCCTCCCTGACCAGCCTCCCCTCCTGCGCCCCCCTGCCCGGCCTCGCCTCCCGCGCCTGCCATCTGCTGCGCAGAGGCGACACCGCCGACCGGCACGTAATACACCTCCTTGGAGAGGTCGCAGGCAGCCAGCCCCAGCGACAGCCAGAGGAGCGCGCGGAGCCGCGTCGAGGCGGGCAGACACGTCGTCATGGTTTCGGTTTCTCCTTCGTGCTCGCCGCGACGTGGAGGTTGAGAAGCACCGAGAACGCGCCCTGCGGCGCGTAGGGGAACAATCGGAGCATGTCAGGATCATTCACCGCGACCCTGAGATCGAGGAGCGGGTACGGGGTCTCGTGAGAGAGGAAGTCACTCTTGACGAAGTCGGGATCGAGGACCACCCCCACGGCGCCGGTGAAGCGCCCTCGCCCCTCGGAGCCGAGGAAGCGGAGCTCGGGCGGCTTGACCCAGCCACCAGAGACGAAGGCGGGCCCGAAGAACGCGCTGGCGACGGCGAGGTAGAGCTCCGGGTGGGGCGTGCTCGTGGTCGCCACCTCGACCTGCCCGTAGCGCTTGGGCAGCGAGCGCCCGACCGCGAACGTCCGGGCGGGGCCGATCTCGTGGCGAAGGTGCGTCGTGTTCCACCCGGTGGTCACGGGCGGCTCGGCGAGCTCACGGCCCTGTCGATCGATCCGCGGGCCGGTCGAGATGATCGAGCGAGTGTGGAAGGCCGAGGTCACGCCGACCGGCGTCGTGTAGGGTCCGGCGAACGCGCGCACCGACGCCAGCTCTCTCAGGCCGCCGGTGACGGTCGCCGAGCCTCCGACGTTGACCAGCGGGACCTCGAGCCCGGTGTGGAGCCCGCGCGACCCCACGTACCCGGCGCGGACCACGACGAGGTCGGCCAGGTTGACCGAGCCCGCGGCGATGTAGTCGAACATCTTCGCTTGCGGGCCCTCGATCTTGCTGGAGCGAAAGGGGGAGAGCTGGCCCAGCAGCAAGCCCTCGGCGCCGAGGACGTGCGGGGCGAACGAGTCCTGAAACGAGCCGTTGTTCACGACCGAGAGCGTCATGTTGGACGCGTAGATGAACTGAAAGGTCTGGGTGCCGAGCGCGAACCCGAGCCCGCCGGTGGACATCGACAGCGGCAGCCGGGCGTAGCGATCATCGGTCGCGCGGCTGCCAGGGTTCGAGTCGCCGCGGCACGACGGATTGGTGGCGAAGCCAGGGACGTAGGTGACGGGAGCGATGGACGCGACTCGCCCGGCGAACGCGAAATTGTTGCCCGACGCGAGCTCGGGGGCGAGCTGCTCGTCGACCATGCGCGACACGCTGAAGGCCGCGGCGAACGACCGCACGGCCAGCGTCCCGACCTGGTACGGCACGGTGCCCGCGATCGGCCGGTACTGGCAGTCGTTGGTGTTGTGCTCCTGAGCCTCGCTGACCCCGGCCCACAGAACCCCCCAGAGCAGGGAGAGCGCCGCCGCACGCGCGCGCCGCCCCATCACTTTCCGCCCTCCTTCGTGAGGATCTCGGCGCACCGTGGCGACGCCGAGAGCCACTTGTCGTAGTCATCGCCGGCCGCCGACACCTGCTCGCAGGAGAGCTCGCCCACCGAGATCGGGCAATCATAGACCTGCTCGAACGGGGTCAACGGGTCGGCCGTGCAGCGGTAGCGCGAGCGGAGCTGGTGGTACCGAGCGTTGGCGAGGTCAATGTCCTTGGTGCAAGCGAAGGTCCGGTTGGAGACGGAGGCGGCGACGTCCTCGCACACATCGTCGGGCTCGAACGTGCGCGGCTGGCACGCGAGGAGCCACGCCGCCGCCAGCCAGCACGCCGCGCGCGCCGCCCGGCCGCCCCGAACCCGGTCCCGTGGAGAGATCGCCACGACAGCCGTGTACATCACACGGAGAGCAGGCTTGTCAAGGCATCGAGCCCGAGCGACCTGCGGGTGCAAAGGAGAACAAACACGCTGCGCGGCGTGGCCGAGGGGCTCGACGTGAGCGGGGCGACCGCCGATCCAGGCCGTCGCCCCCCGCGGCACGGCCATGACGACGGCCGACGAACGGCCGGGGGCAGGCGGGCTCGCGAAGAGCGGCGTCATTTCGCAGGCGGTATCACACGTCCGCCCCTCGACCACCGCCGAGCGCCTTGCGGCGCAGCACGGTGCTTCGCCAGGACGGCGGGTGCGCTCGGGCACTTCGCAAGGCTCGCTCGCAGGTACGCGCGCACGCTCTTCGGATCGGTGACGATCGCGACGAGCTTCCTGCAGCCGCTGCACTTGATCGAGCGACAGCGGGTCCATGTCGACCGCGATCGTCCCGGCGCCCAGCGCGCGCTTCAGCGTGATCCGCGCGAGCCCGTCGAAGCGCTTGCAGGACACCACGCTATCCACCGCCCTCGCCTCACACTCCAGGACGGCACCACCGGCGAGGTCTGTCACTCTGTGAACTCTGTGACCCCGGGCGCGACGGCGCCCCCGGAGGGTGACGCAGCCCGTCCGCCGTCCTCCGTCCTCCGTCCTCCGTCCTCCGTCCTCCGTCCTCCGTCCTCCGTCCTCCGTCCTCCGGCCTCCGTCCTCCGGCCTCCGTCCTCCGTCCGCCGGCCTCCGGCCGCCG
>JADLFU010000182.1 GCA_020849655.1 Polyangiaceae bacterium | reverse complement strand
CGCCTCTGGGCCGAGCTGCTCGCGCGCACGTTCGCGATCGACGTGCTCCAGTGTCCGAAGTGCAGCGGGCGGATGAAGCTCGTCGCGATGGTGACGGACCCGAGGAGCGTGCGCGCGTACCTGCGAGGCATCGACGAGCCGTACGAGGTCCCCGAGCGCAGCCCGAGCCGCGGCCCGCCGTACTGGCGGAGCACCGTGCTGCGCAAGAAGGCGCTGGACCGCGCGGACGACACGTGGGCGTGAGCGGCGCGACGAGGTGACGACGACGACCACATCTGCCGACGGTGTCGTGGCGGCCGTGCGTGGTAGCTGGTGAAGGTGGCTCCTCGTCGCGACGCCGACCGCGTTCGACAGCCGACGAGGTGACGACGGCGACCACATCTGCCGACGGTGTCGTGGCGGCCGTGCGTGGTAGCTCGTGAAGGTGGCTCCTCGTCGACTCCGACCGCGTTCGACAGCTCGCCGACCGTCGGGGTGCGTCGTCGCCGCGATGAAGCGCTCGCCGACGGGCGTGCTCGGCCCACGTCCGCCGGCCCACGTCCGCCGCGAGGCGCAGGGCGGCGACCCCTGCCCCTCGGCCCTCGTCCGCAGCGAGGGGCACCCCGGCGACCCCGGTCGAGGGCGTTTGAATTTCCTATGCGCTTTACACGCCGACCTGCATGGTGTGGAGTGAGTGGAGGAGGTGACGCCTTGAGTCATCGAGCGTCTCGACTCGGATCAGGTGCTCTTGTTGCGTTGATCGCAGCGTGCGCGGGTGAGACGGAGGGTCATGTCGTAGCGCCGACTGACGACGACGATCCCATCGACACCAGGGTCTCGTCAGTCGACGCCGCGCCCTACGAGCTTCGCCTCGTCCACCTGGCCGAGGGCGGTAGCCTGCGCACGCTACGCGAGCTCGAACTCAACAGCTTGATGGCGCCTTGGATCGACGGGAAGTCGAATCGGCCCGTCTGGGTGCTAGGGCTGACGGCTTCGGTCGAAAGACAGCTGCGTGAAGATGGCCTCGAGATTCGGCCGTTCGCGCCTCCGCCGGAGTTCGGCACATGGTCGCCCGACATGCAGCGCGCGTTCTCGTCCGTCGGCGAGCGGTGCCGAGCCAATTCGGGCGCCTTCTTTCCTGCGATCGACCGATGGAACACGCCGGCGCCGCCTGGGGCCGAGGCTCTCGACGTGACGAACGCGCGGTATGGGCCGTACTACTTGCCCTACCGCGCCACGCCCGGTGTGCCGAGCTTCAGGTCGCGCGTCGAGCTGTGGCGAGACGGCGTGACAGGGGCTGGATACGGCGGCCGTCCGTTGCCGAACGCGCTGTTCGGGGGGTGGCCACTCGATGCGCCACGCGCGGCGCGCTACCGAGTCGGCGACGCGACTGTCCCATCTCCCGGTCCCGTGGACATGGTGTATGTCGACTTCGGCTGGCGCGCTGCCGGAACGTTGACGGCCGCGCGCACGCCGGGCCCAGAGCCGTGATGTTCCTCGGAGCGAACCAGCACGCACGCGAACTGGCCACGCACGAGGTCTCGTGGCGCATGCTTCAACGCATCGTGTACGCCTACGCCACCGGAGAGTCGCTCGGCGAGTGGGATCGGCCAGCGGGCTTCTGGCGCGAGGCGATCGATGCCGGGTTGCACGTCGTCGTCATTCCGTCGATGAACCCATGGGGGTACCACGAGGTCGTGAGGGCGGGAGGCGACTGGGAGACGATGCCTGGGAACTCGGCCGTCTGGCGGCGCAAGAACGGCAGGGGCGTCGACATCAATCGCAACTTCCCGGTGGGATGGTTTCAACCTGGCAACGATGGCAACTCCACCTGGGGAGCGCCTAGCGAGGTCCAGACCGCGGCAGGGCGAAAACCCGGCTCCGAGAAGGAGACGCTCGCGATCGTCGCCATTCTCGAGGGCGCGATTGGTGCGCCTGGGCTTGACCAGGCGCATGCCGACCGCAGAATGCCGATCGTGGCGCTGGACATGCACTCGGCCCTCGGCGCGGTGCTCACCTCGCCCGAGGTGAGCTGGGACGTGAACTTCGACGAAACCGATGCGTACCCGTGCGGCGGCGCGTCGGCTTGCACGAACCCCGACCAGCCATTTCTCGATGCGGTGTTCGGCCGAGATGCGCGACCCACCGTTGTCGGGAGCACTGGCTATGCGAGCGGTATCCCCGAATCGGTCGACGATCCGCCGCTGCCGTATGTGCATGGTCGCGGCAACTTGATTCAAGGCCCGAGTGGCGGGACGCTGCGCGTCGCGTTCGGGGGCCCGATGTGGTTCGTGGGCGACAGGTACAGGACCATCCCTGGGTCGCTGGTCGAAGTGACGTCGAGCGTGGGAAATACCTTTGGATTCGGCACGTGCTCTCCCACCAGCGACGCGACCGCGGCGATCGATCAGCTCGTGCTCGACGTCGCGCCGCTGGTCGCGCGGATGGCCGAGTCGGCGCTGTCGCCCGCGAAGCCACCCGGCGCGTATTCGGGCGCGCGGGACACGTCGGGCGCGCGGATCCCGATGCTCGAGCTGGCGGATGACATTGAAAACCTGGGCGTCATCACGGAGGCGGTGGCCTTGCGGGGCGAGTGGCGCGTCGACGACAAGTCGTGCGCCGACGGCATCACGACGCGCTGCGTGTTTACACCCGAGCAAGTTCCGGATTGCAATCCCACATCGACCACCGACAAGTGCAGCGGCGTGTGGTGGACGTCATACACGCCGGGCCCGTGGCCAGAGTTCAACCAACCCCGCGGCCTTCGCACGGGATGGCAATTCGCCGTGCGGCGATCCGATCCGGACAGCACCCCGCCAGAACTTGGCAGGGTCAGGGCCAAGCTTGTTGGCTGCGACCCCGCACCCGAAGATCCGGGAGGTTGCGATGGCCTCGAACTCGTGCGCCTTCGGTCCGGCTCGCACTACGATCTCTTCACACTGCCTCTGACGGACGATCATCTGCCGCCAGCGCGAGTCGTCGTCGCCCGCGAGCTGTCCTTCTTGGGGAACGCGACGGAGACGTCGCGCATCACGTACGTCGCGAAGGTGGTTCCCCGTGCGACGAGTCTTCCCGCCGAGCCCTCGCTCGCCGACATCCAGGCGAACGGCGTGGAGCTGGCCTCGTTGCATGGCTCGAATGAGGACCTAACCGGGGTGCTCGTCACCCAAACCGGCGTGCAGAGTGACAGGTCCTACATCCGGTTGCACAGCGCCTGGCGCGGAGGCTCAGATTGGACGCTGCGTCGAATGACCCACGGCGCGCCTGACTACAACGCCACCGCCGACGCGGAGCGCCCGGCGGCCAGCTGGGGAGGCGGCTTCACGGTCAACCAGTACTACACGTACAGCTTCGACATGGTGCGAGCCGTGATGGACGCCAGCGGCGGACCGGCGACCTCGGGCTCCGACATCTGGCTCGCGTGGAACTACACCGGGTTCATCGGCGCGCCCCCGCCTATCATCACAGCTAAGGTGCAGCCGAGCCTATGCGCGATGACGGCGGTGGGGACGCCCAGTGTGATCCTCGACGCAGCTCGGTTCGTGCGCAGCCAGGCGCTGGTGGGCGACCCAGACGGGCGCAAGCTCGTGGCGAACTACCAGAAGCACGGCCCGGAGATTGCCCGGCTGCTCGCGGCTCACCCCGGGTTGCGCGGAGACGTCGAGCAGATTGTGCGAGCTGCGGTGGAGCATTTGGCGGAGCCGGGGAGCGAGGGATCGCGCGTCGAGTTGCTGGCGCGCGTGGCCCGCGCAATGGCGCTGGTGGAGTTGCACGGCTCCGAATCGCTGAAGGCAGACGCGCGCAGCGCCGTCGTTGGCTTCCCCGCGCTCCTCTCTCGCGCGTCGTCGAGGCGCCCGAGCCGGTGGTCGCCGTGAGGCCGCAGTGGCTGGTCGCTGGCTTGGTGCTTGCCGCGGTCGCATGCACGGCGGGAACGGGCAGCGACACGGCCCAGACGGCGCCAGGCACGGGGGCGGGGTCTGGCGGGAGCGGTGGATCCGGCGCGGGGGCAAGTGCGGCGTCCGGGGCGGGACCGGGCGGCAACTCGGGAACTAGCGGGACCAACGCCGGCGGTGCCGCGGTCGCGTCTGGGTGCATCACGGCAGAGCAGGCGGCTGCACCCGTGCCGGTACGTGACACGGGCAGACTTTTTCGTCGGGTGGCGGCGGGTATTCTTTTCGTCGAAGGTGACAGGCTGCCCGGCGAGGCGGGTGGCGGCGGAATGTGGGTCCCGTCGTCGAAGACGTGGACGACGCTGACGACTCACGGCCCGGACAAGCAGGTTGCGCTGGGATACGGACCGTTCCGCGGCGCGAGCTGGGCCGCCACGATGGACCCCAATGACATCGTCGCGGCCGGGTTCGTCTATCCCGTCTCTGACGGCGAGACACCGGGTCAGTACCTGGCGGCACCATGCAAACAAATGTCACTCGTGAACCAGGCGACCGGGACGCACGAGAGTCGCGAGCTCTTTGGCTGCGAGAATGACCAAGGCGCCTGGTTTGCGATCCTCGCGTATGGGACGACGAAAGCCCGATTCCTCGCGAAGGGAACATCGGTGGTTGAGCGGCTGCCCGGGGGCGGCGGCATGACTCTGCCCATCCCCTCGGCGGACGGCGTTCTGAGTGTGCCGTCGGAGAACAACGTCCGCATGCAGGCCGTGGGCCACTACCACGTGCGAGTAGGCAACAACCACCCGTCCGCCGTCATCGATCTGAGCGCCCCGGCGTTCACGCCCCTCCCGTCGATCGTCTTCCCCCAACGCGCAGCGGCCGCGCCAAGCCCGGACGCGACCTCCGTCATCGTCGCTGGTAACACCACGGCGGGTTTCCGCGTCGTGCGGATCGCCGTTTCCTCCGCGAAGACAGCGGACGTCCCGGTCGGCAACCTCGAGCTCGGCGCGCCCGACGATCTGTTCGCGGTCTGGCACGACTCTCGACTCTGGCTGTTGTATCGAGCCAAAGCGACCTACGGCGCGCGTGTGATCGACGTCGACACGGGCGCGCTGCTGGGGAGACGCGATGATCTTGGGCCGCTCTTCGGAGGCACCGAGCCCGTCGTCGAACTGAACGGGTTCTCGCCGCCCGAGATCCTCACGGCGGTGGCGGCGCCCGACGGCACCGTGATGGCGGCGCACCAGATCGGCCCCTGGGCCGCGGCGACACTGCGCTGGTCGCCAGCTTGCCCGCCTTGACGACGCGCGCCGCCCGCTCGCAGGCCATGCCGACCCGAGCAGCATCGACGGCTTGCGGCGCGACACGAGGACAGCACGAGGACGCATCGGCGCCGGCGAAGATGCCCGCGCCCCGCCGCGCGTCACGACGAGAGGCGGCCCGCGCGGGCGGTGGCGAGCGAGCGGCGGCGCGTACTACAGCGAGCCGTGCGCGGCGCGTGGTCGATGATCCTCCTGCTCGCGTCCGGGTGCGGCGCGCGGGCGAAGAGCGAGCAGGCGCCGGCGCCGTCCGCGAGCGCACAGGCGGCGCCCGCCTCGTCCGGGGTCGTGGCGGCGGCGGGGGCCGAGAGCCGCCGGGACGCGGCCGCGATCACCGACGAGCTGTTCGCGAGCCAGCGGCTCGACGAGCGCCGCGCCGTCGCCCGGGCGCTCTCGCGGATCGGGTCGACGGACGCGAAGAAGTAGCTCCTGCGCATGCTCCCCGACGGGGACCCCGAGGTGCTGTCGCCCGTGGCGTACGGCCTCGGCGAGACCTGCGCCGTCGACCGCGACGGCGTGACGCGCGCCCTCGTCGCGCGGGCCGCGGCCCCGGACGCGTCCGCCGCCGACGCCGTCTCGGCGATCGCGCGGGCGCTCGGTCGCTGCGCCACGCACGACGCGGAGGCGACGCTCGCCGCGTGGACGTCGGGCGAGCCCGCGCGCGTGAAGGCGGCGTGCCTCGCGCTCGGCGACGTCGCCGAGTCACGCAGGCTCTCCGAGGAGTCGATCGTGGCGCTGACGGCGCTGACAATGGCGGCCGCGGAAGACCGCGGCGGCGAACCGCGAGTCCATCGGCCCGTCGGGGAGCACGCACTTCTGCAAGGGGGTGGAGGACTTCGTCTCCAGGGCGAAGGAGATGCCGATCGAGGCCACGGCGTACGTCGGCGTCAGCGCGAACGACGCGACGCCCGCGGTCGAGAAGTCGCTCATGTTCCAGGCGTATCGCTGCAACTGTGAGGGAGGTGCGGGCTGCATGAACAACCCTCAGGACGACTGCCACGGCTCGCGAAGCGTGGCACGCGGTTCGCCAGGCGGGTTCGCATGGGCACCCCGCTCCTCGCCCGCGCGCCGCCGCAGCCGCGCACGTACAACCGCCGCCGCCCCGAGGCGACGGCGCTGTACGAGGTGGTGCGCGACAACCTCGAGACGCTGTACAGCGCGGTGGACGACGGCGCGCTGGGCATCAGGATCCCGAGGCACGCGAGGAAGGAGCTCGACGCTTACCTCGACTGTGGGCTGGTGTGCCGCGGCTTCGCGCGGCTGCGATGCGGGAGCTGTACGGAGTCGCTGACGGTGGCGTTCAGCTGCAAGGGGCGCGGCTTCTGTCCGTCGTGCATGGGGCGGCGGATGAGTGACACGGCCGCGCACCTGGTCGACGACGTGCTGCCCGAGGTGGGGTTGCGCCAGTGGGTGCTGACGTCCCCGTTCGCGTGGCGGGCGCGGCTCGCGCACGACGGGGGGCTGTTGTCAGGGTTGACGCGGCTGTTCGTCGACACGGTGAGCGCGGCGTACAGGGCACGCATCGGCGAAGGCGCGAAGACGGGCGCGGTCACAGTGGTGCAGCGCACGTCGTCGGACCTGCGGCTCAATCCGCACTTGCACGTGGTGTTCCTCGACGGCGCGTACCGCGAGCGCGACGGCGATCTCGTGTGGCGCGAGCTGCCCCGGCTCACCACCACCGACGTCGCGAGCGTGCTCGAGGCCGCGCTGCGCCGCATCGACCGCCACCTGCGTCGCCGCGGCGCGCTGGCTGGTGGTGGCGCCCTCGCCGGCGCGGACCAGGACGACGGCGCCGACCAGGAGGCGAGCCTCGCGCTGTCGGCCGTGTCGGGGCGCACGCCGCCCGCGGGCCCAGAGTGGCAGCGTGGACTGCCGAAGCTCGTCGGCAAGTCGCTCTCGCACGACAAGCACCTGTGCGCGTCGATGGACGGGTTCACGTTGCACGCGGCGACGCGCGCCGGAGCGGCGGACGAACAAGGACGCGAGGCACTGTTGCGCTACGTGCTCCGCCCGGCGATCGCGCAGGAGCGCGTCGAGCAGCGCCCCGACGGGCTGGTGCGGATCACACTGAAGCGCGCGTTCGGGGACGGCACGGTGGCGGTCGACATGGATCCCTTGTCGCTCGTGGCGCGCCTCGCCGCCGCGGTGCCGCCGCCGAGGTTTCACACGGTGAAGTACGCGGGCGTGCTCGCGTCGGCGCACAGGTGGCGCGCGCGCATCGCGCCGCGGAAGGCAGCCGCGCCGCGCGACACCGCGCCCGAACCCGAGCGCGACGAGAAGCCGAAGCGACGAGGCGCCCGTCGCCTCTGGGCCGAGCTGCTCGCGCGCACGTTCGCGATCGACGTGCTCCAGTGTCCGAAGTGCAGCGGGCGGATGAAGCTCGTCGCGATGGTGACGGACCCGAAGAGCGTGCGCGCGTACCTGCGAGGCATCGGCGAGCCGTACGAGGTCCCCGAGCGCAGCCCGAGCCGCGGCCCGCCGTACTGG
>JADLFU010000181.1 GCA_020849655.1 Polyangiaceae bacterium | reverse complement strand
GCGAGGACCCACGTGGAGCTGAACCTCGGCGGGTTCTTGGCCCTCCACGAGGCGATCCTGGGGCTGCGCGCGGACCCAAGCCGGAAGGGAGGAACGGCTGGATGCAGGGGCATCCAGAACCTGCATCAGCCTGACGCCTCGAAGCGCCGCATTCTTCAACGATATTCAGTGGGCCAAGACAGACTTGAACTGTCAGCCAACGGATTAAGAGTACCCCTCTGGGGAATCGCGGGGAAGTCGAGAATCGGGCTGTTTCTTCATTCACAAGGGGTTGGGTGGTGGACCGGAGGAGCCCCAGGGAGGCCCGTCTGGACCCCAGATTTGGCAAAGTCTTGGCACGCGAACTCCCGTCAGGCGAGCGGGTACAGCCGCACGTAGAGATCTACCAGCGGCTCGATGTCCCGTGCCGTGTAGTAGTGGTTCAGCGCCTCCGTGTACTCCTGCTTCACGGCCTCGATCGCGACCGGCCTCAGCCCGAGCCTCACCAACAAGTGGGCGGCGCAGAGCCTGCTCGTGCGGCCGTTCCCATCCTCGAACGGGTGGATGCGGACGATCTCGGCGTGCGCCCAGACCGCGAGGCGTATCGCCTCGACCTCATACTCGTCGCCGGCGTCCTCGAGCGCCCGCACCTCTCGTTCGACTCGGCTGAAGAGCACGTCGAGCAGCCGCCGGACCTCGTCGCGATGCGGCGAGCGGTGAGGGCCGAAGACGAGATGTTCGGTCCCTTCGCCTCGTTCCCGGATTCGCCCTGCATGCCGACGCACTCCGAGGAAGAGAACTCGATGGATGTCCCTCATCAACGTGAGGTCGAGCGGCCGGCCCCGCAGCACTCCCGCATGAACCTCGCGGGTGATTGCCAGCAACTGCTCCGTGAGGGTGCGCTGCTCCTCCGGCGTGTACTCGCGGACCGGGTCGTCACCCGCGGGGCTCACCGCGGCAGCCAGGGCCTCGCGTCGATGCCCTCGATCCGCTGGCTCGCGATTACGTCGCGCACCACGTGGGGCTCCGAGAGCGCTGGCTGCCCTCCGCGCTCCAGTCGGTCTTCGCGGATGCGGCGCAGGCGCTCTCGGCGCGCCTCTCCGGTGAGGCGCAGCCCATCGACGGGCCTGCGGAACCCGTGCTCCTCGAGGAGGGCGACAACGTCAGGAACGTCGAGATCGAGCATGGCCGCCACCTCTTCGACGGAGGCCCGTCCGTCGGCGTAGACGTGGCCGGCCGCAGTCACGACGTTCTCGTTCGGGTGGGTGTGGCGTGCGACGAACGCCCGGAGCCCGTCGTAGGCGATCCGGCAACGGTGGCCGATCTCGGCGAGCGCATGTTCCTGGTACAGCCTGTCGAGCTCCTCCATCGGGCAGTGCAGGAGCATCGACTGCACCGAGCGCACGACGGCGGCGGTTTCCACCGCGACGGGCTCGCTCGCGTGGGGACGGAGGGCGGCGTAGGGCCGAAGTACTGCGTCGTTCTCCTCAAGCACACGACGGGGGTCCAGCCGCGAGAGCGTGACCACGAGCGCGTCGACCCGCTCGAACTGCGCGATCAGCTCGGCGAACGTCGTGATGCGGAGGATCGAGACGGCGTCGTGGAACGACGCGAAGAACAGCGACAGCTCGAGGGCGTGTGCCCAACGCGTCAGCGTGCCGTCCGCGAGGCTGCGGCTCGCGTCCGCGCGCTCGATCTCGAGCTCCCGTAGCTCGTTTTCCTGCGCGGCCATGAACTTCAGCGGCACGCGGCGTTCGTAGACTCGGAGGTCTTCGATCGGCGCCATCTGCGGCAACCATAGGCCAACCGGTTCATCCTGGCCAGCGGGCGGCGCGTGGCGCTGCTCGGGGGCGCAATCATGGTGCGCGCAGCGGCTTGCCGCAGCGGCCCGAGATGTACCGACGGACGCGGAACTTCGTCCGGATCAAATCGAGCCCGACCGACCGATGCTGTAGCCGTCGTAGACGACGTGAGGACGCTGCTCGGGGGCGCGGCCCTCGGCGGCCTCGACTGCCGCACGCATCGCGGCGTGGGCCTCGAGGACGGGCACCCCCGGAGACTTCGTGACGTAGACGACCAACTCCTGCGTCGGCGAGCGGAAGAGGTGCACCTCGACCCGCCGGCGTTCGGTCGCATACGCGAGCGCAAGTAGGTGCCCTCCGTAGCGCCGACCTCGGCGGCGGCGATCTCGTCCTGGTACTCGCGGAGGGTCACGGATTCAGGTTGCTCCCGCCCCGGCCCGTTGTCGAGCCCGGGCAGTTCACCCACCCTGGACGATGTCACCGCGGCAAGAACTCGTGCCCGGTCGTCTCGCCGCCGAAGACGCGGATGTACTTCTCCGTGGTCGCGATGTCCGCGTGTCCGAGCCAGACGCTGATCTGCTTCAGCGTCGCGCCGTTCGCGTGCATCGCGCTCGCCCACGCGCGGCGGAGATCGTGCATCGAGAACCTCGGCAGGTCGGTGCTCTCGCGCACGCGGTGGATCTCCTTCCACACGGACTTGTCGTCGAGCGCGACCTTGTCCCGGAGCCGGATGAACGTCCGCCCGGCCGCGGCCGTCCGCTCCGAGATCGGCACGTCGCGGTAGCGGTATCCCTTGGTCGTCCAGCCCTTCTTCGGCGTGACGGTGAGCACGCGACGGGTCGTGTCGATGTCGTGCTCATCGAGGTGACGGGCTTCGTCGATGCGGAGCCCGCTCCCAGCGGTCACCCGGAAGAGCGTCGCGTACGCCGGGGGTGACATCGCGTCGGCTCGCTCCAGGAATGCGTCGACCTGCGCCGGCGACAGCGTCAACGCGTTCGGCTTCCCCCGCGGCTCCTTCAGCTTCAGGCTGCGGAAGATGCGCTTCTCGAACGGGTCCTCGCGGACGTGACCCTCGCGGAGGCCGAACGCGAACATGAGGCGCACGGCGATCACGTCGCGGTTGATCGTGGCTGCCGCCACCTCACCTGCCGTGCGCGCTCGGATGTAGTCGGACATCGTCGCGAACGAGACCTGATCGGTGGTGACGACGCGCCGACCCTCGGCCCACTCGACGAACCTGGCGACGCGGAGCGCGTAGCTCGTCCCGGTCTTCGTCGTGTGCCGCGGCGGCTTGCAGTACTCCGCGAAGAGCATCGCGAGCTCGGTCAGCTTGGGCGCCGCAGCCGACGCAGCGACTCCTTCAGCTCCGCCGCCGTCTGCGGCAAGGGCAGCGAGCCGACGCTGGGCTTCGGCGGCGTCGGCGGTCCCGAGCGAGACCTCGCCTCGGTCGGGGATGTAGCCCGTCCAGACTTTCCCGCGGCCACGCTGGCGAAGCAGGTGGGCGACGCCGTGGACACATACCTTCGTTTTCGCTTGGACATAGTGAGGCTCCGCGAGCGCCCGCGATGCGGGTCGTCTCGAGCAAGCGCGTCACCGAGGAGCGGTCGACGCGCACAACACGGGATGTGATCCGGTAGGCGACCAGCGAGCCCTTCTTCACGAGGCGTCTCACGGTCCGGACGTGAACTCCCAGCAGGCGAGCCACGTCTTCCACCGACAGGAGCTGAACTTCTCCGAGGGCGTGCTCCTTCACGGCGCCCTCGCGTGGGAACGCAAGCTGCACGAGAGTTCCTCGGGGTTCTTATCCCCGAGGTCGGCCGGGACTTGCCCGGCTGCGAGTTGATCGTCTGGTGGGCCGTCGGGGTCGTCACCGACATCGCCACGAACGACGCGTTGAGCGCGAGGACGACGACGGTGACCACGTGCACGGCCACGGCAAGACGCGCGCAGCCCGGACCACAGCCTCAGGGCGTGTCGACGAGCCGACGCTCGCTCGTAGCGCCGCCGCGCCGACGGGCTCGCGACGCGGTTCGGGCGGCGGACGGGCACCGGACGGAACGGGTCGCGGCGCCCCGCCAGGATCGCGAGGTCGAGCTCGACGTCGTCGTCGGCGTGCTCGATCTCGTCGGCGGGGTAGTGCTCCCAGTCGCCCGCGTCGTCGTACGAAGCGGACATCTCCTCCCCGCTCACGGGCGCACCAACGGCAGGTGGCGCCGAGCCCGCGGGAACTCGTCGTGCGTGGTGCCGTCGAGCTCGCGGCCTGCCGACTTCGGGCGGAGCCCTCCCCACTGCTTGAACAGAATGGGAACACGCTGGGCCGCGCAGGCGTCTCGGATCTCGCGCACCCAGTCGAGGCGGTCGGGGCGAGGCACCCAGAGCTTGCCGACTTTCTCGACGAGCGCGCGGTTGGCGCACACGGCCGGTGTGATGAGGTGGTGGCCCGACTCACCGCCGACGATCACCCACGAGATGCCCGCGAGGCGCAGGTTGGGCATCCGCGCCAGCAAGGGCTCGAGCGAGAGGAACTTCACCTGCGCGGGCGTCGCGAGGAGATCGTCGAGGCGGTCGAGGCGGTCGAGGTACTCGGGGCTCTCGATGCTCACGCCCATCCAGAGGTTGGGGGGCCACGGCAGGTCGGGCGCGAGCTCGCGCAGGCGGTCCGACCGCTTCGTGAGGACCTGGAACTCGTGCTGCGGCGACCGCACGATGACGTCGAACACGCGTCGGACGTGGTCTCCATCGAGGTGTTCGTGGAAGAGGTCCGACATGGAGTTCACGAAGAAGCGCGTGGGCTTCCGCGTGCGCAACGGCACAGCGAGCTCACGCTCGACGAGCCTCACGACCCCTGTCCAGCGCCCACCCTTCGGCCCGCGCGT
>JADLFU010000180.1 GCA_020849655.1 Polyangiaceae bacterium | reverse complement strand
TGCCCGAGGGCACGAAGATGGTCATGCCGGGCGACACGGTCTCGATCTCGGTCGAGCTGATCACCCCGGTCGCCATCGAGGAGCAGGGCCGCTTCGCCATCCGTGAGGGCGGCAAGACGGTCGGCGCCGGCGTCATCACCAAGATCGTCGAGTGAGCCGCCCCCGGTCGCCGGGGCGCCGCGAGAATGGCCTCGGGCTCCGGCCCGGGGCCGTCGCGTCCCGGCGGTCGGCATCCCGCTTGCAAACATTTAGACTGGACAAGGCTCCGATCCTGTGGCAACCCGCGTGCCCGTCTCGCTCGCCTGCACGGCCTGCGGGGCCCGGAACTACAAGACCACCCGGGCGCACCGGCCCGGCGTCCAGGCCCTCGAGCTGAAGAAGTACTGCAAGGTCTGCAAGACCCACACGATCCACAGAGAGACGAAGTAGCCCGCGGCGCCCAGCGCGGGACCAAACCTACGGGTGTAGCTCAGCTGGTAGAGCAGCGGATTCCAAATCCGCAGGTCGTGGGTTCGAGCCCCTCCGCCCGTGCAACCGAGCAGTCGACCGAGAGAGTGACATGACGACCGACGAGAAAGACGAGAGCGACAAGGAGACGGCGGAGGGCACCCCCTCCGACGCCGACGTCGCGTCGTCGCCGCCCGAGGCCGCGCCGGTCACCCGCCCAGCCGACGAGGCCGAGGAGGACGACTCCCCCGCCGCCGCGCAGCTCGGCGCGTCGCGCTACGTGCTCGCCGGCTTCTTCGCGACCGCGATCGCCGCCGCCTTCGTGCTCGGCAAGGTGCTCTCCGCCGGGTGGACCCGCCTCGCCGAGGCGCGCTGGGCGCTGAAGAGCGCGCCGTTCCTCGCGCGGATGGCCGAGGAGGAGCGCGCGGAGCTCTGCACCGCGATAGGCGCGGTCGTCGCCATCGGGGGCGCCATCTACGCGTATCGCCGGCCGGACGTCCGTCAGTGGACGGACGACGTCGCGAGCGAGCTCAGCAAGGTCTCGTGGCCCGACAAGCACGAGGTCACGAGCAACACCATCATCGTCATCGTCAGCAGCACGGCTGCCACCGTGTATCTCGCGCTGCTCGACAGGTTCTGGGGGTTCGTGACGAACCTCGTGTACGGGTCTTTACGGGGCGCGCCATGGCCAAGAAGTGGTACGTCATCCAGACTTATTCGGGCTTCGAGAACAAGGTGAAGTCGGCCCTGCTCGAGCGCGTCAAGCAACACGGGATGGACGACAAGTTCGGTGAGGTCCTCATCCCCTCGGAGACGATCCAGGAGACGAACTCGTCCGGCAAGACTCGCGTCCGCCAGAAGACGAGCCTCCCTGGGTACATCTTCGTCGAGATGGACATGAGCGAGCTCGCCTGGCACCTGGTCAAGGACACCCCCAAGGTGACCGGCTTCATCGGCAACCAGACCCCCACGGCCGTCCCGCCGCCCGCGATCGACGGCCTGCGCAAGGGGATCGTCGAGGGCGCGCTGAAGCCGAAGGCGCGCGTCTCCTTCGAGGTCGGCGACGAGGTCCGGGTCATCGAGGGCGCGTTCGCCAACTTCAGCGGCGTCGTCGAGGACGTGAAGCCCGAGAAGCAGAAGCTGAAGGTCAAGGTCTCCATCTTCGGGCGCGCGACGCCCGTCGAGCTCGACTTCTCGCAGGTCGAGAAGCGCTGAGCCCGCGCCCCACAGTCAACGAGAAGCAAGCACGAATCACCCCTGCGAACACCACGCCCCGCCTGAGCATCGAGCGGCACCGCGTGGGAGCAACGAGGACACTGCGCCATGAAGAAGGTCACCGGATACGTCAAGCTGCAGCTCCCCGCCGGAAAGGCGAACCCGTCCCCGCCCGTGGGCCCCGCCCTCGGTCAGCACGGCGTCAACATCATGGGGTTCTGCAAGGAGTTCAACGCCAAGACCGCCAGCCAGGGTGACCTGATCATCCCGGTCGTGATCACGGTGTACAGCGACCGCTCCTTCACCTTCATCACCAAGACCCCGCCGAACGCGGTGCTCATCAAGAAGGCCGCGGGGCTGTCGACGGCGAAGAAGCCCGGCTCCGGCGCCAAGGAGCCGAACCGCCAGAAGGTCGGCAAGATCACGATGAAGCAGCTCCGCGAGCTCGCCGCGCAGAAGATGCAAGACACCAACACGACCAACCTCGACGCGGCGGTGTCCATGCTGCACGGCACGGCCAAGTCGATGGGCGTCGAGGTCACCGACTTAGACTGGCGCCCGCCAGTCGAGAGCTCGGGCCAGCGCTGCGGCGGTGGCCCCAGGCGTCGCACCCGGAGACTGGGCTCCGGCGGCGCGAGAACCAGCGCTCCCCACCACGACCGAGACCGCGATGTCCAAGGCCGTGGGAGGCGAACCATCGCCGAAACAGGAGAAGAGTATGGCGAAAGCCAAAGAGAACACGGAGAGCCAGGGCTCTCCCGACGCAGGCGCAGCGGAGGCCAAGGCCGACGCGAAGCCGCGGAGGACGGGCGCGAAGAAGCCCGGCACCCCGTACAAGCGCCGGGAAGGCCGCGCGGCGAGCCAGACGGTCGTCGACGACGCGAAGAGGTACAGCGTCCCGGAGGCCATGACGCTCGTGAAGAAGGCGAGCTACGCGAAGTTCGACGAGACCGTCGACCTCGCGGTCAGGCTCGGCGTCAACCCGAAGCACGCAGACCAGATGGTCCGCGGCGCCATCGTCCTGCCGCACGGCACGGGGCAGTCGCTCCGCGTGCTCGTGTTCGCGAAGGGCGAGAAGCAGAACGAGGCGAAGGCCGCCGGAGCCGACCACGTCGGCGCCGACGATCTCGCCGCGAAGATCCAGGAGGGCTTCATGGAGTTCGACCGCGTCATCGCCACGCCCGACATGATGGGCGTCGTCGGTAAGCTCGGTCGCATCCTCGGCCCCCGGGGCCTGATGCCCAACCCGAAGGTCGGCACCGTCACGTTCGACGTGAAGGCCGCCGTCTCCGAGGCGAAGGCGGGCAAGATCGAGTACCGCGTCGAGAAGGCTGGCATCGTCCACGCCCGCATCGGCAAGGTCTCGTTCCCCGAGAAGGATCTCGAGGCGAACTCGATGGCGCTCATCCAGGCGCTCATCCGCCAGAAGCCGTCGACCGCGAAGGGCGTCTACCTGCGGAGCATCACCGTCTCGTCGACGATGGGCCCCGGCGTGAAGATCGACCCGCTCTCGTTCACCAAGGAAGACGAGGCCTGAGCCATGGACCGCACTGAGAAGACGTCCGAGATCTCGGCGATCAAGGCGCAGTTCGACAGGATGACCTCGGCCGTGTTCGTGTCCTTCCAGGGCATGAGCGTCGGCTCGGTGACCAAGCTCCGCGACGAGTTTCGCAAGAACGGGGTCGAGTACAGGGTCGTCAAGAACACGCTCGTCAGGCACGCGCTGAAGGACAAGCCCTTCGCCGACAAGCTGACGAAGACCCTCACCGGGATGACCGGCGTCGCCTGGTCGTTCGAGGATCCGTCGGCCGCCGCGAAGGTCGTTACGGCCTTCAAGAAGGACGCCCCGCACCTCAAGGTGAAGGCCGGCCTCATCGAGGGCACCGTGCTCGACGCGGACGCCGTCGAGAACAGCCTCGCGAAGATGCCCGGCAAGAACGAGCTCCGCGCGCAGCTGCTCGCGACGCTCCAGGCGCCCGCGCAGCAGCTCGTCAGGCTGCTCGCCGCGCCCTCGCAGAACCTCGTCTACGCGCTCGACGCCAAGCGTCGCAAAGAGGGCGGCGAGTGATCGCCCCCACCCACCACAAGACTAACAAAGTTCAATTAGGAAACAGGAGATACCCATGGCCGACCTCACCCAGGACCAGCTCGTCGATCACCTCTCGAAGATGTCCGTGATGGACATCGCGTCGCTCATCAAGACCCTCGAAGACAAGTGGGGCGTCAAGGCCGCGCCGGTGGCGGTCGCCGGTCCCGCGGCCGCCGCGGCGCCTGCGGCGGCCCCCGCCGAGGCCCAGACGGAGTTCAACGTCGAGCTCAGCGAGGCCGGCGCGAACAAGATCAACGTCATCAAGGTGGTCCGCGAGATCACCGGCCTCGGCCTGAAGGAGGCGAAGGACCTCGTCGAGGGCGCGCCCAAGATGCTGAAGGAGGGCGTGGCCAAGGCGGACGCCGAGGACATGAAGAAGAAGCTCGAAGAGGCCGGCGCGAAGGTCAAGCTCAGCTGATCGCCCCGGCGCGCCTCCTCGCGTCACACGGATAGGGAAGGCGGATGGGCGACCATCCGCGCTTCCCTGGCCGCGTCTCTGCCGCACGCACGCTTCACTTGCTTATCGCCCCGGCGACCGGGGCCCCGCTTCGCTGCACCCCAGGCTCGCCTGGGCTCCCCCACCGACGAGTAGACCCTCCCCCGGCCCCGGCCGGGTGAGCGCACGAAGGAGTGATATCGATGGCACAGGTCATCCAGACGAACTTCCGCCTCCGCAAGAACCTCGGCCGCGTGCGGCGCATCGTCGACGTCCCCAACCTCATCGACATCCAGAAGAGCTCCTACGACAAGTTCTTGCAGCTGGATCGCCAGCCGCACGAGCGCGAGGACGTGGGCCTGCAGGCCGTCTTCCACTCGGTGTTCCCCATCAAGGACTTCAACGGCACGAGCGAGCTCGTGTTCGTCTCGTACAACCTCGAGAAGCCGAAGTACGACGTCGACGAGTGCCGCCAGCGCGGCATGACGTTCGCCGCGCCCATCAAGGTCACGACGCAGCTGATGATCTACGACGTGCGCGAGAACAACGAGCGCATCGTCCGCGACATCAAGGAGCAGGAGGTCTACTTCGGCGAGATCCCGCTGATGACCGACACCGGCACGTTCATCATCAACGGCACGGAGCGCGTCGTCGTCAGCCAGCTGCACCGCAGCCCGGGCGTGTTCTTCGATCACGACAAGGGCAAGACCCACTCGTCGGGCAAGCTCCTCTACTCGGCGCGCGTGATCCCGTACCGCGGCTCGTGGCTCGACTTCGAATTCGACCCGAAGGATCTGATGTACGTGCGCATCGATCGCCGCCGCAAGATGCACGCGACCGTGCTGCTCCGCGCGCTCGGGTACACGCCCCAGGAGCTGCTGAACTACTTCTACAACACCGAGACGATCTACCTCGAGAAGGGCGGCAAGCTCTCGAAGTCGCTCGAGTTCGAGCTGCTCCAGGGCCAGCGCGCGACGCGCGACGTGCGCGTCGACGGCGAGGTCGTCGTCCGCAAGAACTCGAAGTTCAACAAGGTCGCCATCAAGAAGCTGAAGGAGAAGAAGCTCGATCGGCTGCCGCTCGAGCTCGAGGAGACCGTCGGCAAGGTGTGCGCCGAGGACGTGATCGACCCGGAGACGGGCGAGATCCTCCTCGAGGTCAACGAGGAGCTCACCGAGGCGAAGCTCGAGAAGCTCCGCGACGCGAAGATCGAGGGCGTCCGCATCCTGTTCATCGACGGCCTGAACGTCGGCTCCTACCTGCGCGACACCCTGCTCGCCGACAAGGTGAAGACGACCGACGACGCGATCCTCGAGATCTACCGCCGCCTGCGCCCGGGTGATCCGCCGACGCTCGAGACGGCGAAGCAGCTGTTCTTCAACCTGTTCTTCAACGCCGAGCGCTACGATCTCTCGAAGGTCGGCCGGCTCAAGCTCAACTACAAGTTCTACAACTCCGTCTCGGAGGACCAGCGCCCGCCGCTCACCGAGCAGGT
>JADLFU010000179.1 GCA_020849655.1 Polyangiaceae bacterium | reverse complement strand
TGCCCGAGGGCACGAAGATGGTCATGCCGGGCGACACGGTCTCGATCTCGGTCGAGCTGATCACCCCGGTCGCCATCGAGGAGCAGGGCCGCTTCGCCATCCGTGAGGGCGGCAAGACGGTCGGCGCGGGCGTCATCACCAAGATCGTCGAGTGACAGAGGGGGCATAGCAAATGGCCGAGACCTCCAAGATCCGCATCCGCCTCAAGGCTTTCGATCACCAGCTGCTCGACCGCTCGACGAGTGACATCGTCGAGACGGCGAAGCGCACGGGCGCTCGCGTCGCCGGGCCCGTCCCGCTGCCGACCGAGATCCGCAAGTACACGGTTCTCCGCGGCCCGCACGTCGACAAGAAGTCGCGCGAGCAGTTCGAGATCCGCACCCACAAGCGCCTGCTCGACATCCTCGAGCCGACGCAGCAGACCCTCGACGCGCTGATGAAGCTCGATCTCTCGGCCGGCGTCGACGTCGAGATCAAGTCGTTACGGAGACAGCCATGCCGCAGATCGACGTGTACAACATGAAGCGCGAGAAGGTCGGCTCGCTCGCGCTCTCGGACGAGGTGTTCGGGGCAGAGGTGAAGGAGCAGCTCTTCTACGACGTGGTGAAGGCGCAGCTCGCCTCCGCCCGCCAGGGCACCGCCGCCGCCAAGGAGCGCTCGGCCGTCTCGGGCTCGACGAAGAAGCTCTACAAGCAGAAGGGCACCGGCAACGCGCGCCAGGGCTCGAAGCGCGCGCCGCACCACGTCGGTGGTGGCCAGGCGCACCCGCCGCGCCCGCGCGACTGGGCGTACCGGCCGCCGCGCAAGGTGCGCATCGGCGCGCTGAAGAGCGCGCTCTCGCTGCTCGTCAAGGAGGGCCGCATGGTCGTCGTCGACTCGATGGCCTTCGCGGACATCAAGACGAAGGCGGCGGCGGGCATGCTGAAGACGCTGCAGGCCTCGAAGAAGGCGCTGGTCGTCGACGGCGCCGGCAACGAGAAGCTGAAGCTCTCGCTGCGCAACATGGAGGACACGCTGTTCCTCCCCCCGGAGGGCGTCAACGTCTACGACCTGTTGCGCCACGACACCATCGTCGTCACGCAGGACGCGGTGAAGGCCCTCGAGGCCCGCTGCCTGAAGTGAAGGAAGGAGACTAGAACATGCAGCCCGAGACCATCCTTCGTCGCCCGATCCTGCTCACCGAGAAGTCGAGCGTCCTGCGCGAGCAGGGCCAGTACGCCTTCGAGGTCGTGCGCACGGCGAACAAGATCCAGATCCGCGACGCCGTCCAGAAGATGTTCAAGGTGACGGTCGTCGGCGTGCACACGATGCTCATGCGCGGCAAGGACCGCCGCATGGGCCGTGGCTACGCGAAGATGCAGAACTGGAAGAAGGCGATCGTCACGCTGAAGGCCGGCGACGCGATCGACTTCTTCGACGAGTCGACGTCGTCGACCAGCACGGAGTCCTGAGCCATGGCGATCAAGTCTTTCAAGCCGACCTCGCCCGCGCGCCGCTACTACTCGGTGCTCGCGACGGGTGATCTGACGAAGAAGAAGCCCGAGAAGGCGCTGCTCGACCACAAGACGTCGAGCGGCGGCCGCAACAACAACGGGCGCATCACCTCGCGGTTCCGCGGCGGCGGGCACAAGCAGCGCTACCGCGTCATCGACTTCAAGCGCGACAAGATCGGCGTCCCCGCCAGCGTCGCCGCCATCGAGTATGATCCCAACCGCACGTCGCGCATCGCGCTGCTCAACTACCTCGACGGCGAGAAGCGCTACATCCTCGCGCCCGACGGGCTGAAGGTCGGCGACAAGGTCGTCTCCAGCAAGCACGCCGACATCAAGCCCGGCAACTCGCTGCAGCTGCGCGCCATCCCGCTCGGCACGCTCATCCACAACGTCGAGCTCCAGAAGGGCCGGGGCGGGCAGCTGGTGCGCTCGGCGGGCTCCGCGGCGACGCTGATGGCCAAGGACGGCGACTACGCGCAGGTGCGCCTGCCGTCGAGCGAGATCCGCAAGGTGCACCTCGACTGCCGGGCGACGGTGGGCCAGGTGTCGAACCTCGACCACAAGAACGTCTCGCTCGGCAAGGCGGGGCGCTCGCGCTGGCTCGGCAAGCGCCCGCACAACCGCGGCGTCGCGATGAACCCCGTCGACCACCCGATGGGCGGCGGCGAGGGGCGCACGAGCGGCGGTCGCCACCCCTGCTCGCCCTGGGGTCAGCTCGCGAAGGGCCAGAAGACGCGTAACAACAAGCGCACCGACGTGATGATCGTCCGGCGCCGTGGGAAGAAGGGCTTAGCCGATGCCTCGTTCGATCAAGAAGGGCCCGTTCATCGACGGGCACCTGCTCAGCAAGATCCAGAAGACCATCGCCGTGAAGGGCAAGACGCCCATCAAGACCTGGTCGCGTCGCAGCACGATCCTCCCGGAGGCGGTCGGGCTGACGTTCGCGGTGCACAACGGCCGCAAGTTCGTCCCGGTGTTCGTGACGGAGAACATGGTCGGGCACAAGTTCGGCGAGTTCGCGCCGACCCGCACCTTCCACGGCCACGCCGCCGACAAGAAGGCCAAGGTCAGCAAGCCCCCGGCAAAGAGGTGAGTGCGGGGGGATAGCGGCGCGATACGGGCGTTTGCGTGCTCGCCGTACGTGCGTACGGCTGTGCGCGACAAGCGCCCGTCTCGCTTGCTCTCCCCGCCGCTCTCCCCGCTTTGCCGCGGCACCCACGGCGCCCTGCCTCGCACGAGGTCGGGCGTTTTGGTTTTGTGTTGCGCGGCGCCGCTTCGCGGCTGCGCAGGGAGGGGCGCGCGGCGCCGCTTCGCGGCTGCGCGTGGAGAGCGGCTACTTGGCAGCGCGGGAGATGGCGTAGAGGAAGGCGCGGGCGAGGCGCTCGGCTTGCTTCTGGCAGAGGTGGCCCTGCCCGGAGGGGGCGTCGATGCCCTGGTTCTGGCTGGGGCAGGCCGCCGTCGAGCGCACGGCGTCGCAGATCTCCCAGGAGCCGCCGCGCTCGCAGCGAGCCCCCGTCGTCGGGTGCGTGCTCTCGAGATCCTCGAGGTCGAAGATGACGTCTCCCGCGAACGTCGTCAGCATCCACTGGCGCATCTGCAGCTTTGGCGCGTTGTCCTCGGGGGCGTCGTACACGAGCGGAGGCGTGACGTGCAGCACGCGGACGCCGCTCGCCTTCACTTGCGTCACCGCCGCGAGGTAGGCCGTTTGCGCCCCCGTCAGCGTCCCGGCGAGCACGTCGGCGTAGCCGAGCTTCATGATCGCCACCCTCGCCGTCGCCGCGTTGGCGATCGCCATCTGCTGGAACTCTGTGCACTTGCCCGTGTAGTTGCCGTTGCTCGAGTCGAACAACCCGCCGTTCAGCCCGGGCGCGAGGCCGACGCTGCCGCTCGCGACCCACTCGAACTTGTAGCCGACCGCCTCCGCGCCGTCCTCGAGATCTCCGCCGACCGACTGGTGCAAGAAGAACGAGCGCGCCGTCTTCACCGCCTGCTTGTCCGTGGCGCCCAGCGCGTCCCACGCCGCGATGCCCCACGGGCCGACGACGGTGTCGGTCGCGGGCGCTCCGGCCCCGCCCGACGCGCCGCCCTTGCCCGCGGTGCCCGCGACGCCCGATGTGCCCGAGGTGCCCCCCTTTCCCCCGGTGCCCCCGGTGCCGCCCTTGCCTGCGGTGCCCGCGGCGCCCGATGTGCCCGCGGTGCCACTGTCGCCAGCGGCGCCGCCGTTGTTTCCAGCCGTTCCGCCCGTTCCGCCCGTTCCGCCCGTTCCGCTCGTGCCCCCGCCGCCGCCGTCGCCGCTCCCGCCGGTGCCCGCGGTCGCGCTGCCGGCGCTCCCGGCGGTCGCGCTGCCCGACGCGCCCGCGGAGCCCGCGACGCCGCTGGCGCCCGCGCTGGCCTTGCCCGCCGTCCCCGCCGTGGCGACGCCAGGGGTGCTCGGGGAGTCGCTGGTCTTCGAGCCACAGGCGCTCCCCGCCACGGTGAGCGCGAGGGTGACGAAGACTGCGTTGGAGGAACGTGCGCTGGGCATCGGCAGAGTGTCGCGGAGCCGGGCGCGCGTCGCAATCTGCTTGCAGCTCGTCGCCATCGCCGCCGCCTCTCCGGCGCGCCCTCGGGGCGCTCAGCGCTTGAAGCCGGGCTTGCCGCGGCGCTGGAGCGGGGCAGCTCCGCCGGTGTGGCCCAGCTTGCCGGCGTGACGGGGACGGGGCGCGTCCGTGAAGGTGCGGGTGGGCGCCAGGCCCTCGGCTCGCTCGACTCGGGCTCCGCGCTCGGCGCGCGTGACCGTGACCCCGCGGTTCATCGGATCGGGGGCGGCGACCGCGCGCTCGAAGCCCGACGCGGCCGTCGCCGCGACCTCCACCACCGACGCGGTCGCGCCCACGTGGATCTTGCCGAGCTGCTTCGAGGTGATCCCCCCGCGCCGGCAGAGCATCGCGACCAGGCGGCGCGGATCGGCGCCGTCGTTCGCGCCGTAGGTCACCCGGAAGGCGACCATCTCGCCCTGCTCGCGCGGCGCCGCGTCGCGCGGCACACGAGCCGGCCGCTCGTCACGGGACGGCGCCTCGCGCTGCTCGTACGACCGGGGCGGCGACCCGTCGCGGCGCTCCGGACGCGGGCGCGCGTCAGGCGGCGCAGGGCGGGTGGGGGCGTCGTCGCGCTCGCGGCGGCGATCGGCGAAGCGCGGCTTCGACGGCGCGGGGCGCTTGTCGGCCGGAGGCGGCGCGACGACCGGCACGTCGCGCGGCTCCGACGGCAAGCGCGAGAGCGCGGCCTGCACCAGGTTCGCGACGATGTCGGCCGCGTCGGCCCGCGCGACCAGCCGCTCGGCCAGCGAGCGCGCGCGGGGGCTCGGCGCGCCCTCCGTCGAGAGGATCCGCGCGTCCTCGCGGTCGTGCACCGCGGCGGGGCTGGGCACCGGCTCGAAGCGGTACGTCACCCGCGCCTTGTCGAGCAGGAACCTCGCCCGGCGCAGCGAGCCTCGCGGCGCCAGGATCGCGCTCGTGCCCCGCTTGCCCGCGCGACCGGTGCGCCCGGAGCGGTGGGTGTACGTGTCGGCGTCGATCGGCGGCTCGACGTGGACGACGAGGCCGATGTCGGGCACGTCGAGCCCGCGCGCGGCCACGTCGGTCGCGACCAGCGCGTGCAGATCACCGCGCCGAAACGCGGACAGCGCCCGGTTGCGCTGCTTCTGGTCCATGTCGCCCGAGAGGGGCGCCACCGTGAACCCCGCGTCGCCGAGCGCGTCGGTGAGATCCGCGACCGACTCGCGCGTCCTGCCGAAGATGAGCGTCTGCCCCGCGGGCGTCGCGAGCAGGAGGTTCACGAGCGCGTCGACGTGGTGCTCGGGATCGCAGAGGTGGATGACGTGGTCGATCTGCGCGTTCGCCGCGCCGAGCGGCGTGCCCTCGATCCGCACGGCGTCGCGCTGCGCCCGCGCCGCCAGCCGCGCGACCTCGGCGGCGAAGGTCGCCGAGACGAGGTGCGTCTGGCGCCCCTCCGGGACGTGCGAGAGGATCGCGTCGAGATCCTCGGTGAAGCCCATGTCGAGCATGCGGTCGGCCTCGGCGAGCACCACGGCCTTGACGCGGCTCGCGTCGACGCCGCCCTTCGTCAGGTGATCGACGAGGCGGCCCGGCGTGCCGACGACGATCCGGGGGCCCTTCGCGAGGGCGCGGCGCTCGTCGCGGTAGCTCGCGCCGCCCGTCACGGACGCGACCGACGCGCCGATCGCGGCGAAGAACCACGACAGCTCGAACTCCACCTGTCGCGCCAGCTCGCGCGTCGGCGTGACCACGAACGCGACCGGCCCGCCCTCGTCGTCCGCCGCGACGAGGTGGCGCAGCACGAACCCTATCGCGAGCGTCTTGCCGGAGCCGGTCTCGGACGAGATGCGCAGATCGCGCCCGTCGAGCGCGGGATCGAGCACCGCGAGCTGCACGCGGGTCAGCGTCTCGTAGCCCTTGCCGCGCAGGACCTCTGCCAACCGAGGTCCGAGGAGGGTCCAAGGGTCGTTCATCAGCGCCGGCTAGCAGCAAAGCGCGGCGAGTGAAAGCGAACGCTAGCCTGCGTCACACCGGCCACTCTTGCGCGAGCGATGGCCCGCGCGAGCCGTCGCTCAGCCGCGCGAGCGGCGCGCGTCCTCGACGATGACCTCGAGCTCGCTCCGCCGGGCGCGCCAGCCGAGCAGCGCCCCCGCGCGCGACGCGTCGGCGACCAGCGCGGCGGGATCGCCGTCGCGCCTCGGCGCCCGCTCGAACGGGACGGCGCGGCCGAGCGCGCGCGCCGCGGCGTCGATCACCTCGCGGACCGAGGCGCCGCGGCCGGTGCCGAGGTTCAGCGCGCCGACCGCGCCCCTCGTGAGCGCGTCGAGCGCGGCGAGGTGCGCGTCCGCGAGATCGCAGACGTGCACGTAGTCGCGCACGCACGTGCCGTCCGGCGTCGGATAGTCGTCGCCGAACACGCGGAGCGCCGGGCGCCGGCCGAGCGCGGCGTCGAGCACGAGCGGGATGAGGTGCGTCTCCGGCTCGTGGCGCTCGACGAGGTGCCCGCGCGGGTGCGCGCCCGCCGCGTTGAAGTAGCGCGGCGCCGCCCAGCGCAGGCCGTACGCGTCGCCGTAGGCCGACAGCACGCGCTCGAACGCGAGCTTCGACGCGCCGTAGGGGTTCACCGGCTCGCGCACGGAGGACTCGGGGATGGGGACGATCTCGGGCGTGCCGTACACGGCCGCGGTCGACGAGAACACGACGCGCGAGACGCCGGCGTCGAGCGCCGCGTCGAGCAGCCGCAGCCCGCGCGCCACGTTGTGATCGAAGTACAGGCGCGGCGCGCGCACGCTCTCGCCGACCTGGATCTTCCCCGCGAAATGCACCATCGCGCCGAGGCGCTCGTCGCGGACGAGCGCCGAGACGAGCGCGGCGGCGCCGATGTCGCCGGTGACGACGCGGACGCCGTCGGGCAGCGGCGCGGCCTCTCCCCCGGATCGATCGTCGAGCACGACGACGCGCGCGCCCGCCTCGTGGGCGGCCCAGACGAAGTGCGATCCGACGAACCCGAGGCCGCCGGTGACGAGCAGGCCGTCGCTCAAGGCTCGTCCGAGTCGCGCGTGGCGTTGACGGTGTCGGCGACGAGGTAGAGCGGGCGGCGCTTCACCTCGTCGTAGATGCGCCCGACGTACTCGCCGAGGATGCCCGTCATCAGGAGCTGCGCGGACGCCGCCATGCACACCGCGATCATGATCGTCGTCCAGCCCTGCGCGGTCGTCTTGTCGAAGAGCCGCTCGTAGACGCTCCACCCGGAGACGACGACCGCCATCAGGCCGGAGAAGACGCCGAGCCAGGTCGCGACCTTCAGCGGCACGGTCGAGAACGAGATGATCCCGTCAGCCGCGAATTTCAGCATCTTGCGCAGCGGGTAGTGCGTCTCTCCGGCGAACCTCCCGGGGCGCACGTAGCTCACGGCGGTCTGCTTGAAGCCGATCCACGCGACCATGCCGCGGACGAAGCGGTTCGTCTCCTTCAGCGCGCGCAGCGCGAGCACGACCTTGCGGCTCATCAGGCGGAAGTCCCCCGCGTCGAGCGGGATGTCGACGCCGACGAGCGCGCGCAGCGTCCGGTAGAAGAGCGCGGCCGTCACGCGCTTGAAGATCCCCTCGTCGAGGCGCTTCGCGCGGACGGCGTAGACGACGTCGAACCCGTCGCGCCACTTCGCCAGCATGTCGGAGACGACCTCGGGCGGGTCTTGCAGGTCGGCGTCCATCACGACCACGGCCTCGCCCGACGCGTAGTCGACGCCCGCGGTGATCGCGAGCTGATGGCCGAAGTTCCGCGCGAAGCCGACGAGCTTGAACCTCGGCTCCTGCTCGCAGATCGCCTTCAACATCTCGAACGATCGATCCTTCGAGCCGTCGTTGACGAACACGACCTCCCACGAGACGCCGACCTCCGCGAGGAACTCCTTCAGCCGGCGCTCGAGCTCGGGGATCACCGGCTCTTCGTTGTAGATCGGCAAGACGAGAGAGAGCGTGGGGCGCGACATGGCGACGAGATGGCGCGGACCCTACCACAGCGGGCCCGGCGTCCCGCGGAGGCGGTTTTGCGCCGAGCGGCGGCGCGCTTCGCGCTAGTTTCGACGCGATGAAGCTCGATGGACGCCTCCTGCCGGTCGCGCTCGCCGTTGCGGGGCTGGCGGGCGGCTGGCTCTTGCGCGACGCGACGCTGCGGCCGGTCTCGACGCCCCGCGAGCCCGCGCTGCCCTCCGCGACACCGCCGACCGCGCGCGCGTCCGAGGTGGCGTCGGCCGCGCCGCCGCCCTCCGCGTCCGCGCCCACCGACTCGAGCCTGATCCTCGGCGCGTTCGACACGATCTACAAGGGCGGCGTCTGGGGCGAGACGGGCGGGGTCGGCAGCTCGGGCTTCGGCTCGTCGCTGCGGGCGACGCTGCTGTACCGGGCGTTCTTGCAGCAGTTCCTGAAGGACGCCGCCATCCGGTCCGTCGTCGACGCGGGCTGCGGCGACTGGGAGTTCTCGCAGGCGATCGACTGGTCGGGCGTCGACTACAAGGGCTACGACATCGTCCCGGCGGTCATCGCGCGCAACCAGCAGCGCTACGGCAAGCCGAGGGTGCGGTTCTTCGTGGGCGACATCCTGCGCGACGAGCTGCCGGCGGCGGATCTCTTGATCGTGAAGAACGTTCTGCAGCACCTGACGAACGCCGACGTCGCGGAGTTCTTGAAGCGGCTGCCGCGGTACAAGCACGCGCTCCTGATCAACGGGGTCAGCGAGCGCACGCTCTCGGCGAAGAACGACGACATCGCCGTCGGCAAGTACCGCGAGCTCGATCCCACACGCCCGCCGTTCAAGGCGCGCGGCGCGAAGCTGCTGACGTACTGGGACGGCGGGAACATGCAGCAGGTGGTCTACGTACCGGGGCCGGGCGCGTCACCCTTCGTCGCGGCGTCGGCGAGCGCGCGGCCCGCGGCGCCGTCACCCGAGTAGCGTCATCGGCGAGGCGCCCGCGCCGACGTGGCGCCGCGCGCCGAGCGACGCAGCCAGCCCCTCGGTGTCGCCGCCCTGGAGCGCCGCCTGGTACGCGACGACGAGCGCGCGCGCCTCCTCGCGAGACTCACGCAGGAGCTCGATCCGGAGCCGCCGGACGCCCAGCGAGAGCAGCCGCGGCAGGAGGTGCGCGCTCGACTGCGCGGTCGCGTCGAACACCGTGTTGCGGCACGCGACGTCGACGATCACCGCGTGATCGAGGCCGCGGTGATCGCGCAGCTCGAGGCGTCGCGCCTCGCACGGGCGCCCGCACGACCGGTGGTCGCGCCCCGCCGAGAGGAGGTGCGCGTACACGCAGTGCTCGGTGTGGAACGTCGGCACGTGGTGGTGCACGACGACCGCGACGCGCCCGCGCGGCGCCGCGAGGAGCAGCGCGAACAGCTGCGCCTCGTCGAGATCGAAGGCGGCCGTCACCTGGGCGAGCCCGCGCGACAGGAGCAGGCGCGCCGTCAGCGAGTTCGTCACGTTGAGCGAAAAGTCTCCCACGAGCTCGGGCCCGCGATCTCGCAGGCGCATCATCGCGCCCCAGTGCCGCACGAGCACGCGGTCGGGTGAGAGCTTGAGCACGTGCTCGTCGAGCGGCTCCTCACCGGGCTTGCCGACGCGCAGCGTGGCGACGCAGACCGCGAGGCCGGCGGCGCGCGCGCGCGCGACCGCCCGGGAGAGCCCGACGTGTTCCATCCAGTCGAGCTCGACCTCCGTCGCGCCCGCGTCGATCACCCCCTCGAGCTGCTCGTCGGTGCGACAGAGCGGCACGATCAGCGGGGCGGCCTCGAGCGGCGCGATCTCCGGCAGCGCCGCGCGCGCGCGCTCGACCGCGCCCTCGACTACGACACGGCGTGGCCCCGCGTCCAGCTCGGCGAGCAGCGCGTCGATCAGCGCGCGCCGCGTGGCCTTCAGCTGCGAGGGCGGGAGGAACAGCCCCGGCGCGAGCTCGCTCGTCGACACCTCGGCGAGCACGAAGGGCGTCCCCCCGAGCGCGCCGAGCTTGTCGCGGAGCCGCGCCTCGTCCAGCCCGCCCGCGCTCGACACCGCGAGCGGGGCCGTCGAGCGCGCGACGGCGTCGACCGCGCCCACGATCCCGCGGAGCGCGAGCGGCTCACCCGCGGCGC
>JADLFU010000178.1 GCA_020849655.1 Polyangiaceae bacterium | reverse complement strand
TTGCCACAGTCTTGCGGGCAGCTCCCGCAGCTCTCTCCGAGCTGCGGCTGACACACGCCGTTCCCGCAGCTCGGCGGGCACTTGCCACAGTCTTGCGGGCAGCTCCCGCAGCTCTCTCCGAGCTGCCCCTGGCACACGCCGTTCCCGCAGCTCGTCGGACATGGACCACAATCCTGCGGGCAGCTGGTGCAGCTCTCGCCCAGCTGCGCCTGGCACGCGCCGTTCCCGCAGCTCGGCGGGCACTTGCCGCAGTCTTGCGGGCAGGTGGTGCAGCTCTCGCCCAGCTGCGCCTGGCACACGCCGTTCCCGCAGCCCGGCGGGCACGGGCCACAGTCCTGGGGGCAGCTCGTGCACGACTCGCCGCCCTGGCACGATCCGTCGCCGCAGGAGGGCGTGCCGCACGCGTTGCACAGCGTTTTCGCGCCGCCGATGCAGGCCTGGTCCCAGCCCGACTGGCAGCAGAACGGATCCGCCGCGCACACCTTCGCCACGCACGGATCGCACGCGCTGCCGAGCGGGCCGCCGACCTGGCAGATGTCGTGGGAGCAGGCGCAGGGGCCGCAGTCCTTGGGGCAGGTGCCGCACGTCTCGCCGCCCTTGCACGCGCCGTCGCCGCACTCCGACGGGCAGGGGCCGCAGTCGCCCGGGCAGCTCTGGCAGGTCTCGACCCCGTTGCACTGCTTGTCGCCGCAGACCCCCGGGCATGGACCACAGTCGTTCGGGCACGTGTTGCAGGTCTCGCCGCCGGCGCACGCGCCGTCACCGCACACGCTCGTGCACGGCCCGCAGTCCGTGGGGCAGGTCTTGCAAGTCTCGGTGCCGGCGCAGAGCTTGTCGCCGCACACGCCCGGCGCGCCGCCCTGCCCGGCCTTGCCTGCCTGCCCCGCCTTGCCGCCCGCGCCGGCGACGCCGCCGCCCGCGCCTGCCTTGCCGGTCTGTCCGCCGAAGCCCTTCCACTGATCGTCCAGCGGATCGTCGCCGACGATGCCCCCACACGCGACGGCGAGCAGCGGGACCGCGACGAAGGCGAGGCGAAGGGCTGAGGTCGGGCGCGACATGACGGTCCCGAGCGTACGGCAATCCCCGCGCCGCTCCAAGGAACGCGCCGGGACGCGTCCCGCCCGTGTGCCACGGCACATCCCCGCGACGGCGGCGTCAGGTCGTCCAGGCGACGCTGCGGTCCCAGAGCTCGGCGGCGAGCGCCTCGTCGAACGCGACGCGGCTCGGGCGGCGCTCACGCTCGTCGTCGTAGTAGCGACCGTCGTGATCGCGCACCTCGTCGGCGGTCGCGCAATAGAGCGACGTCTTCGCGCCCTCCTCGCTGGAGCGCATGAAGAGCTTCATCAGGTGGCGCACGCCCCACGGCACGCCGCGCCACACGTCGGAGGCGATCACGCCGGGGTGGAGCGCGTAGCTCTTCACCTTGCCGCCGTGGCGGCGGGCGCTCTCCTTCGTGAACAGGACGTTGGCGAGCTTGCTCACCTCGTACTCTGGCAGGCCCGTCGTCGACGCGGTCGGGCGGCGCACGGCGTCCCAGTCGATGCCCTTCGCGCGGTAGTGCGACTTCGACGAGACGTTGACGATGCGCGGCGCCTCGGCCTCGAGCCGCCTCGGCAGCAGCAGCGACGTGAACAGGAAGTGGCCGAGGTGGTTGACGCCGAACGCGAGCTCGAAGCCGTCCTTCGTGCGCCCCCGCTGCCCGGCGAGGCCGGCGTTGTTCACGAGCACGTGCAGCGCGCCGCCCCGCGACAGCAGCTCGGCGGCCGCGCCGCGCACCTGCGCGAGATCGTCGAGCGCGAGCTGCAGGAACGACGCGCGGCCGCCCGCGCCTCGGATCTCGTCGATCACGGGCGCGGTCTTCTCCTCGGAGCGACACGCGAGCACGACCTCGCCGCCTCGCCGCGCGAGCTCGATCGCGGTGACGCGCCCGATCCCCGTGTTGGCCCCCGTGACGACGAACGTGCGACCCGCGATCGACGACATCGGCGCCCCATAGCGCGTTTTCGCGCTCGCGCGGCGGCCGCGAGGCTAAGGCGCCCGCGTGTCGCTCGCGCTCCTCTTCCCTGGCCAGGGCTCCCAGATCGTCGGCATGGGTCGCGACGTGTGGGAGCGCTCCGCCGCCGCACGCGCGGCCTTCGACGACGCGGACGCGGCGCTCGGCGAGCCCCTGTCGCGTCTGTGCTTCGAGGGCCCCGACGACCAGCTCGTGCTCACCGAGAACACCCAGCCCGCGCTGGTCGCGACCAGCGCGGCGCTGCTCGCGGCGCTCGTCGAGCGGCGGGGGCGCGCGCCAGAGGGGTCCTTCGCGGCCGGACACAGCCTCGGCGAGTACGGCGCGCTGGTCGCGGCGGGCGCGCTCTCGCTCGGCGACGCGGTGTCGCTCGTGCGCGTGCGCGGCCGCGCGATGCAGCAGGCGGTGCCGCCAGGCGCGGGCGCGATGGCGGCGGTGATGGGCCTGTCACCCGACGAGGTCGAGCGGGTGTGCCGGGACGCGGCCGAGGGCGAGATCGTCTCCCCCGCCAACTTCAACGGCGGGCAGATCGTGATCGCGGGCGCCGCGGCGGCGGTCGCGCGCGCGTCGAGGCTCGCGACCGAGCGCCGCGCGAAGGTCATCCCGCTGAAGGTGTCGGCGCCCTTCCACTCGGCGCTGATGCGCCCGGCCGCCGAGGCGGTGCGCGCGCGGCTCGCGACGATCGAGGTGCGGCCGCTCGCCTTCCCCGTCGTCTCGAACGTCGACGCGCGCCCGAGCTCCGATCCGTCGCGCGTCCCCGACCTGCTCGTGCGTCAGATCGACGGCGTCGTGCGGTGGGAGGAGACGGTGCGCCTGCTCGAGGCGTCGGGCGTGACCCGCGCGCTCGAGGTCGGACCGGGCAAGGTGCTCGCGGGCCTCGTCAAGCGCATCGCGCCGTCGATCCGCGTGCTGCCGCTCGGAGACGCGGCGGCGATCGAGGCCGCCGCCGCCGAGCTGTTACGACGCCGCGGACGCCTGCACGAAGTGGGTGCGCGGGCGGATGGTCGTCCAGCGCCGCAGGATCTCGACGGTCGCCGGATCGTCCTCGCGGAGCTTCTCGAACAGGTAGTCCTGGATGCCCTTGTGCACCGCGCACATCTGGCTCTCGCGCATGCGCCCGAAGATGCTGCCCTGCGTGCGGTACGCGTGCTCCGGCACGATGCCGCAGTACGGGTTGTAGGTGCAGCTGACGCAGTCGGGCTGCGCGTCGAGGTTCGACGCGAGCGTGAGCGACCGGGTCGTCGGGTGGGTCATCAGCTGGCGGTACGTCGTGTCGAACACGCTGCCGACCCGGAAGAACGGATCGCCCATCTGCGCGACCATGCGCCCCTCGTCGCTCGTGAAGATGGAGCCGTCGTAGCTGTAGGCGACCTGCCCGATCACGGCGCCGCCCGGGTTGCGCACGTCAAGAAAGTTGGGCTCCTCGTCGCCGAGGATCTTCGTGAGGAAGATCGCCGCGTAGCGCTCGAGCACCTGCACACCCTTCTTGTTCAGCTCGAGCACGTAGTCGGTCGCCGCGCGGTAGAAGGCGAGGTAGTCGCTGCGCGGGTACTCGACCGTCTTCGCGGTGCGCTGCGCCCAGCCGAACGGATCGACCGGGCGGACGAACAGCGCGCGGCACCCGAGCTCCACGTACGTGTCGACGATCTCCTTCGGGTACGGGAGGAGCGCGCGCGTCGTCGTGAGCAGCGCCTCGACGTGGTAGAGCACGGGGTCGAGCCCGAGGTTCACGTAGGCCTTGTTGATCTTCTCGATCCACTTGGTCGCCTCGCGGTACGCGTTGCCGCCCGCGAGGATGCGCTGCTTGTTGTGCATCGCCTCGGGGCCGTCGATGCTCGTGCAGATCTGCACCTTGTTGTCGACCAGCCACGCGAGGCGCTCGTCGTTCATCAGCGCGAGGTTCGACACCATCGTGAACTCGAGCTGCTTGCCATAGGCGCGGTTCTTCTGGCGGGCCGTCTCGACGATGTGCTTCACGCAGTCGAAGTGGACGAGCGGCTCCCCGCCCTGGAACTCGATGGTGATCGACGGCGAGGTCGACTGGAGCGCGAGCTCGACCGACTTCTCGGCGACCTCGAAGGTCATGTCGGTGTGCACGGCGTCCATGTCGGCGCGCGACGCGTGGCAGTACACGCAGGACTCGTTGCAGCGCAGCGTCACCACCATCGCGTGCAGGTTGGGGCCGTAGTCGAGGAAGCGCTTCTTCCGCGCCATGCGATCGGCCTGCAGCGCGACGTCGACGCGGGCCTTGATGAAGTTGCGCGACGCGAGGCGCTCGTAGAGGGCGGAGCCCTCGCCGACCTCGCCCTTGAACATGCCGGCGAGCTCCTCCTTCGTGACGAACAGCCAGTCGCCGAAGGGGTTCGTGAGCAGCACGTCGCCCCCGACCTCGCGGTACCTGAGCGGCACGAACATGGCGGCGGACTGCGGCTTCGCGCGCAACGAGACGAGGTCGATCATGCGCGGCGAAGCCTCTTCGACAACCGATCGCGCGTCAACGACGCGGCTTCGAGCGCGGCGGAATCTGAGCTAAGCGCGCCCGCATGGGGCCCGAGAGACTGCCGGTGTTCGCGAAGCTCCCGCTCGGAGGGCTCGATCGCCGCGCCATCCTCGCGGCCATCACCACCCACGGGGCCTCGGTCGCCGAGGCCGACCTCGCGGCCGCGCGCGCCCTCGCGACGCCGACGGGGATCGCGCTGCCCGAGGGCTCGGTCGTCGTCCTGCTCGGCGGATCGGCGGGCATCCTGCGCGCGCTCGCCATCCAGCTGCTCTTCGGCGAGCGGGTGCCGGTGGTGGCGGTGCACTACGACAGCGAGAAGCTGCAGATCGGCGCGCACCAGGCGCGCGCGCTCGTCAAGGCCGCGGCCGACGCGGGCGTCGAGTGCGCGTACACGAACGCCGACGCGACGCGCCCGGAGACCATCGCGTCGGTCGTCGAGTCGCTGCGCGGACGGTACCGCGTCGCGCACCTCGTCAACGGCATCGCCGCCGGCGCGACGAAGCGCTTCGCCTCCGCCGGGCCGGGCCGCGTCCGCGAGATCGACGTCGCGTTCGATCCGGTGCGGCAGGTGGTCGACTACACGCGCCCCGAGAACCTCCGCGGGCTCGGCGTCGTCGACGTCGACGTCGCGTCGCCGGCCGACATCGAGCGCACCTACAAGTTCATGGGGCACTCGACGGGCCCGTGGGCCGACACGCTCGCGCAGGCGGGCCTGCTCGCGCCGCGGGAGAGCGTCGTCGCGTTCACCGACTACGACTTCGAGCTCGACGATCCGGTGTACGCGATGGGGCCGCTGCACCAGGCGAAGGTGATCCAGCGCGCGTCGATGGAGGCGGTCGGCGCGCGGTACGGCGTCCGCACGGTGCGCGTCGCCTACCCCGCGATGAACACGAGCGCCCTCGGCGCCATCCCGGGCGGCACGCTGATGTTCACCGGCACCGCCGAGCTGCTGCTCGAGCGCGGCGAGTTCCGCACGATCTCCGAGCTCGGGCGCGACACGATGCCGATGTTCTCGGCCGGGTTCGACGCGCCGACCCTCTCGCTCGACGCGGCGTACCAGGCGGTGCTCCGCGAGTTCCACGGCACGAAGCGCGCGCTGCGGACGAGCGCCGTGCACCAGGCCTTCCCGCGGGTGTTCAGCGATCCGCGCGTGATGCGATGACGCGCTGGGCCCCCCTGCTCGCCCTGCCCCTCGCGCTGCTCGCGTGCGGCGCCGAGGACGACGCCGGGCCCCTCGAGATCCGCCCCGGCGCGTCGCCGGGAGACGCGGGCGCGGCGGGCGCGTCAGGCTCGTCAGGATCCTCCGGCGTGTCGGGCTCGTCAGGATCCTCCGGCGCGGGCTCCGCGGGTGCCTCCGGCGTGTCAGGCTCGTCAGGATCCTCCGGTGTGTCAGGCTCGTCAGGATCCTCCGGTGTGTCAGGTTCGTCAGGATCCTCCGGCGTGTCGGGCTCGTCAGGATCCTCCGGCAAGGCGGGCTCCGCGGGCGCCTCCGGCAAGGCGGGCTCCGCGGGCGCCTCCGGCAAGGCGGGCTCCGCTGGCTCCGCGGGCGCCTCGGGCGAGGCGGGCTCCGCGGGCGCGGGCGGCGCGGCGGGCGCGGGCGGCGCGGCGGGCTGCCCGGCGGAGATGACGCCCGTGGACGCGACCGGCGCGGCGTGCATCGACCGATGGGAGGCGTACGTCGAGGTGCTGGCCGGCCCGGGGTGGACGCCCCGATCGCCCTACCTCGTGCTCGACGGCGAGGCGGCGGAGTTCCGGGCGGCGTCCGCGCCCGACGTCGTCCCGCAGGGGTACATCTCGGGGGCGCAGGCGAAGGAGGCGTGCCTGGCCGCCGGCAAGCGGCTCTGCACGATCACCGAGTACCGCGCGGCGTGCCGCGGGCCGGACGATCACCTCTGGCCCTACGGCGACGTGCGCGTCCCGGGCGCGTGCAACGAGGGTCGAGCGCAGCACCCGGTGATCGAGCTGTTCGGGCCGGGCACGCCGTTCGACTCGGCGCACATGAACGATCCCGGCCTCAACCAGCTGCCCGACTCGCTCGCGAAGACGGGCTCCCACCCGCTCTGCGAGAGCGCGAACGGCGCGTTCGATCTCGCGGGGAACCTCCACGAGTGGGTCGACGATCCGGGCGGCACCTTCCTCGGTGGCTTCTACGTCGACGCGGTGCTCAACGGTCAGGGCTGCGCGTACACGACCACCGCGCACTCGATGAGCTACCACGACTACTCGACGGGGTTCCGCTGCTGCCTGTGAGGATCGTGACAGCAGGCCGCTAGTCGTCGACGAGCGTCGCCGGATCGTCGCGCAGCGCCGCCACCGGGCGCCAGGGCCAGTCCGGGCCGCCGCTCACGCAGCCGGACATCTCCTCGTCCGGCGCGCAGGCGATGCGCAGGTGAAAATGATCGTCGTGCGCCGCGCTGTCCTTCGGCTGGTGCATGACGTTCGCCGCCCGGTAGAGGAGGTGGTCCGGCTCGCCGGCCGCGCGCGCGTGCTCGAGCAGCAGCGCCTCGACCCACTCCGCGACGAACAGCCACTCGACGTCGGCGTGCGGCGAGCCGAGCAGCGCCTTCGCGAGCGCCCACGTGCGCGGCACGTCGAGCCGCACGAACCCGCCGGGCACCGCGGCCTCGGCGAGCCCGTCGGGGCCGACCTTCACGAAGCCCGGGGCCAGGAGCGGTACGCCGGCCGGCGTCGTGTAGAAGAACAGCAGATCGACGTCGCGCCCGACGCGGTGCGAGGCGTGGCCCTTCAGCTTGCCGCCGCGCGGCCCCGACAGGTCGCCGACGACGAGCGGCGGATCCGAGCCGCGCGCGTGCGTCACGTCGCCGGCGAACAAGAGCGTGTCGACGAGCGCCTTCGTCCCGAAGTTTCGCTCGTTGTGCGGGCGCAGCAGGCGGACACCGGGCGCGGTGGGGGGCATGCGCGTCGCGTCGAGCAGGACGCCGTAGCTCGGCCACCCGACCGATCCGCGCGCGCCGGGCACGAGCGGGGTCGGGACGCTCGCGCACCCCGTCGAGAGCGCGAGGGCCCCGAGCGCGCACCAGCGCGTCACGACGAGAACCGGTACCCGACGCCGCGCACCGTCACGATGTGCCGCGGGTGCTGCTGGTCTGGCTCGAGCTTCTGCCGCAGCTGAAGCACGAAGTTGTCGATGGTGCGCCGCGTGCCGTGGTGGTTCTCGCCCCAGACCGCCGCCTGGATCTGGTCGCGAGAGAGCACGCGCCCGCGCGCGGCGACGAGGCACATCATGATGTCGTACTCGGTCGCGGTCAGATCGACGGGCACGCCGGCGCGGGTCACGGCGCGCGCCCCCGGATCGACCTCCACCACGCCGAAGGAGAACGGGCGGTCGGCGCCGTCGACGCGCGGCCCGCGCTTCAGCACCTTGCGCACGCGCGCGAGCAGCTCGGCGAGGCCGAAGGGCTTCGTCACGTAGTCCTCCGCGCCGAGCTCGAGCCCCATCACCTTGTCGAGCTCCGCGCCGCGCGCGGACAGCATGATCACCGGCGTCTTCACGCGCTTCTGCGAGAGCTCGCGCAGGATCTCGAAGCCGTTTCGCTTCGGCAGCATCACGTCGAGGATCAACAGATCGTACTTGCCCGTGCGCGCGAGCTCGAAGCCCTGCTCGCCGTCGGCTGACACGGTCACGGCGTACCCGTCGGCCTGGAGGTTCAGCTCGAGGCCGAGCGCGATGGAGGGATCGTCCTCGACGACGAGGATGTGCTTCGAGGGGGCTGGGGCCTGCGACACGAACGCTCCAGGGCGACCTTGTACCGCGCAAGCCCGCGCCCACCAAGCCGGAGCTTGGCCCGCCGCGCGGCTCGGGCGAGGATGCCGCGCGTGACGTCCCAGATCGGCTTGACGGCCGCGCGAGAGATCCGGAAGAACCTGAAGAGCACGAAGGGCATCGCCCTGTTCGTGCTCTTCATGCTGGGCGGCCTCGGGTCGCTCGCGGTGATGCGGGGGTTCAAGTGGCTGGTGGAGAGCGCGACGCGGACGCAGCCGCCGCCGGAGGTGATGCGCGAGTTCAAGCTGAACGCGCTCACCGAGGCGTACGGCGCGACGACCGCGAAGTACCTCGTCGACTGCCCGGGCATGCTCTACACGCAGTTCCAGCTCACGCTGTTCTTCTTCCCGCTGCTCATCCTGCTCGTCGGGTTCGACGTCATCGCGGGCGAGACGCAGCACAGGACGTTCCGCTACCTCGTCGTGCGCGCGCCGCGGGCCGCCATCACGGCGGGCAAGGCGCTCGGGCTGTGGGCCGCGACGTCCGCGATGCTGCTCGTCCTGTTCGTGACCTCCGCCGTCGCGGCGCTCGCCGACGGGGAGCCGGCCGGCGCGGTCGTGTCGTGGGACCTGCGGCTCTGGGCCTTCGCCGCGGTCTATGGCGCCGCGTACGTGGGGCTGACGACGCTGACCTCGAGCCTCGTGCGCACGCCGATCATCGCGCTCCTGTCCGGGTTCGGGCTGGTGGTGGTGCTCGGCATCGCACGGTTCGTGCTGCTGGTGGCGAAGCTCGACTGGGCGACGTGGATCTTCCCGTCGACGTACGACAAGTGGCTCCTGTCACCGGAGCCGAAGCACCTGCTCTCCGCCATCGCGGTGCTGCTCGCGTGGGGCGGCGCGTGCCTCGCCGCCGCCGTCGAGGTGGTGAAGCGGAGGGACGTCTGATGGCCAGCGTCGACAAGGGCGCCGCGCCCGCCATCGAGCTGCGCGCGGTGACGAAGCGGTTCGGCGCGCAGACGGCGGTGAGCGAGCTGTCGATGAAGGTGCCGGACGGCTCGATCTTCGGCCTCATCGGCCCGAACGGCGCGGGCAAGACGACCACGTTCTCGATGATCGCGGGCTACCTCTCGCCCACGGCGGGGGACGTGTACGTGCTCGACCACCGGCCGACGGCGGTCGACGCGCTGCGGGGCAAGGTCGGCGTGCTGCCGCAGGACGCCCTCTTGCCTGCGAACGACCGCGTCGGCGATTTCCTCACGTACCTCGCGCGGCTGCAGGGCATCGACGAGGGCCGGGTGGCGGACGAGGTGAAGGCCGTGCTCGCGGAGGTCGACGGCGCCGACTGGGGGCCGCGGAGGTGCGGGCAGCTCTCGCACGGCATGGCGAAGCGCGTCGGCATCGCGCAGGCGCTGCTCGGACAGCCGCGCGTCGTCTTGCTCGACGAGCCGACGGCGGGGCTCGATCCGCGCGTCGCGTTCGAGATCCGCCAGGTGCTCGCGAAGCGCCGCGGCAAGACGACCCTCGTGATCTCGAGCCACAACCTGCAGGAGCTCGAGGAGATCTGCGATCACGCCGCCATCCTCGACCGGGGCGCGCTCGTGCTCGCGGGGACGATGTCGGAGCTGACGGCGGCGGCCGAGGAGGTGCGCTTCTCGCTCGCGCGCGGCCCCGTCCCCGAGGAGCAGGTGCGCGCCATCGCGGGCGTGCGCGCGGTCGCGTGGGACAAGGCGAGCCGCGAGCTCGAGGTCGCGTTCGACAAGGCCGAGTGCGACGCCGAGGAGATGATCCGCCGCGTGCTGGTCGTGCTGCTCGCCGAGGGCGCGCGCATCTCGGGCGTCTCGAAGGGCCGCGGGCTCGAGCAGCGCGTGATGGAGCTCACCTAGGCGGTCGGGTGGTATGAGCGGCCGGCATGCCCCCTGCCCGCTCCCAGCTCGCCCGCGCGCGCCGCGTCGTCCTGAAGATCGGCTCGAAGACGCTGTCGCAGGACCGAGAGGCGATGCGCCGGATCGCCGCCGAGATCCAGGCGCTCCGCGGGCCGGGGCGCGAGATCGTCCTCGTGTCGAGCGGCGCCATCGCGCTCGGCGTCGCGAAGCTCGGGATGCGCGGGCGCCCGCGCGAGATCGCGAGGCTGCAGGCGGCCGCCGCCGCGGGCCAGACCGTGCTGATGAACCGCTGGGAGGAGGCGTTCGCGCCGCTCGGCGTCACCGTCGCGCAGGTGCTGCTGACGCACGCGGATCTCGCGGATCGCGCGCGCGGCAACAACGCGCGCCTGGCGCTCTCGGCGCTGCTCGCGGAGGGCGCGCTGCCGATCATCAACGAGAACGACACCGTCGCGGTCGAGGAGATCAAGTTCGGCGACAACGACCAGCTGGCGAGCATGGTGGTGCCGCTCGTCGACGCAGAGCTGCTGGTGCTGCTGTCGGACGTCGAGGGGCTGCTCGACGGCGCCACGCGCGTGCCGCTCGTCGTCGACGTCGAGCAGGAGGCGCGGCCGCTCGCGGGGGCGAGCACGTCCGGCGTCGGCACGGGCGGCATGGCGAGCAAGGTGGAGGCCGCGCGGCGCGCGACGCTCGCGGGCGCGGCGGTCGTCGTGGCGGACGGCCGCGTCCACGGCGTGCTCGAGGCCATCCTCGCGGGCGAGGACGTGGGCACGCTGTTCGCGCCGTCGGCCCGGCGCATCGGCGCGCGGCGCCACTGGATCGCGTTCACGCTGCGCCCTCGCGGCGCGCTCGTGCTCGATCCGGGCGCCGTCGACGCGCTCTCGAAGCGCGGCAGGAGCCTGCTCGCGGTCGGAGTGCTCGGCGTCCGCGGCGATTTCCGCAAGGGCGACGCCGTCACGATCGTGGACGTGACGGGGCGAGAGGTCGCGCGCGGGCTCGCGCGCCTGTCCGCGTCGGACGCGACGGCGATGGCGGGCAGGGCGACGGACGGCGAGGAGGACGCGGTCGTCGTGCACCGCGACGATCTCGTGCTCTGGTAGGCGCCCGAGCGGGGCTACGTGAGGCTCGCGATCGTGGGCGCCCTCACCGCGCGCTCGCCGCTGCCGGTCGAGCCGGCGTCGCCGCGCGGGGTGTCGTCCGGGACGAGGCCGTCGAGCAGCGGCAGCCAGACGCGGAACGTCGTCCCGACGCCGACCTCGCTCTCGACCGAGATGGCGCCGCCCGCGCGGTGCACGATGCCGTAGGTGATCGCGAGTCCGAGCCCGGTGCCGTGCTCGGGGCCCTTGGTCGTGAAGAACGGCTCGAACACGTGCGCCACGATCTCCTTCGGCATGCCGACGCCGTCGTCGACGATCTCGAGCTCGGCGTAGTCGCCGGGGCGCAGGCGCTGGTGCTCCACGTCCGGGTCGGAGACGACGCGCAGGCGCGCGACGATGCGGCCGCCGTGCGGCATCGCCTCGCGCGCGTTGATGATGAGGTTGACGAGCGCCTGCTCGAGCTGCGCCGTCGCGATGTAGGCGACCGGGCGCACGCCTGCGGGCGCCTCGATCGAGAGGCGCACGTCGTGGCCCAGCGTGCTGCTGACGAGGGAGGCCACCCCGCGCAGGGTCTTGTGCACGTCGCTCGGCTCCGGCGTGACGTCGCCCCCCCGCGCGAACAGGAGCAGGTGCCGCGTGAGCTCGGACGCCCGCGTGGCCGCGTCGCGGATGCGCTCGACCTCCGCGCGCAGCGGGTCGTCCTCCGGGAGTCCGCGGAGCACGATGCGCGCCTCGCCGAGGACGACGAAGAGGAGGTTGTTGAAATCGTGCGCGACGCCCCCCGCGAGTCTCCCGAGCGAGTCCATCCGCTGCGCGCGGGCGAGCTGCGCCTCGGCTCGCACGCGCTCGGTGACGTCGTGCACGATCGAGAGCAAGAGGTAGCGGCCGCCCACCTCGACGCCGCCGGTGAACACCTCGACCTCCCGCAGCTCGCCGGACTTGCGACGATGCTGGAACCGAAACGTCCGCGAGCCGCTCTGCCGCGCCACGAGGAGGGCCTGGTCGAGGCGCTCGCGCGGCAGCGTGTTGATGCGATCGATGTGCAGCCCGCGCAGCTCCTCGGGCGTGTATCCGTAGAAGTCGCACGCCGCGAGGTTGGCGTCCTCGATGAGCCCGGTCGAGGGATCGACCAGCAGCTTGATCGCCTGGTTGGAGTGGAAGATCTGCCGGTAGAGCTCCTCGCTCTGGCGGAGCGCGCGCTCCTCGTGCAGCTGGCGCGTGACGTCGCGCAGCAGCCCGAGCACCCACCTCGGCGCGCCGTCGTCGCCGGAGACGACGCTGTACGATCCGTCGAACGCGAGAGCCCCGCCCGAGGAGCTCTTCGCGTCGACTCGCCCGCTCCAGCTCGCCGCGGCGCGCTCGACCGAGACGGCCTCGTGGACGTCGCTGATGTGCCGGCCCACGAGCCCGCCGGCGTCGTGGCCGGTCAGCCGCTCGAACGCGGGGTTCACGTAGACGACGCGGCCGTCGAGCTCCAGGAGCTCCGCGGCGTCAGCCAGACCACCGAGCGCGGCTTGGAGCGTCGGCAGGGCCATCGGAGCGGGATGCTAACTCAGCCGCTCTCGGCGCGGGCGACGATCGCGTGGCCTGCCTCGCCGTGGCCGCCGCCCACACCTCGGACCACGCGCCGGAGGTGAGGCCGTCGAGCGCGAGCGAGGCCGCGAGGGCGCGCGCCTCCGCGTCCAGGTGCACGTCGGTGGGCGCCGACGGATCGCGCGCGGAGGCGAGCGCGCGCAGGAGCGCCTGCATCGTCTCCAGGACCTCGCGCGTGAGCTTGCGGCGCTCCTCGGCGCGCTCCCGCCGCAGCCTCGCCAGAGCCACCTCCTCGTCGGCGAAGATCGCGCGATCGAGCCGGAACGTCGCCCGGACCTCGTAGAACGAGCCCACGCCCCCCAGGCTCTGCTGCGTCGACCCGTCGTAGTCCGACGAGATCCGGAGCGAGCGATCGACGGTGCGCCCGGCCCTCAGCCGCAGCTCGGGCAGCGCGGCGGCGGCGCGCGCGCGCTGGGCGAGGCGATCGAGGCGGTCGTCCTCGATCGCGAGATCCGCCGCGCGCCACGCCGCGCGCAGCACGCGGCTCACCTCCACGGGGCGCAGCGTGGGCAGGTCCGCCGGCACCTCGACGCGCGCCAGATCCACGGGCGGCGGCGGAGGCGCCAGATCGATCTTCTGCCTCGGCGCCGCGAGCCGCTCGAGCGGGACTGACAGCGTGGCCATCGCGCCCGACTCGACGCGCCCGGTCTCGACGCGCCACACCTCCAGCGACAGCGACAGCGCGCCCGGCGACGGCAGCGTCGGGAGGCGCGCCGGAGGCCGCGCGCGCGCCGGGGACGGCCAGACGGTCGCGAGCGACAGCACGAAGAGGGGGACGACGGCGCGCACGCACACCTATCGACCGCTCACGCCGGCGCTTGCGCCGATCGCGCGAAAAAAACGGTCGACGTCAGCGCGCGAGCTCGGAGGACCCAGGCGGCATCGCCTCGCTCGCGCCGCCCAGCCGCCGCGGGGAGCTCGTGGTGGAGGACGGAGGCGCGACGTCCGCGAGCGCCAGCAAGAGCTCGACCCGCGGGGGCATGGGCGCGCGGAGCGCCACCACGTGGTCGCCCTCCAGGCGGGAGAACGCTCGCGCGACGCGCGGCGACGGCGCTCCGCGCGGCGTGACGGCGCTCGTCGACGCGAGGGGCGACGAGGAGACCTCGGCGCGAGCCCCCAGCCTCGCCACGATCGTGGCCCCCGCGGGCAGATCGCGCGCGACGTGCCGCCCGACGCGCGACGCGATCGGCATCGTGCGGGTCTGCCTCGCGCCCGTCACGTCCGTGATCTCGAGCTCCAGGACGGTGCCCTCGGGTGCTCGCCGCGTCTCCCAGTAGACGAGCGTGGAGGTCGGATCGATCGGCAGCGCGACGATCTCCTCGACGCCGTACGAGGTGGGCAGCGGCGCGTCGTCCAGCATCGGGCGCGGCGCCTCCTCCCGAGGCGGCGACGCGCCGACGGGCGGGTCGGGGATCTCCACCGCCGCGGGGATCGGCGGCGCTGCGGCGACAGGCGCTGCGAGCACGGCGTCATCGGTCGCTGGTTCGTCGGGCGTGACCGGCGACGCGTCGGGCGTGGCCGGCGACGCGCCGAGCGCCGCCGCGAGCGCGAGCGCGGCCGCGTGTTCGGGCTCGCGCGCCAGCACCTCGTCGAGGATCTTGCGCGCGCGCGCTGCGTGGCCCTGGGCCACGTAGATCTCGGCGAGCGTGACGGTCGCGACGGGCTCGCGCGGCGGCGGGGCGGGCGGCGGGGCGGCCGCGCGGAGCTTCTCGGCGACCTCGGGCAGGTGCAGGCCCTTCTCGACGACCGAGGCGAGCAGATCCCGCGCGAGGCCGAGCAGCCCGCGCGCGCGCCGCTGCTGCTTCGGATCGCTGACGCGGCGCTTGATGATCTCGTCCTGCAGCTCTGCCCGCGTGAACACCTCGGGCCGCACCAGGCCGAGCCGCCGAGCCTCCTCGATCAGCGCCTCGCGAGACAGCTCGTGCAACGACTCGGACATCGGGCCCGCTTACTCGCTAGGGTGCGCACTGTCGAGCGCGCGCCGCGCGTGCTCCACGTCGAGCGCGATCTGCGCGCGCAGCTCGTCGACGCCGGAGAACCGCCGCTCCTCGCGCAGGCGCGTGACGAGCTCGAGCTCGAGCGTCGCGCCGTACAGATCGCCGTCGAAGTCGAGCACGTGCGCCTCGACGGCGAGGCCGGCTGCCAGCGTCGGGCGCTCGCCGATGTTGGCGACGCCACCTCCCAGCGGGCGCGCCACGCCGCCATCCATCCGGGAGACCCGCACCGCGTACACGCCGAACGCGGGAAGCGCCGTCTCGACGCCCGTGAGGTTCGCGGTCGGGCACCCGAGCGTGCGCGCGACCTGCCGACCGCGCGTCACGACCCCCTCGAGCCCGTACGCGCGCCCGAGCACGCGCGTCGCGTCGTCGAGATCGCCGGTCGAGAGCGACGCGCGCACGCGGGTGCTCGACCATCGACCGCGCTCGTCACCGGCGATCGGCTCGGCCCACACGTCGAACCCGAGCTCGCCGCCCAGGGCCTGCAGCGTGTCGAACGTGCCCGCGCGCTCCTTGCCGAACCTGAAATTCTGCCCGACCACGACCGCGCGCGCGCCGAGCTGACCGACGAGCACGTCCTCGGCGAACTGCCGCGGCGTCAGCGCCGCGTACGCGCGGTCGAAGCGCTGCGCGACGACGGCGAGCTCGGGCGCGACGCCCCGGATGAGCGCGGCCTTCTTCGCGATCCCCGTGAGCATCGGCGGCGCCGCGCGACCGAGCACGAGCGCCGGGTGAGGATCGAACGTGAGGACGGCCGCCTGCAGCCCGCGCTCGGCGGCGAGCGACGCCGCGCCCGCGAGCAGACGCGCGTGACCGCGGTGCACGCCGTCGAACTTGCCGATCGCGATCAGCGTCCGGCGCCCGCCTCGCTCGAGCGAGCGCGCCTCGGAGACCCAGTCCGCCACGCGCTACTTGCAGCCGAGCTGGGACAGCTCGAGCGCCGTGAGGCACGCCCTCGGCGTGCCGTGGCAGTAGTCCGCGGCGGTCAGGCCGGCGTGGTCGTCCCCCTGGATCCCCTCGCAGTAGGCGTCCTCCTCGGCCTCGCCCACGGTGAGCGTCATCGCCTGGGACGAGAGCACGGTGCGCGCGAGGGTCCCGGCCTCGACGGTCTGCCGGCACACGCCGTCGGGCGCCAGCTGCTCCTGCCCGCTGCGCACCGTCCCCGCGGCGGTGAGGACGTGGGTCAAGCACGCGCCCGCCTCGTTGGGGATCGTCCACGCCTGACCGGTCGAGTAGACGAGGTTCAGCTGGTACTTCCCGCGGGGGAGGCACCCTCGCACGAGCTTCACGTTCGGCCGCCCGAGCTGCGCCGCGAGCTTCGGCTCGATCTCCTCGGGCTTCGCCAGCGTCTCGCCGTTGCGCGCGACGAGCGACGGCGTGATCGCGTAGACCGTCTTCAGCGAGTCGAGCGGATCGAGGCAGATCGCGGTCGGTCGCACGGCGATCGTCAGCTCGTCGACGGTGACCGGCTTCGTCGACGCGCTCAGCAGCGGGCTGAACTCGCCCTTCTTGCCGAGGTTGATGCCCTGGATCACGACCGCGGGAGACGGCTGCGCTGCCTGGTTCGTGTCGAGGCGCGAGTCGAGCTTCGCGAAGATCGCCTGCGGGAAGAGATCCGCCACCGTCAGCCCCGGCGGAGACTCCGGGATGCCACGCACCTTGCCCGCGCGGTCGGTGTTCGCCACCTGCACGAAGTCGCCCGACTGGATGTAGTAGGGCGGCGCCACGGCGGCAGCCTGCTCCTCGGCGGCCACACCGGGCGAGAGCTTGTAGCGGACGAAGTGCTTGTGCGCGGAGGTCGCGTACTTCACGTCCGAGACGCCGATGTAGAACCGCTCGTCGCGCGGCAAGGTGACACGCTGCGCGTCCGTCACCGCGCCGCGCCCCTGCGTGACGTCGCCGGTCGGGGTCACGTCGGTCGCCGCGCCGGGGCGCTCGTCGAGGACGCCGGTCGCGTGGAACACCGGGCGGGACTGCGCGAGCGGCTGCGCGAGGCTGACGGCGATGCCGGACACGCGCGCGCCCGACGACGGCATCTGGTAGCTGCCGGTGCCGTCCGGGTCGACGCCGACGGCGAACGACTGGAACGCGACCTGCTTGCCCATCAGCACCTCGTCCGGGTTCGCGATCGCGCCGCCGCCGATGTCTCCCTCGGTCGGCAGCTGATGGATCTTCAGCAGCGGCGAGAAGTCTCCGTCGTAGTCGTAGAACCCGCGCACCTGCCAGCGCCCCGCGGGCACCGGGCCCGCCTTCCACCCGGCGCTCACCGTCACGCGGGTGCCGGCCGGCGGACACGCGACCGCGCCCACCTCGGGCCCGGGCACCGGCAAGTCTGGCGTGATCCCGCGGAACAGCTCGTCGCCCGCGACCACCGCGACCTGCCCCGCCGTCGTGCCGAACCCCTCGGGCGGCGGCAGCAGCTTCTCGTTGAAGATGAGCATCACCGCGGCGCCGACGACGTGCACCGAGTCGGGCGTGTTGCGCACCGTGCAGGGCAGCGGCCCGATGTACGTGACGGTGCCCTCCATCACGCCCGCGGGGGGGAAGTTCTCGGAGTCCGTCTTCACCTCACCGCACGCGGCGGCGGCGAGGCACGCGAGCGCGGCGACGGGGGCGAAGCGGGGGGACGAGGTCAGAGCGCGCATCGATCGTCTCCGTCAGAATTTGTAAGAAACGAAGCCCATGATCCGCTGCCCTACCTTCTGCCCGAGCGGGTGCTGGCGGTGCTGGTTGTTGAGCAGGTTGAACCCCACGACGCTCACGTCAGCCCTGTCCTTCGCGAAGCGGTACCCGACGCGCCCGTTGACGAGGAAGTAGCCGGGCTGCGCGAACAGGCGGTTCTGGATGTCGATCGAGCCGTCGGTGGGCACCTGCTGCTCGGACCAGAGCTGCTCCGACGCGTAGTGAAACGTGAGCTCGCCGTCGATGCCGGGCTTCGTGCGCGCCTGGACGCCCGCGTTGACCTTGTGCTTGCTCGTCTTCTGGTCCTTCACGACGGGGCACCCACCGGGGATGTCGACGCGCTGGAGGTTGATGGTGTAGTTCGCGAAGAAGTCGAGGCCCTCGACGGGGAACAGGCGCGTCGAGAGCTCGCTGCCGTACGCGTGGTAGGTCGCGCACTGGTTGCCGAAGCCTCCCCAGCCGACGGTGTAGCGGCCCGTCTCGGGGTCGAGCCCGTTGATGCCGTAGGCGGAGTTGGGCGTGACGATGCGGTTGTCGACCAGGCCGACGAGATCCTTGACTTGCAGGTAGTACGCCGTGACCTCGAAGTTCACGAGATCGCTGTCCTGGTTGACGTAGCCGGCGTCGAGCGAGAGCACGCGCTCACGGCGGAGATCCACGCGCGCGTCAGGCGATGACTTGCCGCGGGAGTTGAGCTGCGCGCCCGACGACGTGGGCGCGACGATGGGGAGGTCGAGGTACGACTCGAGGAAGCTCGGCGTACGGAACGCGGTCGACGCGGAGACGCGGAACGCCGACTGGTCTGTCGGCTTCATGATGAGCGCGCCGCGCGGCGACGGGACGACCTTCTGGAGCAGCGGCACGTAGTCCGCGCGGCCGCTGACGACGAGCGAGACGTGCTTGCCGAACTTGATGGTGTCCTGCAGGAGCGCGCCGATCCAGTTCTCCTTGCGCTCGCGGTCGAGGTACGACCAGCGGACCTCCTTCAGGCGGTAGTTCACGCCGACGTGGACGTCGTGCGAGATGCTCGCGCCCGTGTTGAATTGATCAGTGTACTCGAGGAAGACGTCGCCCACGTACGTGCGCGGGCGCGAGAGGTACAGGCTCTGCCCCGCGTAGTCGTGGTCGCGGCCGGCCATCACGTCGAAGTAGTAGAAGAACGACCGCAAGGAGACGTGCTTCGAGGTGAGCGCCATCTCGGTGTCGAGCACGTTGCCGCGCAGCGCGTACTCGTTGAACGGCCCGATGCCCTGCAGGTTGCGGAACACCGACGCGTAGCCGCCGCCCACCGCGAGCTCGGTCTCCTTGCCGAGGCGGCGGGTCACCTGCAGATCGAAGCGCGAGTTCTGCGAGCCGAGGCCGGGGCTCTTCTCGGTGCCGGGGAAGTACGTGGTGTCGTTGCGGCCGCGGCCGACCTCCTTCGTCCAGCGGGGCTCCTGGGTGTACCCGGCGCTCGCGCGGTACGCGAACTCGCCGTCGCGGCGCGTGGCGGTGACGCTGCCGAACAGGTTGCCGTTGGTGCCGATGCCGGTGCGGAACCCGCTCCGCCCCTCGCCGGGCTTCTTCGTGATGATGTTGATGACGCCCGCGAACGCGTTGGCGCCGTACAGCGCGGAGCCGGGGCCCCTCACGACCTCGATGCGCTCGACCTGCTCGACGTCGATCGGGAACGTCTCCCAGAACGTCGACGCGAGCAGATCGATGTAGACCGAGCGGTAGTCGATGAGGACCAGCATCTTGTTCGACAGGCGGCTGTTGAAGCCGCGGATCGACACCTCGGTGTCGCCGCCGGTCATGATGTTGACGTCCACGCCCGCCAGGCGGCGGAACAGCTCCTGCCACTTCGTGATGCCCGACAGGCGGATGTCCTGTCCGGTGATGATCGACGTCGAGTTCGGCGCGTCGACGGGGCTCTGCGCGGCGCGCGACGCCGTGACGACGGTCTCCTGGAACACGTCCTCGGTGCGGGCGGCGATGGCGACCTTGTCCTCCGCCTTGTCGGGCGCGCGCTCGGCCGGTGTGGCGGGGCCTGTGGGGCCGACGCCTGTCGGACCGGTCTCGCCCGCGGGCCCGGTCGGGCCGGTCGGCGCCGCGGGGCCGGTCGGGCCGCCCTGCGCGGCGGCGAGCGCGGCCTTCTGGCGATCGAGGCGCGACTGGATCTGCGTGACGATCTTCTGCACGTCGTCGGCGTCCGGCGGGCCCGACGCGAGGTACTCCTTGTAGGCGAGGATGGCGTTCTCGAGGTCGCCGGACTCGGCGTACGCGCGCCCGATGTTGAACAGGACGTTCGGGTGCGGCTTGATCTCGTAGGCCTTCTTCAGCTCGGAGATCCCGCGCTCGTAGCTGCCGCGCGCGATGAGATCCATGCCGCTCTTGAACCGCTTGCGCGCCTCGGTGCGGTCGTCCCCGAGCGCCGTGGAAGAGAGCGCGGCGAGCGCTGCTGCGACCGAGACGCCGCAGAGGATCCGGGAGTGGAGCTTTCGCTTGGGCATGGTCAGTCCCACGGGTTCTCGATGCGTCGAGCGACTGTCTCCGGGTGCTCGAGCTCGGCGGTGGTGAGGCACACCGAGGGGATCCCCAGCGTGTACGGGGCGAACCGCTTCTTCTGTCCGGTCGAGGTCACGCGCTCGACCTCGGGCGCGGCGTCGACGCGCTTCGACGACGGCAGCGACGCGTCGATCGGGAGCGGGAGAGACTCGCAGTAGCCGGGCTCCGAGCGCCCGCCGACGAAGAGGTTCCAGTCCTGCGAGGGCAGGCGAGGCCGCGCCCCGGCGACGTGCTCGAGCGTGCAGCCCGCGCCGTCGGCGGTCGGGCGCTCGCGCGTCGACGCGACGCTGCCGCCGACGCCCGTGCACACGCCGGCCTCGTTCGGCAGCGTCCACGCCTGGCCGGTGTCGTGCACGACGTTCATGCTGAACTTGCCCGGCGGGATGCAGCCCTCGACCACCCTCACGTCGGTGATAGGCCGACGGAACCGCTTCGCGATGACGGCGCGGAGCGCGTCGAGGTCGGCGATCACCAGGGACTTGTCGATGGCGCTGACGCTCGGCGTGACGATGTAGAGCGGGCCGTACGGATCCTCCGGCTGCGCGCAGATCGCCGAGGGGCGCAGCGACGCCTGCACCTCCGAGACCACCTTCTGCGTCTTCGCGTTCGCGAGCGAGAGGTTGCTCGAGATAGGTTTGTCGACCTCGCTCACGACGGCCTGGATGATGACGGCGGGGTTGCCGAACGTCGTCTGGCGGTCGGTGTCGGTCGGATCGAGGCGCGCGAAGATGACCTGTGGGAAGGTGTCGGGGATGGGCGGCGTCGTGCGGATGACGTCGCCGTCGGCGTCGCGGACGGGGAACAGCCGGTAGCTGTTGAACGGCGGCATGCCCTGGATCGCGAGGCGCGGATCGGTCGCGGCGGCCTGCTCCGCCTCGGGCAGCCCCGCGCGGAGGCGCATGCGGATGAACTCCTTGTCGGCCTGCGCGACGTTCATCGTCGGAGACGTCGTGAAGAGCTGATCGATCGGCATCGTCACGCGCGCGACGTCGGTGACGTGCTCCTTGCCCACGCGCTCGTCGACGACGCCGACGACGTGCGTGATGGGGCGCGCGGTGTCGAGCAGGCGCCCGAGCGTGACCGCGACGCCCTCGACGAGCGCGCCCGCCGCCGGCATCTTCAGCACGGGCAACCCCTGCGGATCGACCTCGGCGGTCTCGTCGCCAATCACGATCGTCGCGTAGCGAGGCGCGGCGCCGAGCGCGGCCTCGGGGGCGTTGGTCAGCGCGCCGCCGCCGACGTCGCCGGCGGTCGGGAGCTGGTGGATCTTCAAGAGGGGCGAGAAGTCGCCGTCGCGATCGTAGAAGCCGCGGACCTGGTAGCGCCCCGCCGGGACGGGCCCCACGATCCACTCCGCGCTCACCGTGACGTGCGGCGCGTCGGGGGGCGGGCACGCGACCTCACCGAGCTTCGTCGGGTTGGGGAGCTGCGACTGCACCGACGAGAAGAGCACGTCGCCGGCGACCACCGCGAGCGACCGCGCGCTGCGACCGAGGCCGTCGGGAGGGGGCAGCAGGTTCGACTTGAACAGCAGGATCGCGGCCGCGCCGACGACGTGAGGCTGCCCGGGTGAGCCGTCGTCCTTCACGCCGAGCTGGGTGCACGGCAGCGGCCCCGAGTACGTGACCGTGCCCTTGATGTTGCCGGAGGGCTCGGCGAAGTTGTTCGGCTTCACGGGGACGTCGCCGCACGCAGACGCGAGCAAGAGGACGAGCGGGAGGGCCGTCGCGAGCGTGGTGTGAGGGGCGCGGATCATCTCGTTCTCAGAACTTGTAGGAGAGAAAGCCCATGAACCGCCGGCCGACCGTCTGACCGAACGGGTGCTGCCTGTGCTGCGTGTTGAGGAGGTTGAACGCCGTCGCGGACACCTCCGCGTTGTTGCGCAGGAACCGGTAGCCGATGCGCGCGTTGACGAGCGTGTACGCCGGCACGTCCTCGGTGACCCAGCGGAGCGACGTCGTCACCTCGCTCGCCGGCGGCGGGACGCGCTCGGCCCACGTCTGCCGGGACGAGAAGTGCAGCGTGAGCTCGCCGTCGAACCCCGGCTTCGTGCGGAACTGCGCGCCCACGTTGACCTTGTGCTGGCTCGTCTGCTTGTTCTCGACGTCCGTGCAGCCGGCCGGGCGCGTCACGGACTGGCGGTTGAGCGAGTAGTTGGCGAAGAAGTCGAGGCCCTCCGTCGGGAACACGCGGGCGCCGGCCTCGCCGCCGAGCGTGTTGTACACGAGGCACTGGTTGGTCCACCCCGCGTAGGCGCTGCCGAACATGCCGCGCTCGGGGTCGAGTCCGGCGAGCTGGTTGGTCGAGACCGTCTCGGCGCGCGTCTCGGCGAGCGAGATCAGATCCTTCACCTGCAGGTAGTACCCGGTGAGCTCGAAGTTCACGAGGTCGCTGTCCTGGCTCAGGTAGCCGAGGTCGACGGAGACGACCTTCTCGCGGCGGAGCTTGAAGTTGCCGCCCTGATCGCTGCGCCGGGACTCGGAGAACGATCCCGCGCCGGGCGACGCCGGGGACTGCAGCGGCAGGTCGAGGTACGCCTCGAGGAACGACGGCGAGCGGTACGCGGTCGACGCGGAGAGACGCAGCGCGGAGCGATCGGTCGGCTTGAAGATCGCCGAGCCGCGCGGCGAGGGCACGAGCTGCGCGAGGTAGGGCACGTAGTCGACGCGCCCGCTCGCGACGAGCTGGAACCGCTTGCCGAACTTGACCGTGTCCTGCGCGAACCCGCCGATCCACCGCTCGATGCGGAACTTGTCGAGGTACGACCAGGAGACGCCCTTGTAGCGGTAGTTGCCGCCGACGTGCACGTCGTGGACGACGCTGGGCCCGGTCGTGAACTCGTTCGTGTACTCGGCCTGAACGTCGACGATGTCGGCGACCGGGCGGGTCAGATCGAGGCTCTGCGCGAGGTTCTCCTGGGCGCGGCCGCTCGAGTAGTCGAAGTGCGTCCAGAAGGTGCGCACCGAGTAGTGCTTGCTGACGACGCTCGCGTGGAGATCGCCCATCAGGCCCTCGAGCGCGTACTCCTTGAAGGCGCCCGCGGCCTGCATGTTGCGGAAGGCGCGCGAGGCCATCCCGCCGACGGTGAGCAGGGTCTCCTTGTCGAGCCGGCGCGTCGCGTCGAGCGCGAAGCGGCTGTTCGCCGCGCCGGTGTCCTGATCCGGGGCGAACGTGTGCGCGTCGACGCGCCCGGGCGCGAGCTCGCGGCTCCAGTTCGGCTCGCGCGTGTAGCCGGCGCTGACGCGGTACGCGAACGCGCCGTCGCGGCGGGTGAGGGTCGTCGAGCCGAACGCCGAGCCCCACGTGCCCACGCCGGCGCGCACCGAGCTCTTCCCCTCGCCGGGGGTCTTCGTGATGATGTTGATGACGCCGGCGAAGGCGTTCGCGCCGTAGAGCGCGGAGCCCGGGCCCCTCACGACCTCGATGCGCTCGATCTGCTCGACGTCGACGCCGAGCGTCTCCCAGAAGGTGGTGCCGAGCAGATCGATGTAGACCGGTCGGTAGTCGACCAGGACGAGGGTCTTGTTCGACATGCGCGAGTTGTACCCGCGGATGGACACCTCGGTGTCGCCGCCGGTCATGACGTTGACGTCGACGCCCGCGAGGCGACGGAGCAGCTCCTGGATCTTCGTGTGGCCCGACAGGCGGATGTCCTGCTCGGTGATGATCGAGGTGGAGTTCGGCGCGTCGAGCGGGCTCTGCGCGGCGCGTGAGGCCGTGACGACGGTCTCGTCGAAGACGTCCTCGGTGCGCGCCGCGATGGCGACCTTGTCGTCTCGCTGCTCGACGGCCGGGCCCGCAGGCCCGGTGGGACCGACAGGCCCCGTGGGCCCCGTCTCGCCGGTGGGCCCCGTCGCGCCGGCGGGACCGGTGGGGCCGGTCGGTCCGGTGGGTCCGCCCTGGGCGGCGGCGAGCGCGGCCTTCTGCCGGTCGAGGCGCGCCTGGATCCGCACGATGATCTTCTGAACGTCGTCAGCGTCCGGCGGGCTCGACGCGAGGTACTCCTTGTACGCGAGCAGGGCGTTCTCGAGGTCGCCCGACTCCGCGTACGCGCGCCCGATGTTGAACATGACGTTCGGGTGGGGCTTGATCTCGTAGGCCTTCTTCAGCTCCGAGATGCCCCGGTCGTAGCTGCCGCGCGCGATGAGCTCCATGCCCGCCTTGAAGTGCTTGCGCGCCTCGGTGCGGTCGTCCGCGTGCGCGGGCGAGGTGGCGAGGACGAGGACGGCGAGCGCCGACGACGCGACGGCGCGGAGCCCGAGGCGACCACTACGGAGGGCGGGGGGGAGTCTCACTGGCGGTTTCCCTCACTGCACGCGAGAGACGGCAGCGTGCCAGGGTGCAGCCTATCGACGATCCGTCCGAACCCGAAGCGCTTTGTCTGCGGGGCGCGCCGGGGCCACTCATGAGAGCCCGCGTGGGCCACGCGGTCAGTACGGGACGGGCTTGAAGCCGGGGCTGTCGGGTCCGGGCCCCGCGGGCGCGGCTGGCCGGGGGCCTCCACCGCCCTGCGCCGACAGCTTCACCGACACCTTCTCGTCGGTGCCGAGCTTGAGGGTCTTCGTCTCGGAGCTGTGACCACGCTTCGTGAAGTAGAGCTTGACCTCGCGCCCAGGAGCTGCGTCTGCGCCCTTGAAGGTCACCTCGCACGGCGTGTCCTTGCAGAGCTCGTCGCCGTCCTTGTCGTGCAGCCGCACGGTCGCGCCCGACGGCTCTGAGTCGACCTTGATGGTCACCTTCTGCGGGGGCTTCGGCTTGTCGACGGACGCGACCGGCGCGGTCGACGCCGGCGGCGGGGGCGTCGCGGCGGGGGCCGCGCTCGACGCCGCGGGCAGAGGAGCGGGCTCGCCTCCTCGGGTGAGCACGAAGGCCGCGCCCGCCGCCGCGAGGAGCGCCACGGCGACGCCGACGATGAGCCCCTTGCCGGACTTCTTAGGGGGCGCTGCCGGGTCGCCGAGGGGGACGGGGCCCGACTGGCTGGTGCCCGAGAGCGCGCTCTGGGGCCCCGAGTTCGACAGCGTCGCGCTCGCGCCGGAGGTGCCGAACAGCCCGCTGCCCTGCACGGCCGCGAACTCACCCGTGGCGCCCATCATCGTGCCGGTGAGCGCGCCCGACCCGGTGCGCTTCAGCGCGCCGAGCACCTCGTCCATCGAGGCGAAGCGCTCGTTCGGATCCTTCGCGATGCACCGCATGATCACGGACTCGATCTGCGGGGTCGCGTCGCAGGTGGGGTTCATCTCCCGGAGCGGCGGCGGCGCCTCGTTCACGTGCGCCATCAGGATGTTCACCGAGTTGGCTCGATCGAACGGCACCTTGCCGGTGACCATCTCGTACAGGACGATCCCGAGCGAGTAGATGTCCGTGCGCGCGTCGACCTTGTCGCCGCGGATCTGCTCGGGCGACATGTACTTCGGCGAGCCCATGAAGAGCCCCGCCTGCGTGAGCTCCTCCGCGGCCGATCCGTCGACGTTCTTCACGAGGCCGAAGTCGAGCACCTTCACGAAGTCCTGCTCGTCGGCGTGCTCGACGAGGTACACGTTCGCGGGCTTCAGATCGCGGTGGATGACGCCGAGGCTGTGGGCCTCGCGGAGCGCGCGGCAGATCTGGCGGGCGATGTGCGCGGCGCGCTCCTCCGCGAACGGGCTCTCCTCCTTGATGGCCCGGTGGAGCGTGCGCCCCTCCAGGTACTCCATCGCCATGTAGAAGATGTCGTCGTCGGTGCGGCCGTAGTCGAAGATCGTGACGGTGTTCGGGTGCGTGAGCTTCGACGCGATGCTCGCCTCGAGGAAGAACCGCTTGTGGAACTCGGGATCGCTGTCGCCCGCGTAGTTCGGGTTCAGCACCTTCAGCGCGCAGACGCGCCCGAGCGGCGCCTGCTCGGCGCGGTACACCTTCCCCATCCCGCCGCGCGCGATCATCGCGACCACCTTGAAGCGCTCGTTGATGATCCGCCCGATCAGGGTGTCGGTCGCCGCGGACGCGGCGGGCTGGTTCGACGCGGAGGGTGCCCCAGAGTCCGCCATATCCTCGGTGTTCGCCTTTCTCGGGGCCGTGCCCCTGGCCGCGCCGGCGCGCGCCCGTTCGCGGGAGTGTGCCCCTTCGACGGCTGGACTGTCAACGTAGCGGCGGCGATGAAAGACGAGAGGCGCGCCCGCGACCCGGACGCGCCTCGAGACCGCGAGGACGACGCGCTACTTCTTCTTCTCGTCCTTCTTCTCGTCCTTCTTCTTGTCCTTGTCGTCCTTCTTCTCCTCGGGCTTCTGGAACTTGTCCGCCTTCGCGACGCCCCAGCCCGCGGCCCACGACGAGACGACGAAGACCTGCGGCGACCCCTCCTTCACGAGGTAGCGGCTCTCGCCCGTCGCGGTCTTGCCGAGGCGCACCTTCACCGGATCGCCCTCCGACAGCGAGAACGTGAGGGTGGCCGGCTTGTCGAGCCCGGTGTCCGCGTCGGCCTTGCCGTCGCCGTAGTCCTCCGCGGTGAGCGCCTTGTACGCGCGCAGCATGTCCTTCAGCTTCGCGTCGTCGAACCGCTCGAGCTTGTCCTTCTTCTGCTTCGCCGACCACGCCTCGCCGTCCTTCGTGAACGTGAGCGCGCCGTGCTCGTTCTCGATCTCGACCTTCGTGACCTTGGCGTCGTCGAACTTGAGGATGGCGTTGTCGCGCCAGCCCTTCGCCTCGCGCGTGTAGAGGTACGACGAGTAGCCGCTGATCGCGAACACGCCGTCGGCGCCGAGCTTGCGCGCCATCTGACCGCGGCCGCCCGACTTGCCGAAGACCATGTCGAGCGCCTTGTCCGCGCCCTTGTACGCGGTCGCGTGGACGCCCTTGACGTCGTCGACCTGGTACTCCGCGTAGGCCGAGGGGCTCGGATCGATGAGCTCCTTCGCCTTCAGCTCCTTCATGTTGTCGAGGAGCGTCTTGACGTTCTGCTCGTTCGCCGGGTAGTCGACGGGCTTCTTCACCCGCCACTTGCCGTCGGCCTTCTCGAGGACGACCGAGCCCTTGTCGGCGTTCTTCAGCTCGATCTTCGTGATCTTGTCGACGTCCTCCGCCGAGATCTTCACCTCCGGGAGCGCCGCCGCGCCGGCGCGCTTCGTGTGCTTGTCGTCGTCGAGCTTGGCGTCGCGCTGCTTCAGGTACACGCCGCCCGCGAGCAGCGCGAGCACCGCTCCCGCCGCGTAGATCTTGTGCTGGTTCGTCAGGGCCATCGTTCTCCTCGCCTCAGATCTTCGCCTCGCCGCGGCGCTTCTCGCGCGCCTGCCAGCGCAGGATGCCGAAGCCCGCGAAGAGCGCCGGCGCGATGAGCAACAGCACGAGCTGCACGTTGCGCTGCACCTGCTTGCGCGCCGTGCGGTACTCCTCGTCTTTGCGTTTGATGCTCGCCTCGTCGTCCGACGCGTCGAGCTTCGGCTTCGCGAGATCGGTGTAGGTCAGGCTGGGCTCGCCGAGGATCTTCGCGCTCGTCGCGATGAGATCGCCGTCGCCGGTCGCCCAGTCGAGCGTGTTCTTGAAGGAGATGATCCCCTGCGTGATGTACTTCTGCGCGTACGGGCCCGCGAGTTGCTGGAGCATGCGGTCGCCGCCGATCGCCGGCATCATGTGGGCCATCTGGCCCTCCATCTGCTGACCGTTGCCCTGGCGGGCGAACGGGTTCGCGAGGAACTGGCTCGACGCGACCACGAGGATCTTCGTCGTGCCCTTCGACTCCGCGTCGATCTTGACGCCGTCGGCCTCACCGGCGCCGAACGAGCTCTTCACCTTGCCCTCGACGGAGACCGCGAGCGTGTGCTGGTCGAGCGGCGCCTTCGGCTTCCAGTCGAGCTTCAGGCCGAGCTCGATCGTGTCGCCCGTCTCGCTCCACGCGCCGGGCGAGCTGCGCCCGACGATCTTCACCTTCGCGCCGGGCTGCTTGTCGGGGTGGGTCACCAGCGTCGACGCGAACGGGAAGGCCAGCTCGTCGAGGCGGAAGAACCCGCTGAACGAGTTGTCGATCATCGTCATCTTGTCGTCGCCCGGGACGACCTGCGCCTGCACGATGCCGGGCATGCGCACAGCCTGCACGCCGCCCGCCTGCGTCATCATCTGCACGCGCGCGCTCTTCGCCCAGTCGAGCACGGCGTCCTTCTTCATCTCGACGCCGTAGCCGGTCAGGAGCTTCTCGAGGCCGCGCGTCGAGAGCGTCGCCGACATCTTCGGGTCGCTCGGCTTCATGTTGACGGCCGAGGCGTAGACGACGAGCCCCTTGTTCTCCTTCATCAAGAACTGGTCGACCCGGCGGAGCTCCTTCTCCGTGTAGTCCTTGCCCGGCTGCGTGATGATCACCGCGTCGAGGTTGTTGTCGATCTCGGTCTCCCCGCCCTTCAGATCGACGTCCTCGAACTTGTAGTACGGGAACGCCTGCTCGATGACCTGGCGCATCGACGGGCCGCCGCGCCCCTCGCTCGCGACGAGGTTCGCGTCGGTGAGCTTGATCTCGTCGTGCCCGACGATGACGCCGATCTTGCGGTGGACGTCGTCGCCCTTGTCGCGCACCTCGCGGATCTTGTTGGAGATCCAGAACTCGAGGCCCTGGTTCTGATCGGGCGAGAGGATCGGGATGGTGTCCTTCTCGTCGCCGTAGAGGAACACGAGGCCCATGTAGCCCTGCGCGATCGACGCCTGGTCCTCGCCGGTCTCGGAGCCCTCGCCGAACGCCGCCTCGCGCAGGCCGTAGTCCTTCGCCTCGGACTTCTCGGCGTCGGTCTTCGCGACCACCTTCTGGTAGATGAACTTGCCCTTCCCCTCGCGCTCGTACTCCTTCATCAGGTCGTCGAGGTCGCGGACGAAGGTGTCGAGCTTCGCGAGGCCCGTCGTGACGTACGCCTTCACGGTCATCGGTCGCTTCAGGTTCGAGACCATGCGGCCCGAGCCCTTCGACAGCGTGAAGCGCTCGTTCTTCGTCACGTCCTTCCGGGCGTGCGAGAAGAACGAGAGCACGTTCGCGGCGACCGCGATCGCGACGATGATGGCGATGTAGATGCTGATCTCGGTGGCCGCCTTGGCCTTCTTCTGTTCAAGCGCCATGGCAGCTCACCTCCACTTGCGGCTCTCGAGAGCCCGGAACGCGACCATCAACGACACGACGGTGATGGACGCGAAGTAGACGACGCTGCGGCTGTCGATGAGGCCGCGCGCGAAGTTCGCGATGTGCTGCTGGAACCCGACGTACGAGAGCACGAGGCCGAGCTTCGGGCCCGCGACGTGGTCGCCGATCCAGTGCATGAACACGAAGAAGAAGTTGACGACGAGGGTGACGAAGAACGCGATCACCTGGCTCTTCGTGAACGCCGAGACGAGCAGCCCGACGGCGACCGCCGCCGCGCTCATCAGCGTCAGGCCGAGGTACCCCGACCACACCGGGCCGAAGTCGATCGGCCCGAGCTTCCACGGGAACACGAACATCATCAGCGGGTAGACGAGCGTGCTCACGAGCAGGATGGCGACGAGGCCGAGCGCGCCGAGGTACTTGCCGAGCACGACCTCCCAGTCGCGCACCGGCAGCGTGATCAGCATCTCGAGCGTGCCGGAGCTCTTCTCCTCGGCGATGAGGCGCATCGTGATCACGGGGATGACGAGCAGGCAGAGGCCGAACGGCGCGAGCTCGAACAGCGACGCGAGCGACGCCTTGTCGACCTGCCAGAAGTTACGCACGAAGAAGAACAGCACGCCGAGCAGGAGCTGCGTGAGGCAGATCACCACGTAGGCGATCGGGCTGTTGAAGTAGCTGCCGAGCTCTCGCTTGGCGATCGTCAAGGTAGGCGGCATGGCGGTCAGTCCTTCGACTCCTCGTCTTCTTCGTCGTCTTCGTCTTCGTCTGCGTCCTCGGCCGCGAGGCCGCGCGAGACGAGCTCGTCGCCGCGGGTGAGATCGCGGAACACGTCCTCGAGGGCCTTCGCCTCGCGGCGCAGCTCGAGCGCGATCCACCCCTTCTCGACGCACAGCTTGTACAGCTCGGCGCGCAGATCGTCCTCGCGGCCGCCGACGAGCTCGAAGGCGTGCGCGCGATCGTCCGTCGGGATGTCGCGGAGCGACTGCACGCGCGGCACCGCCTTCAGCGCGGCCTCGACCTCGGCCTCGGTCGGCGCCTTGCCCGAGAGCGCGTTCTTCTCGTCGACGACGACGATGTAGCGCGCGCCGCCGGACTTCGCGCGGATGTCGTCGAGCCCGCCGTCGGCGACGACGCGGCCCTTCGAGACGATGATGGCGCGCGCGCAGGCCTGCTCGACCTCGCCGAGGTTGTGGGTCGAGAGCAGGATCGTGCGATCCTTGCCGATCTGCTTGATGTACTTGACGACCTCGGCCTTCTCGTTCGGGTCGAGATCGCTGGTCGGCTCGTCGAGGATGAGGATGGGCGGATCGTGCACGAGCGCCTGCCCGAGACCCACGCGCTGGCGGTAGCCGTGCGACAGCGTCCCGATGTCCTTGCCGAGCGACTGCGCGAGGCCGCAGATCTCGACGATCTTCTTCATGCGAACGCGGAACGTCGCGTCGTCGAGCCCGCGCATGTCGGCCGCGAACTTCAGGTACTCCCACACCGACATGTCCTGGTAGAGCGGCGCGCGCTGCGGCAGGTAGCCGATCTTGCGGCGCACCTCGAGCGGGTCGTCGAACACGTCGATGCCAGCGACCTTCGCCGTGCCGCGCGTCGCCGCGAGGTAGCACGTGAGGATGCGCATCGTCGTCGACTTGCCGGCGCCGTTCGGCCCGAGGAAGCCGACGACCTCACCCTTGTTGACCTCGAACGACACGTCGTCGAGGGCTCGATAGTCTCCGTATTCTTTGGTCAGGCCTTCGGCCTGGATCATCACTTCGGTGGACATGAAGCCTCCAAAGGGGGCACTCCGGTGCGCGGGTCGGGCGAGCTGGGCGCTCGGCCGCCCCGTTGCGCGAAGGTCGCGCGGGGGGCGCGTATAGGCGTCGCGGGGGGCGCCTGTCAAACGAGTCGCCTCCGCGCCGCCGAACAGCGCCGGCGGGCGCTTCATTCCCGGAGGACGTACGCTCGGGCGCGTGACGCCGCTGCGGGACAGAGCCTGGCGCGCCGCGCTCGCGCTCCCCTTCGTCTTCCTGGCGGCGACGTCGCCGCACGCCGAGAGCCGGTGGAGGGCCGCGACGCTCCTGCTCCGGTTCTCCGGGAGCACCTCGCGCGCGGCGTCGCTCGGCGCGTTCTCGGTCGCGGAGGAGCCCGTGACGGCGAGCGCCGCGCGCGCGCGGCTGTACACGCCCGTGGGCGCCGTCGATCCGCCGGGGCTCGTGATGGTGCACGGGATCCACCGGCTCGGGGTCGACGAGCCGCGCCTGCAGAGGTTCGCGCGCGCGCTCGCGAGCGCGGGCGTCGTGGTGCTCACGCCGCACGTCGAGTCCCTCGCGGACTACCGCGTCGACCCGGCGGCGCAGGAGGCGCTCGACGAGACTTGCGCGTGGCTCGCGGCGCGGACGGGCCGCGCGC
>JADLFU010000177.1 GCA_020849655.1 Polyangiaceae bacterium | reverse complement strand
CGTCCTCGCGTCGCTGATCGCGGCCGGGGCGTCGCCCCCCGCCGCCGCGTGCGGGACGTTTCGCGCGCGCGCGGCGGCCGCGACGCCGAGCCCGGAGCGCGAGCGCGTCCTCGTCGTGTTCGATCCGGTCGCGCGCGTGGAGCACCTCGTGCGCGAGGTGACGTTCCGCGCGGGCGCCGAGCCGTTCGCGTTCGTGATCCCCGTGCCCGCGCGGCCAGAGCTCGCCGAGGTCGCGACGAGCCCGTTCGAGCGGCTCGCGCTGGAGCACCCGCTCGCGGCGGATCGAGCGGAGGCCGCGCTCGGCGCCGCCTCGGCGGGCGCGGGATCGATCGTGGTGGAGCAGAAGCAGGTCGCGGGCTTCGACGCCGCGGTGCTCGACGCGCACGACCCGGCGCTCGTCACCGAGTGGCTCGACGCGCGCGGGTTCGTCGTCGGAGCCGCCGGCGCGGCGTGGGTGGCGCGGTACGGGCGGCCAGGGTTCCACATGGTCGCGCTGCGCTACGCCGCGCCGACGCAGCCGGGGACCGTGGTCAGCCGCGTGCTCCGGCTGACGTTCGCGGCGTCGCTCCCGTTCTTCCCGTACCGTGAGCCGGACGACGCGCCCGATCGCGCCGCGCGCGAGCTCGACGTGTGGCTCGTCTCGCCGTGGGCGCACGCGGCGATCTCGACGTGGACGCCGGAGACGAAGACGGGCGCGCCGCCCGAGCTGGGGCGCCCCTCGGCCGAGCGCGCGCGGCGACGCGAGGCCGACGTGTCGTGGCTCGCCGGCGTGATCGGCGCGGCCGTGCCCCCGCGCGCGGTGGTGACCGCGTTCGTCGATCACAACACGACGCGCGAGAGCTGGGGCGACGTGGTGCTGGTGCCGGCGGCGGGCGCGAGTTGCGACCCGGCGTGCAGGCAAGGATCGAGGACGCTCGCCGCGCTCGCCGACCCGACGCTCGGCGAGGAGGGTGCGACGCCCCCCTCGGGCGCGACGGACGCGCACGGGACGTACCCCGAGGGAGGCCGACCGCCTGCTCCCGTGTCGAGCGTCGCGCCGCCCGCGCTCGATCCCGACGCGCCCCCCGCCGCCTCCTGGTGGCCCGTCGAGGACGGCGCGCGACGCGGGGCCCACGCGGCGCTCCTGACGCTGGTCGCCGCGACGCTCACGGCGCTGGTCGCGTGGCGCGAGCGGCGTCGCGACGCGTGGGCGCTGGCCGCGGCGCTCGTCGGCGTCGCGCTCGCGCTCGCTGGGAGATCGCGGCGGCTGGAGCAGCAGCGGGCGCTGCGCGACGCGGCGCTCGCGGCGTCTCGAGCCGAGCAGCGCGCGCTCCATCAGCGCCGGCGCTCCGAGGAGCTCCGAAAGGTCGACGCGTTGACGGGCGGCCCGCTCGCCCGGCTGACCGCGCCGCAGGCGCTCGACACCGACGACCTGGCGCTCGACTCGCCCCCGCCGACGCTGCCCGACGACGTCGCCGCGCGGCGCGCGCGCTGGGGGGAGCTGCTGGCCGGCGCGCTGCCGGTCGGGGGCGTGCCCGAGGTCGCGCCCGACGCCGCGCCGAGCGAGCCCGACCTCGGCTGGATGGCCGCGCTCCTGCGCGACTGCGGGCACGGCCAGGGTCGCGCGGGCGCGCTCGACCTCGTGATCGAGGCGAGCGCGCCGCCCCGGGTCGCGTGGCTGTCCGGCCCGTTCACGCGAGACTTTTCGAGGTGTGCGGCCCGGTTCCTCGACGCCGCCCTCCACGGCCAGCAGCTGGCGGACCAGGCGACGTTCTCGCTCAGGCTCGGCGGGGGGCACCACGCGTGGCCGGTCGCGCCGTCGCTCACGGGGGTCTCGTGGTCCGTCGTCGCCGACTCGTCGGACGGCGCGCCCGCGTCGCTCGCGCTCCGAAGGACGCTGCGCGGCCGCCTGAGGTGGACCGACGGCTGCCGCCCCGAGGCCGCGTCGACGAAGACGCCCTGGGCGACGATCGCCGTCGCGCTCGACGCCCGCACACCGCCACGCGTGGTCGCCGCCTCGACCGGCCCGGACGACGCCTGGCGCCGCGCCGCGGCCTGCGTGCAGCGGCTCGTCACGGTGGCACCGTGGCCCGGGGCGCGCTCGGGGCACCTCGACCTGCGCGTCACGCTCGCGGCGCTGCCTCCGCGCCCGCCGCCGCCCGCCGGCTGCAGGCCCGGCGATCCACTGTGTGGTTTGTGACAACTGACGGGGGCGCGCTCCCCGGCCAGCCGACCCGCGCGTCACTCCGCGCGCCGCCGCCCCCGTGGTAGGCCAGGCGGCGATGCGCGGTCGGTGGTTTCGTGGCCTGTCGTGGGGCTTCGCGGCGATCGCGGCGCCGACGGTGCTCGCGCTGTGGATCCCCATCGTGGTGATGGCGGTGTCGTCGTTCAACGCGACGCGCCTCGGGCCCGCGTGGGGAGGCCTCACGCTCGGGTGGTACCGGGCGCTCGGCGCGCAGGCGGCGGACCACTTGCGCGGCGTCCGCGCGATGCCGCTGCTCGACGCGGCGTCGACCAGCCTCGTCGTGGCCCTGGCGGTGACGGTCCTCGCCGTCGGCCTGGGGGCGCCGGGCGCCTGGGTGCTGCGGCGCCCGCGCCGGCGGTTCGCGGCGACGCTCCACGCGGCGCTCGGCGTGCCTCTGGTCCTGCCGGACTTGTTGCTGGGCGTGTCGCTGCTCGTGACGTTCCGCGCGCTGGGCCTGGAGCTCGGGCTGTCGACAGTGGTGCTCGGCCACCTGTCGTTCTGTCTGCCGTTCGTGCTGGCGACGGTGGGCGCGCAGATCGAGCTGCTCGATCCGTCGCTCGAGGCGGCCGCGCTCGACCTCGGCGCGACGCCCGCGCGCGCCTTCTTCACTGTCATCCTCCCCGCCCTCTCGCCAGCCGTGGCCGGCGCCGCGCTCTTGACCTTCGCGCTGTCGCTGGACGAGCTGGTGGTCACCTACTTCACGAGGGGGCCCGGCACCGCCACGCTGCCGGTGGTGATGTACGGCATGGCGCGCGTCGGCGTCAGCCCGCTCTTGCACGCGGCGTCTACGGTGTTGCTGGGGGTGACGGCGGTGATGGTGGTCGGCGCGGATCGCCTCGCCACACGCCAGTGACGAGAGAACGGCTCCCCCAAGCTGGTGGATTGCGGGTACCGTCGCCGCCCGCCATGCGCGCTCGTCGCCTCTTCCTCGGACAGCTCGCCGCCCTCTCGCTCGCGGCGTGCGACAAGAAGCCCTCGGCGAGCGGCGCGCCCGCGGCGGCCTCGTCCTCCCCGGCGACGCCGCGGCGTCCGAGCGGGGAGCTCGTGCTGTTCGCGTGGAGCGAGTACGTCCCGGCCGAGGTCATCGACGGCTTCACGCGCGAGACCGGCGTCAAGGTGAAGTACGAGGCCTACTCCTCGAACGAGGAGATGCTGACGAAGCTGCTCGCCGGCGGCGCCGCGTACGATCTGCTCCAGCCGTCCGAGTACATGGTCGAGGCGCTGTCGAAGAAGGGCAAGCTCGCGCGGATCGACGCCGCCAGGATCCCCAACCGCCGGCACCTGCTCCCCGAGTACCTGGGCCTGCCGCACGACCCCAGGGACGAGTGGGGCGTGCCGTACATGGCCGGCACGGTCGGGATCGCGGTGAACACCGAGAAGGTCAAGCAGCCGATCGCGGGGTTCAACGACGTGTTCACGCCGAAGCACAAGGGCCGGATCGTGGTCGTCTCGGACGCCCGCGAGATCGTCTCGTGGGCGATGGCGACCCTGGGCATCGACGCCAACGACGTCAGCGCCCAGACGCTGGCGAAGGTCAAGCCCGTGCTCGAGCGGTGGCTGCCGCTCGTCAAGGTGTTCGACTCCGACAGCCCGAAGTCCGCGATGCTCAACGGAGACTGTGATCTCGGCGTGGTGTTCAGCGGCGAGGCGGCCGCGCTCATCCAGGCCGACAAGAAATACAGCTATGTGTTGCCGTCAGAGGGCGCGCACCGCTTCGTCGACTACCTGTGCATCCCCGCGGGGGCGAAGAACCCCGACGCCGCGCACGCCTTCATCGACCACGTGCTGCGACCGGAGGTGTCGAGGCTCATCTCCGACAAGTTCCCGTACACGAACCCCAACGCGGACGCGCGCAAGCTGCTCTCGAAGGAGGCGCTGGACAACCCCGCCAGCTACCCCAAGAGCCCCGGCAAGCTCGGCACGTTTCGGGACATCGGCAAGGCGGCCGCCGACGTCGACCGGCTCGTCACCGAGCTCCGCGCGAAGCTCCGGTGAGCGCCGGGGCGCGGTCGTGGGGCGCGGGCGCGGCGTCGCGCGTGGTGCTCTCCCTCTTGTCGCTGCACGCCGCCGTGCTCGTAGCGCTGCCGCTCGTCGTGCTCTTCGCGTACGCGTTCGCCGACCGCGACGAGCTGGGGGACGTCATCGCCCGCCCCTCGACGGAGGCCGTACGGCGCGCGCTGTCACCGCTCTACCTCGGCGTCCTCGCGCGCTCGCTCGGCGCGGCGGCCGCGGTGACCGCCGTCTGCGTCGCCTTCGCGATCCCCGTCGCGTGGACGATCGCGGCGGCCCCTCCGCGCTGGGGGCGACGGCTCTCGCTGCTGGTCATCGTGCCGTTCTTCACGGGCGTGCTCGTGCGCGCCTACGCGCTGATGACGCTGCTCGCGGCGGACGGCTGGGTGGCGGCGCTGCTGCGAGCGCTCGGCCTCGGGGGCGACTCGCTGGGGCTGCTGTACACGCCGGGCGCGGCGATGACAGGGCTCGTGTTCGTCTACTTTCCGATGGCCGTCATTCCCATCCAGGCGTCGCTCGCGCGCCTCGATCCTGGCCTGCTCGACGCCGCGCTCGACCTCGGCGCGACGCCTGTCCGCGCGTTCGTGCACGTCGCCTTGCCTGCGCTCCGCCCGGGCGTCGTCGCGGCGATCACGCTCACCTTCCTCCCCGCGATCGGCATGTTCGCGGTCGTCGATCTCCTCGGCGGGGGGCGCGCGCCGCTCGTCGGGAGCGTGATCGCGAGCGCGCTCGGCGGCGGGCGTGACTGGCCGTTCGGCGCCGCGCTGGGCGCCGTGCTCGTCACACTGTTCGCGCTGTTCACCTTCACCGCGGCCGCGCGCGCCGTCGCGGGCCGGGCGGAGGCGTCGTGACGGTCGTGGCGTCGCTCCAGGGCGTCGGCGTGCGGCTGGGCGACACCTGGGCCGTCGACGAGGTCAGCCTCGACGTCGAGGAGGGCGAGCTGTTCGTCCTGGTCGGCCCCTCCGGCTGCGGAAAATCGACGCTCTTGCGGGTGATGTCGGGCCTCCTGCCGCCGACGCGCGGGGCGTTCCTCCTCGACGGCGCGGACGTCTCCCACGTGCCGCCGTACGAGCGCGACGTGAACCAGGTGTTCCAGTCCTATGCGCTGTTTCCTCACATGACCGTGGCCGAGAACGTCGCCTTCGGACCGAGGATGAGGGGCGCGAGCCGCGCCGAGCAGGCGGCGCGCGTGGAGGAGGCGCTCCTGCTCGTCTCGATGACCGGCAAGGAGGGCCGGCGGCCCGCCGGGCTCTCGGGGGGCGAGAAGCAGCGGGTGGCGCTCGCGCGCGCGCTCGCGTGCCGGCCGCGGCTGCTCTTGCTCGACGAGCCGCTCTCCGCGCTCGACGCCGCGCTGCGCCTCTCCGTGCGCGAGGAGCTGCGGGCGCTGCAGCGACGCCTCGGGACGACGTTCGTGCTGGTCACCCACGATCAGGACGAGGCCCTCGCGATGGCCGATCGCCTCGCGGTGCTGCGCGAAGGGCGCGTCGAGCAGGTCGGCCCGGCGCGCGAGGTCTACTCTCGACCCCGGACGCGGTTCGTCGCGCGGTTCCTCGGCGGCGCGAACGTCCTCGAGCGCCTTGGCGCCGCCGCGCTCGGGCTCGACGCCGACGGCCCGATCGCCGTGCGTCGCGAGGACGTCACCCTCGGCGCCGGCCCCCTCGAGGGCGAGGTGCTCGACGTCACCTACGCGGGGGCCTCGTCGTCCGTGCTCGTCCGCGCGCGCGGCGTCGAGCTGTGGGCGCTCGGGCCAGGGCTGGCGCCGCCCGCGCGGGGAGAGACCGTCCGGCTCTCCGTCACGCGCGCGACGCCGCTCCTCGGCTGACTCGGCCTCGGCGCTACCTCGCCTCGGTGGGCGGCGCCGTCACCATCGCGGCCTCCACGGCCTTCAGCTCTCCCGCGTCGAACCCGACGAACGACACGGTCCTGTGCGGCCGCACGAGCGACAGCTCGTACAGCTCGTTGTAGGCCGCGTACACGCGGGGTCGGTCGCGGAGCGCGCCGAGCGCGCGGCCCACGGCGGCCGGGTACTGCCCCTTCGCCTCCGCGACCAGCTCGGCCGTGCGCATCGCGGTGTCGGCCTCGAGCTTCGCCACCTCGAGCCTCCCCGCCTCCTCGATGTGCGCCTTCGTGCGCTCGAGCCGCGCCGCGATCGTCTCGAACATCTGGCGCGAGACCTCCGGGAGGAGGCTCACGTTGCGGATGAACACGAACTCGATCGCCACCCCCCACGCCGCGGTCTCCGTCGCGATGTCGTCGCGGAGCTCCGCGCCGAGATCGGTGCGGTCGCAGAGGATCTCCTGGAATTCCCTGCTGCCGAGGATGGACGTCGCGGCGTGCGAGACGAGGTTCTGCAGCGACGAGTCCCAGCTCGTCACCGAGAAGATGGCCTTCGCCGGATCGGCGACGCGGAACTCGACCCACAGATCGACGATCACGGTCGTGCCGCGCGCGTCGTTGACGTGCACGTCCTTGAAGTGCCGAAAGTCTCGGCGCAACGAGACGCGGGTGTGCTTCACCCACGGCAGGAGCTTCTCGGGCAACCACTCGAGGCCCGGCTTCGTGAAGGTGTGGGCGAGCTTGCCGAAGCGCGTGACCAGCACGGCCTCCTCGTCGTCCACCTCGAGGGTCACCGCGCGAAAGAGGAGCGCGAGCGCCGGGAGGAGCGCGAGGCCCGCCGCCGCGCCGAGCGCGAGCTGGAGCCAGTCCTGGGTCGTCATGCCGCCACCTCCTTCACGTACGTCACGCGCGCCTCGCCGAGCACCTCGCGGCGCCTCCGCGCGACGTAGTCCGCGAGCACGCCCGTCGCGTCGAGATCGTCCAGGTACGAGGCGAGCTTGGCGATCTCGAGCTCGACGGCGCCCGCGCGCGCGCGCGCGATCTCGACGCCCCGCTCGGCCGACAGGAGCCGCTGCTGGCACTCGCCCTCCGCGCGGAACAGGCGCCCCTCGGCCTCCGTCTGCGCCTGGATGACCGCGTTCAGCGCGTCGGCGAGCTCGTCGGGCGGCAGGATGTCCGCGAGATCGACGGCGTTGAACCTGACGCCGTAGCGATCGTCGATCTTCTCTCGACAGAACTCGTGGATGCGGTCATTGAGCAGCTTCCGCTCCCGCCGGATGAGCGAGTACGAGCCCGCCTGCCGCGAGAAGTCGAAGCGCGTCGCCAGGCTCGCCGCCGCGCCGTCGCCGCGACCCCGGAAGTTCGCGATCTCGTTGCGGAGCAGGCAGGTGAAGAGCCCCGTGATGTGCGGCAGCGGCCGCGCGAGCCCGAACAGGTACTCGTGCAGCTCGGCCTCGACCGGCACGTAGCGGATGAACGAGTCGAGCCGCAGGATCGTGCCGTCGTCCGCCATCGCCGTGCTGCCGCCCGTCTCGCAGCCGAGGTCGAGCGTCTGTTCCATCGTCGAGACGACGATCACGTGCTGCCAGGGCTTCTTCCAGTGGAGCCCGGGGCGGTGCGTGAGCAGCGAGCCGTCGGCGCGCGTCTCGGCGCGGCCGAACGTGACGAGGACGGCGACGTGCCCCTCCTCCACCTTGAACACCGAGCGGGACAGCACGACGAGCGCGTAGAGCGCGATGCCAACAAACAATCCTATCATCAACATCAGAAGATCTCCTTGGTGGGGGCGGGGGCCCACGCGACGTCCCAGGTGGGAGGCGGGGCGTGCTCGCGCTCGGCGCGGCTCAGCTCCGTGGCGGCTGCGCGCTCGCGGTCGCGGGCGTGGTAGGCGACGGCGAGGCCGCGGTTGACCTCGACGACGTCCTCGTTGAACTCGGCGTGCGCGTGGCTGCGGTGGGGCAGCGCGTCGACCGCGTCCGCGGAGTCGACGATGCGGCCGTGGGGGACGAAGCGATCGCTCGGGATCTCGACGCCGACCACGACCGCGCCGATGCCGATGAAGCACCGCTCGCCGACCACCGAGTCGTGCACCACGGCCTTGAACCCGACGAACGTGTCGTCGCCGATGTAGCAGGGGCCGTGCACGAGCGCGTCGTGCGCGACCGAGACGTTCTGCCCCACGTAGATGGCCCAGCCCTCGCCGCCGACCATCACGCGCTTGTCCTTCAGCGCGTGCAACACGACGCCGTCTTGCAGGTTGGTGTTCGGGCCGATGAAGAACGGCGAGCCCTCGTCGGCGCGCACGCAGGTGTCGGCGGCGATGTGCGCGCGGTCGCCCACGACGACGCGCCCGATGAGGGTCGCGGCCGGGTGCACGTACGCGGAGGGCGCGACGAGGGGCGCCTCGCGCAGCTGCCCGAGCCACTTGCGGTACTCGACGGGCAGGTGGTCGAAATGCGCAGGCCTGCGCGCCTCGGCGCGCTCCTTCGCGAGGACGGCGCGCACCCCCGGACGCTGCCCGGAGATCCCCCCCTTCTCGCGCAGCTCGTGGCGCCTCAGCCATCGGTCGACGAAATGCACCGCGAGGCCGAGCGCGAGGCCGACCATCAGCCTCCCGGAGACCGTCCCCACGGCGGCGATGACGAACGCCAGGCCGTCGAGCTTGCTCTCCTTGTACACGTGCGCGAGCGTGCGGAGCTCGATCAGGCGCCAGCCGATCACACACAACAGCCCCGCCAGCGCCGCGAGCGGCACCTGCACGATGTACCGCGACAGGAACATCACCGCGGCGATGAGGCACACGGCGTGGGTCGCAGCGGAGAGCCGGGTCCGGTTGCCGCTTTGCACGTTGACACCGCTCCGGGCGACGACGCCCGTGACCGGCATGCCCGAGAACAGCCCCGCGGCGAGGTTGGCGAGCCCCTGGCCGGCGAGTTCGACGTTAGGATCGTGTGGATGCTTGGCGTTCGCCATGCGGTCGATCGCCCGCGCGGACAGCAGCGACTCCGCCGCCGCCAGGAGCGCGAGCGGCGTGGCGGTGATCACGAGATCCAGCCAGCGCTCCTCGGGGAGCAGCGGGAAGCTGGGCAACGGAAGCGTCGACGGGATGTCGCCGAGGCCCGCGACGCGCTCGACCCTCCAGCCGAGGTACACCGAGACGAACGTGACGGCGCCGATCGCGAGGATGGCCGCCGGAAACCGCTTGAACTGCGCGGTCGCCGTCACGAAGAAGATGACGACGACCCCGCAGACGACCGCCAGCCACGAGACGTCGCGGAGCCAGCGCGGCTGGTGCATCATCGACACCATGTCGATGAGATCGACCTTACCGCCAGACGCCCAGTCGACCAGCTTCGGGAACCCGAGCAGCACCGGGAACTGCTGGTCGAGCAGCTTGATGCCGACCCCCGTGGTGAAGCCCGCGAGCACGGACTCGGGCACGAACCGCACGACGCGCCCCGCGAGGGCGGCGGCGAGCGCGATCTCCACGAAGCCGATGTACACTGTCGCGGCGGCGACCCCGACCAGGCCGAACTTCGTCGCGAGCGCCAGCACCATCACGCTGATCGCCGCGGCGGGCCCCGTCACCTGGTGCTGCGATCCGCCCGCGAGGGCCGCGACGAGCCCGCCCACAGCGCCTGCTACGAGGCCCGCGGAGGGCGGCATCCCGCTCGCGATCGCGAGGCCGACGTTGAGCGGCAGCGCCACCGCCGCCACCGTGAGGCCAGCGAGGAGATCGGGCCCCGGCGCCCTCGCCTGCCAGGTGTACCTCCACGATCCCAGAAACCGCGCGGCTGTCGCGCGCAACTCATCCTTGTGAGCGCCAGCGGGGACACCGCTGGCCTCTGCATCCATGTCGTGACTCATCGACGAAGCTCCACCGCCCGGCGCGGCTGGTGCCGCGGGGCGCTCGACTGGAGGGGGTGACTGCGCACCCCGGCGACGGGGCACGCGCGGAGGTCTGCGCGGCGCCCTCGGCCCCATGGCGCGCTGTCGTCACCGCGGCGCTCACCCTGCGGAATCGCGGCGCGAGCGCGCCAGGACTCCGTAGGGGTCGAGCGGCGCGGCGCTCACACGCCACGTCGGGTCTCGAGCCTCGCGCTAGACGCCGGCGCGGGGAGGGGGCACGTCGGGCGGGCACGAGCCCTGGCCGTCGCGCCGGTCACACGGCAACCACAGTCGCCTGGAGCTCTGCACAGTCCCCGCGTCGGGGGCGACCCGACCGAGGTGCGCGACCTCCTCTGCTTGAGCGCCCTCTTCCTCCCCCTCCTCCTCCTGCCCCTCCTCCTCCTCGTCGGAGCCGTCCACGCAGGGCGCGGGCGCGCGCGCGGTGGTCATCGACCGCGCGACGTCGGAGGGAGGCGCGGGGGGCGCGACGAAGCAGGCTGCCAGTAGCAGGGCGAGAGAGCCCGCCAGGAGCCAGAAGCGTCGGAGCACGCGCAACTTGTGCGTGATCCCGGGCAGGCTGTCAACCCACCCGGCGACGTCACTCTCGAAAATTGGTGAAGCCGAGGACGATCCCGAAGTCGGCGTCGCGCAGGTGGCGGATGCACGCCTGCAGATCGTCGCGGTTCTTGCCCGTGACCCGCACCTGATCGGCCTGGATGGAACCCTGGACCTTGATCTTGGACGCCTTGATGGAAGCGACGATCTCCTTCGCCTTGTCGCCCTCGACGCCGTTCTTGATCTTCAGCGTGATGCGCGCGCCGCCCTTCGACGTGGGCTCGGGCTTGCCGACGTCGAAGAACTTCAGCGACACCTTGCGCTTCGCGAGCTTCTCCTGGAGCACGGTGAGCGCGGCGCGCGCCCTGTCCTCCGTAGAGGACTGCACGACGATCTCGGCGTCCTTGCGCTCGAGCGAGGTGTCGGTGTCGCGAAAGTCGAACCGCTGCGCGACCTCCTTCTGGGCCTGCTGCAGCGCGTTCTCGACCTCGTGGTTCTCGACCTTGGAGACGACGTCGAACGACGGCATGGTCCCCCACTCATAGCAAAGGTAGAGGTGCGAGCGCATGTCCCAAGAGGTCACCCAGGCGCTCGCGCAGGCCCGCGCCGCCCAGCCTGCGTTCGCCGAGCTGCCGCTGTCCGCGCGGGTGAGGGCGCTCCGGCCGCTCGCGTCGCGCATCCTCTCGCGCGCCGACGAGATCGCGGAGGTCCTGCACGAGGAGACGGGCAAGCCCCGCGTCGAGGCGCGGCTCGCGGAGGTGCTGCCGAACGCGGACCTCGTCGCGTACTGGCTCGACGAGGCGCCGCGGGTGTTCGAGCCCGAGGAGGTGCCGCTCGATCTGCTCTCGTACCCGTCGAAGGGCGCCGTGGTCGAGCGCGTCGCGCGGGGCGTGGTGGCGCTCGTCACGCCGTGGAACTTCCCCGTCGCCATCCCGCTGCGCACGCTCGTGCCCGCGCTCCTCGCCGGCAACGCGGTCGTGTTCAAGCCGAGCGAGATCACGCCGCGCGCGGGCGCGCTGGTCGCCTCCCTGTTCGACGGCCTCTTGCCGCACGGCGTCTTGTCGCTCGTGCAGGGCGGGGGCGACGTCGGCGCGGCGCTCGTCGGCGGCGACGTCGATCTCGTGGTCTTCACCGGCAGCGTGCGCACGGGCAAGCGGATCGCGGTCACGTGCGCCGAGCGGCTCGTCGCGTGCTCGCTCGAGCTCGGCGGCAAGGACGCCGCGATCGTGCTCGCCGACGCGGACGTCGAGCGCGCGGCGCACGGGGTCGCGTGGGGCGCGCTCACGAACGCGGGCCAGAACTGCGCGTCGATCGAGCGCGTGTACGTCGAGAGCGCCGTCGCGGACGCCTTCACGAGGCGCGTCGGCGAGATCGTCGCGGGGCTGCGGTTCGGCGTCGACTTCGGCCCGCTGACCACCGACGCGCAGGCCACGCTCGTGCGCGCGCACCTCGACGAGGCGCGCGCGAGCGGCGCCGAGATCGTCGCCGAGGCGACGCTCCCCGCCGACGCGGGCCCGCGCGCGGTCGCGCCCACGGTCGTGAAGATCACCGACGAGGCCACGCCGCTGATGCAGGACGAGACGTTCGGGCCGGTGCTGCCGATCGTCGTCGTCAAGAGCGCGGGCGAGGCCATCGAGCGGGCGAACGCCTGCCGCTTCGGCCTGACGGGCAGCATCTGGAGCAAGCACCTCGGCAAGGCGGAGCAGCTCGCGCGGAGGCTCCGCGTCGGCGTCGTCACGATCAACAACCACGGGTTCACGGCGGCCGTGCCGGCCTTGCCGTGGACGGGCACGGGCGAGACGGGGACGGGCATCACGAACTCGCCCCACGCCCTCGCGGAGCTCACGCGACCGCGGGTGGTGCTCACCGACGCCAACCGCGCGCGGCGGGAGCTGTGGTGGTACCCGTACACGCCCGCGCTCGACGCGGTCGCGCGCGCGATGGCGAAGGCGCGCGGCGGCGCGGGGCTGGTCGGCCGCGTGGCGGCGCTGTTCTCGCTCGTCGGCGCCTTCGTGCGGCGCCTCTCCGGGGGCTGACCTCTGCGCTTCAGCGCGGCCACGGCGGCGCGCCTGCGAGCGCGGCGACGCGGGCCTCGAGCAGCGCGATCTTGCGTCGAAGCACCGAGTCGCGCGCGGCGAGCTCGCGCACCTGGCGCGCGTCGGTGACGAGGAACGCGAAGAGCTCGGCCTTGTCCTCGCTCGCGCTGAACGTCGCGTAGCGGGAGATGAACCCGAAGCGCGTGCGGTCGATCATCGAGCCCGACGGGTCGACCTTCACGGCGTCGCGACGATCGTAGGCGAAGCCCGCGGGGTTCGTGGCGTCCCACTCGGGATCGGACGCGAGCTGCGCGTCGACGAGGTGGAACAGCTCGTGGTGAAACACGTGCTGCAGCACGGGCTCGGTCGCGCGCGCGTCGGCGGCGAAGAACGTCTGGCCCGCGACCGTGAGGCCGACCACGCCGCTCGGCGCGCCCGTCGCCGACAGCGACGCCGCGAGCAGCACGTGCCGCAGGCGCGCCGCCGCCAGGAACGCGCGCGAGTGCCGGCGCAGCTCGGGCAGCAGGAAGTACAGCGCGCGGTCGCCGTCCTTCGCGGAGATGGGGCTCGCGGAGAACTGCGGCTCGCGCACGGGCTGGCGCGCGTAGAGCACGGTCACGCCCAGGTCCTGCTCGAGCAGCGCGGCGACGCTCGCCGGGTCTCGACCCGCGGGCGGCGCCCAGCCCGCGCCGAGCCGCGCCTCGCCTGGCGCGGGCGCGACGGGCGCGCGCACGACGCGACCGAGCGCCACGAGGCCGAGCGCCACCGCGAGCGCGAGCGCCCCCGCCACCCACCTCCATCGGCCGCGGTCCCCGTCGCCCGACAAGCCGGCCTCCTCACGGGCGCGGCGGGAACCGCTTCGCCGCCCGCTCGAACGCGTCGGTGAGCGTCTCCGAGGTGATCACGACCGGCAAGAGGTCGTGCGTCCCGTCCGGCAGGAACACCACGTAGACGGGCAGATCGTTGCGGCCCGTCTTCTTCAGCCAGGCCTCCTTCACGTCGTCCTCGTTGGTGAGATCGACCTTCATCGGCAGGACGCGGGTGCGCGCGAGCGACTCGCGCACCTTCTCGGTCTCGACGAAGAGCTTGTCGTTCGTCTTGCACGACGCGCACCAGTCGGCCGTGAAATCGAGGAACACGGGGCGGCCGGCCGCGAGCGCGCGCGCGATCTGCGCCGGATCGACGGCGGCCCACGAGATCGCGTCCCCCGAGGACGCCGCCGGAGAGCCCGCGCGCGCGCGCTCGAGCGGCCGCGCGAACAAACCTCCCACGGTGACCGCCACGGCCAGCGCCCGCAGCGACCAGCGCCGCCCAGCGCCCGCGTCGAGCCCGGCGAACGCGCCGAGCAGCCACAGGCTGAACGACATCGCCAGCAAGAAGGCGAGGAACGCGCGCGCGCTCTCGGGCGTCACCTGACGGAGGAACGCGCCGAGCAGCCACACCGCCGTCGCGAGCAAGGAGAAGCCCATCACCTTCTTGAACACGTCCATCCACGGGCCGGGCCTCGGCAGCCGCTGGGACAGCGCCGGGAGGAACGTGAGGAGCGTGAACGGCAGCGCGAGGCCGAGCCCGATCGTCGCGAAGATGGACATCGTGACCCACGCGGGCGTCTCGGCGGCGAGCGCGAACGCCGCCGCGGAGCCGAGGAAGGGCGCCGAGCACGGCGTCGCCATCACCGCGGCGAACCAGCCGTTCGCCACCGAGCCGAGGAAGCCGCCCCGCTCCTCGTGCGAGCCGCCCACCTCGAGCTCGAACACGCCGAGCGCGTTCAGCGCGAACGCGACGATCACCGCGATCAGCGCCGCGACGAACCCGGGGTGCTGGAACTGCATCCCCCAGCCGAGCAGCTTGCCGGACGCGCGGATGGCGACGACGACGACGCCGAGCGCCCCGAGCGCCGTCACCGTGCCGACCGCGTAGCCGACGCCGGCGACGCGCTGCGATCTCGCGTCGCGCGTGGAGTGCTCGAACACCGTGAACGCCTTCAGCGTCAGCACCGGCAGCACGCACGGCATGACGTTGAGCACGAGGCCGCCGAGCAGCGCGAACGCGAGGTAGGTGAGCAGGGTCATCGCCGCTGGACGGGAGGAGTCATAGTCATTTTTTCGACGTGGGCACGTTCGGGAACCGCCGCGCCGCCTCGCGCACGAGCGACGGGCACTCGGCGGCGGGGATCGGGAGGCGCTCGGCCGGATCGCGCGAGAGGTTTAAGCACGCCCAGGGCGTCGCGTCGTCGCCGACGGCCTTCCAGTCGCCCCAGATGACGCCGTACACGGGATCGTTGTCGACCCAGACGCCGCTGGTCGTCGAGGCCGCGACGACGGGCTCGCCGCGGACGAGCCGCGGGCGCAGGAGCGAGCGCCCGCCGAGCCGCGACGCGTGCGCGAAGCCGAGCCTCGCGTCCCACGCGCCGAGCAGATCGACGATCGTCGCGTTCAGATCGTCGCCGTAGACGCGGCGATCGGCGTACTTGCGCAGCTGCGCCGCCCCGCGCTCGTCGATCGCGCGCTCGCCGAAGAGCGCGAAGCCCGGCACGTGGATCTCCTCCTCGAACAGGTTGTTGAGGTGGTAGAGCCGCCCGTGCTCGCGGAACTGCTCGCCGTGATCGGAGACGAAGAACAGCGCGGTGTCGGCCCACGAGGGGCGTGACTTCAGCTCGCGGAGGAAGCTCGAGAGCGAGCGCTCCTGCAGCAGCACCGAGTTGCGGTAGTGGTTGAAGAGCAGCCGCACGTCGCCCTTCATCGGATCGGCGTCGTGCGGCTCGAACGGCTGGAGCGCGGGATCCACGCGGTACGGCCAGTGCGTGTTCGACAGGTGCAGGACCGCGAAGTACGGCTCGGTCGACGCGCCGACCCACTCGAGCATGCGCTCCATCGCGCGCTCGTCGGGCGCGCCGAGGTGGGGATCCTCCGTGTCGCCGAGCTCGGTCGCCGACACGAGCGTGTCGATGCCGCCGACGCGCAGGTACACGCCGAGATCGCGGTAGCGGAGGTTCTGCGACGAGAAGTAGCCGGTGCGGTACCCCTGCGCCTTCGCGATCTCCCAGAGGAACGGCGCCTCGTGCACCGCCTGGAAATCGGCGTCCGGGCCGAGCCCCGTCCAGAGGATCATGCACGCGCTGAACGTGCCGGACGCCTGCGTGGTCATCCGCCCGAACCCGACGCGCTCGGGCGCGACCGCGTCGAGGAACCGCGCCTCGCACGCCCCCGGCGTCGAGCAGAGGACGTCGCGGCGCACGCTCTCGGTGATGACGAGCACCACGCTCGGCCGGTGCTCGGGGCGGACGAGGGCGGGCAGCGGCGCCGGGCGGCGGATGCTGAGGCCCTTCGGCGGCGCGCGGCTGACGATCCGCTCGTGGACGAGCCCGACGACGCCGTGCAGGAAGCACGAGTCCGGCGGCGCGGCCTGCAGCCCCTTCGTCTCGACGAAGTCCTGCCAGAGCGCGACCGAGCTGCCGAGAAACGAGACCATCGGCACGAGCGGCACCGCGCGCCGGAGCGACGGGCCCGCGCGCCGCACGGCGACCAGGACGAGCGCGGAGACGAGCGCGGCCGACAGCGCCGCGGGCCAGAGCTTCGTCGCCCACTGCGACATCCACGCGCCGACGGTGCCGCGCAGCTCGAGGCCGAGGCGGATGGTGTCGCGCGCGACGTACGAGTCGAACACGCGAAAATACACCGCCTGGCCGCCGTAGGCGAAGAACGAGAACGGCAGCACGAACAGCGCGAAGTACGCCGCGAACGCGGCCTTCGCGCGGCGGCCTCCGGTCGGCAGCCACACCGCGAACATCCACAGCGCGCCCCCCCAGAACCCGGCCGAGACGAGCGACGAGCCGAAGTAGTTGAGCCACTGGCGCGGCGGGAAATACCGGAGCGTGCCGTGGCGCAGCCACACGTCGAGCGCGGTGCCGACGAGCGTCGGCGACACGAGCCACCAGACGAGGACGGGCCGCTCACCGAGCGCCGCATGGTACGCGTGGCGCGCGCGCTCGCCGAGCGACGGCTTCGGCTCCTTCGGCTGTCGGTCGGCCACCGTGAGCGCTGGTTAGCGCAGATCGGCCTCGACCGGCGAGGATCGTGCCCGAGGCGCGAGCTGCCTCCGCGCGCGCGGCCGGAGGGTGGTAGGGTGCGCGGTCATGCGATGCGAGCGATGCGGGCGGGACTACGATCCCGCCTGCCCGGTGCACGGTGTCGACGACGCCGAGCGCGCCACGCTGCCGCCGGTCGACGCGACGCCGCTCGCGGGCGTCACGCTCGCCGATCGCTACGTCATCCGAGGCGTGCTCGGGCGAGGCGCGATGGGCACCGTCTACCTCGCGTCCGACGCGCGCGGAGACGATCCGTGGGTCGCCGTGAAGATGCTCGACGACGACCGGTCGGAGGACGAGCGCGCCAGGCTCCGCGCCGAGGCCGTCGTCGGCGCGCGCGTCCGCCACCCGCACGTGCTCCGCTACCTCGACGCGGGCGAGACCGCCGGGGGCGCGCCCTTCGTCGTCGTCGAGCTGCTCGTCGGCGAGTCGCTCGGCGAGCGCCTGCGCCGCGTGGGGACGCTGCCGCGCGAGGTCGCCTTGCCGCTGTTCCGCCAGGTGGCGTCGGCGCTCGCGGCGGCGCACGCGGCGGGCGTCGTGCACCGCGACGTCAAGCCCGACAACCTGTTCCTCGTCGGGCCTCCGGGCGCCCCCGTGGATGTTAGAGTAGTTGATTTTGGACTGGCGAAGCTCGACGGCTCGACGGACGACCTCGCCGCGGGGATCGTCGCCGGCACCTGTGATTTCATGGCGCCGGAGCAGGCGCTCTCCGATCCGGTCGACGCGCGCACGGACGTGTACGCGCTCGGCCTGACGATGTTCGCCGCGCTGACGGGGCGGCGGCCGTTCTCGTCGCCCGACCAGGTGACGACGATGGCGCGCCAGATCGTGGAGCACGCGCCGCGCGCGTCGTCGATCACGCCGGACCTCGACGGGTTCGACGCGGTGCTGCAGGCGGCGCTGCGCAAGGTGCCGGGGCACAGGTACCGCTCGATGCGCGCGCTCGCGGACGATCTCGCGCGGCTCGAGCGCGGGGGGCGCCTCTCCGGCGCGCACCTGCTCGGCGCGCTCGGGGACGTGTACGTGCCGCGCACGCAGACGGGGAAGATCGCGGCCGCGTACTTCTACACGCGGCTCGGCCTCTCGCCGCCGTTCTAGCGCTGCGCGCCGCGCTTGCCGTGGTGACGCGCCCGGCGGAAGGAGCGGGGCGGATGCCTCGCCGCTTCGCCCCGCTCGCGCTCGTCAGCGCCGTGGTCCTCGCGTTCGAGGTCTTCTTGACGAAGCTCGTCTCGTACACCGTCGACACGATGCTGATCTACGTCGTGCTCGGCGTGGCGATGCTGGGCTCGGGCGCGGCGGGCAGCCTCGTCGCGGTGCGGCGCGGGTGGCTCGACGAGGCGCGCGCGCCCCGCGTCGTCGCGCGCGCGGCCGCGTGGTTCTCGCTCTCGCTCGTCGTCGCGCCGGCGCTCTACGCTCGAAACTCTCCCCTCGTCGCGACGTCCGATCCGCGCGGCGGCCTCGTGCTCGCGGGGCTGATGGCGCTGCCCTTCCTCGCGGCGGGCGTCGTCGTCGCGACCGCGCTCTCGACGGCGCGGGACGAGCTGCCGCGGGCGTACGCGTGGGATCTGTGCGGCGCGGCGCTCGGGTGCTTCCTGCCGCTCGTCGCGCTCGGCCCGCTCGACGCCGCGAGGTTCCTCTGCCTGCTCTCGGCGCTCGCGTGGGTGGCCGCGCTCGCGTACGCGCGGCAGGCGCGCGCGGGCTGGCGCTCGGGCGAGGCCGCGGTGCTGATCGCCTCGGCGCTCACGCTGGCGGCGGCGCTCTCGCTGCCGCGCTGGGTGTTCCCGATCCGCCCCGAGCCGGGCGGGCAGGAGGCGCTGTACCTGCGCGCCGCGGCCGAGAAGGGCGTGAAGACCCGGCGGCTCTTCGATCGCTGGGGCGCGATCGGGCACATCGGCGTCGTCGAGTACCGCGGCGTGCCGGGCGCGCGCGAGCCGTACCCGTTCCGCTCGTACGCGCAGGACGGCTCGGCGACCTCGATGCTCGTGCGCTGGGACGGCAAGCCGCGCGAAGAGACCCCCGACGGTTCGACCGAGGTCTCGCGCCTCTGCACCGAGACGGCGTACGCGCAGGGCTACCTCCGCGATCGGCCGCGCGTGCTCATCATCGGCCTCGGCGGCGGCCCGGACGTGCAGTGCGCGCTCTTCCTCGGCGCGCGCTCGGTCGACGTCGTCGAGATCAACCCGACCACGATCGCCGCGATGACGGGCCCGTTCGACGCGTTCCTCGGCGGCATCGGCCGCGACCGGCGCGTGCGCTACCACGCGCGCGACGGGCGCTCGTTCGCCCGGGCGAGCCGCGGCGCGGGCTACGATCTCGTGCAGCTGAGCGGCGTCGACACGAAGCAGCTGCTGGCGACGGGCGCGCTCTCGCTGAGCGAGAACCACCTCTACACGCGCGAGGCGTTCGACGACTACCTGGCGAGCCTCTCCGACACGGGTGTGCTGTCGATCCTCCGGTTCGGCGAGCCCGAGCTGATGCGCCTCGTCAGCACCGCGGTCGACGCGCTCCGTCGCGCGGGCGTCGCGCACCCGACGCGGCACCTGCTCGTCCTGCGCAACGATCCCATCGTGGGGCTGCTCGTCTCGCGCGCGCCGCTCCGCGACGCGGACGTCGCCGCGTTCGTCGCGCGCTACGATCCCGCGACGCGCCCGTTCGGGGGCGGGGTGACGCCGTTCTTCTACGAGGTCCTGACGACCGCGCTCCGCGAGCCGCCGCGCGTCGGGTGGACGCCGGGCTCCCGGGGCGACGACGCCCTGCACCGGTACCTCGGCGCGGTGGACGCGGGCACGGACCGCGCGTTCGAGGCGACCTTCCCTTCGCGCCTCAGCCCCACCGACGACGACAGGCCGTTCTTCTTCGATCTGTACCCGCTCGTCCCGACGTCGCCCCACGCCGCTGCGCACCGGCTCCTGTGGCTGCTCGTCTCGACGGTGGCGCTGCTGGCGGTCGTGTTTGTCTTGTTGCCAGTGTGGCCGCTGCGCAAGCGCGGCGGGGCGCCGGCGGTGGCGCCGCTGTACTTCGGCGCGGTGGGGCTCGGGTACCTGTTCGTAGAGGTGTGGCTGCTGCACAGGTTCGGGATGTTCCTCGGGCACCAGACGTACGCGCTGTGCGTGGTGCTCGCGTCGTTGTTGCTGGGCACGGGGCTCGGCGCGGCGTGGGGCGAGCGCTGGCACCCGAGCGGGAGGGTCCGCGCCGCCGCGGCGAGCGTCGCCGTCGCCTGCGTGGTCGCCGCCCTGACGGTCGGGCTCGGTCCGGCGCTGCGGGCGCTCGGTGGGCTGCCGTTCGCGGCGCGCGGGGCGGTGGTGGCGGCGGCGTGCGGGGGGCTCGGGCTGTTGATGGGCCTCCCCTTCCCTGCCGGGCTCGCCTGGATACAGCGCGCCCACCCGGTGGCGCTGCCCTGGTGCATCGGCATCAACTCCTTCGCGTCGGTGCTCGCCTCGGTGCTCGTCAGCCCGCTCTGCCTGCGGCTCGGCTACACGAGCGTCGCCTGGCTCGCGATCGGCGCGTACCTGCTGGCAGCGGTCCTGTCGCCTGCGCTCGGGGGCGGCGCCGCGAGGCGAGGCGCGGGCGCGGGGGCCGTCGCGGGCTGAACGCGCCCCCGGTCCACGTCGCGCGCTCGCGTCTCCCCGGCCGGGGGCCTCACACGAGCGCGCGCATCAGCTCCTCGCTCTTCGCCTCGTCGATGCCGAGCGCGTCCGCGAGATCGTTCAGCAGGGAGTTCTCGTCGGTCGTGATGCGATCGTCGGCGAACGCGATCGCGGCGGCGAGCACGAACGCCACCTCCGCGCGCACGGGATCGTCGCGCAGGTCGCGGCCGACGTCGAGGAGCCGGGTCGACGCGCCGTGCCGCTCACGCGCCTGCTCGGCGGCCGAGAGCATCGCGCCGAAATGGGTCGAGCGGACCCGCGGGTCGAGCTCGCGGAGCGCGCCCCGCAGCACGTCACGCTCGGCCTGCGCGACCTCGCCGTCCGCGCTCATCACGAGGAACATCAGCTCGACGAGCGGCCCGTACTCTCCGATCAGGAACGCCGCCTCGGGATCGAGCCCGCCGGCGCCCGGCCGCGCGAGGGTCGGCGGCGACCCGCGGTCGCGGAGCTTGTCTCGGAGATCGACCAGCGTCTCGGTGCGCAGGCGCAGCATCCGACGCTTGTACCACCGCCGCCCGCCGAGGCGTTCACAGGTGGAACACGCCCGCCGCGTTGCCGTGGAGGAACCGCGCCCGCGCGTCGTCGTCGAGCCCGAGCGCGTCGAGCCCGGCGAGCGCCTCCGCCGGCGTGAGCATCGGGAAGTTGCTGCCGAAGAGCACCTTCCTCCGCCCGTGACCGCGCAGGTACTCGACGAGCTCGCGCGGGTAGCGCGCGGCCTTGTACGCCGAGGTGTCGATGTAGACATTGGGGTACTTCGTCGCGAGCGCGATCATCTCGGTCGTCCACGGGTAGCCGATGTGCCCGGCGACGATGGTGAGCTCGGGGAACTCCAGCGCGACCTCGTCCAGGTACGGGATGGGTCGGCCCGGCTCCGACGGCGCGAGCGGCCCGGCGTGCCCGACCTGCAGGCAGAACGGAACGCCTAGCTCCACGCACTCGGCGTAGAGCGGGTAGTACCGGCGATCGCTGGGCGGCAGGCGCCACAGCCAAGGCAGCATGCGCAGCCCACGGAACCCGAGCTGCCGCACCGCGCGGCGCAGCTCGCGCACGCCGTCCATCGGCCTCGACAGATCGACGGCGGCGACGCCGACCAGGCGCTCGGGGTGCGCGCGCACGATCTCGGCCACGTGATCGTTCGACAGGAGCGGCCCCTCTGGCCCCCACCACGCCGAGACGACGGCCTTCGAGACCGACGCCGCGTCGAGCGCGGACATCGTGAACGCGGGCGGGATGTCGGCCGGGAGCGCCGCCGGGTCGACGCCCCGCCAGCGCAGCAGGCTCTCGAACATCGGCCGGCGCAGGAAGTCTCCGGTGGGGTGCTGGATCCAGGCGTCGATGATCATGCGGGGCGCGGCCGAGCGGCGGGGGACATGGCGGGATTCTACAGTGTGGTAGCGTGCCCGCATGAAGAGCGTTCTTTCGACGGCCATCCTTGCCTTGACCTCCGCGATCCTCTGGCTCGGGTGCGGGGGCGACGACGCCGCGAGCGGCGCGCCCTCCGCCGGAGGGGCGAGCGGCGCCGGAGGGGGAAAGGCGGGCGCCTCGGGAGCGACGCAAGCGGGACGCGGCGGCGTGGCAGGCACCGCTGGGCAGGCGGGCACGGCAGGCAAGGCCGGCCAAGCGGGCGCCGCCGGCGTGGCAGGGCAGGCGGGCGCGGCCGGCAAGGCCAGCGGCGGCGCGGCGGGGCAGGCGGGCGCCGCCGGTCAGGCCGGCACGTCGGGGGGCTGCGCCACCTCCAAGGACTGTCCCCTCCCCGAGACGCAGCCGGCCGACTGCGCCGAGGCGAGCTGCACGGCGGGCGCCTGCGCCTACGCCGCGAAGGACTCTGACGGTGACGGGTACCGACGCAACAAATGCAAGGTCGTGTCCGACACCCCCGTCGCCATCCAGCTGGGCAACGACTGCGACGACACCAACCCGAAGGCCAACCCGAAGGGCTGGGACGGGCCCGCCGGCGAGGGACACAGCGACGCTTGCAACGACGGGGTCGACCAGGACTGCTCCGGCTCGGAGGGTGACAACACTCTGACCAACGGCACGAGCTGCGCCTGCGCGGTCGGGGACGTCGACGGGACGTGCGCCACCGACGCGTCGGGCAAGCCGATCACGTACCCAGGCGGCTCGCCGAAGGGCGCTTGCAAGTACGGCGCGCGCACCTGCGCCGTGCAGTCGGGGGGCGCCGCGACGTTCGGCCCGTGCGTAGGGGCGATCGGGCCCCAGGTCGAGACGTGCAACGGCCTCGACGACGACTGCGACGGGACGGCGGACGAGGACGCCTTCGATCAGAAGACCTGGCGCTGCGACCCCGACGCGGACGGCCACCTCGACGCCAAGGCGCCGCCCCTGGAGCACAAGTCGTGCGCGACTCCGGCCGTGGGAGTGCCAGTGGGGCCCGCGGGCGCGGTGTGCGACGGGGTATGGGTGCTGACCGGGCTCGCCGACGACTGCGATGACAAGGACGGGACGGTGTTCCCCGGCAACACCGAGGCCTGCGACGGCAAGGACAACAACTGCAACGGCGCGATCGACGAGAGCGTCACGAGCGTGGTCTGGGTGCTCGACGCGGACGGCGACGGCTTCGGCGCGCTGGGCTCGAGCTCGGCGCCGAGCTGCGCGCCGCCCGACTCCAACCCTGCGTGGCGCTCCGGGATTCCCGCCACCGACTGCGATGACGCGCGCAAGACCGTGAGCCCGCTCGGCGTCGAGGTGTGCGACGGCTTCGACAACGATTGCTCGGGCGCCGTCGACGAGGGGACGGCGTGCGAGGGGGAGGTGACGATCAAGCCGGTCGTCGCGGGTGACCTCCGGGTCGAGCTGACCCTGGCGGTGTCGAAGACGGGCGGCGGGGTCGATCCGTACTTCGACGACGAGCCGCTCGGGATCTACGTTCGCCAGACGTGGACCGTCATCGACGCCAGCACCGTGAGGCTCGCCCAGGCGCTCGTGGAGGCGAAGACGACGAGCGGCGGCGACTCGACGGTCGGCAGCGGCTCCAAGACGAAGCTCTTCACGGTCGACAAGCCGATCTCCGAGGTGCTGAGCGGGTCCGGCTCCGACTGCACCCTGACGGTGGGCACCTCCAGCCCGCTGGCGAAGATCAACGAGTTCGCCTCCCCGGGGCAGATCGGCAACCCGACGGGGCTCTCCTACTACCCCGGGGGAGAGGACTACAGGCTGCTCTACAAGTGCATCCACCAGACGACGGGCAGCGGCAAGGGTGGCGTGTGCACCGGCGGGATCACACAGTGCAACTCATGTGACTTCTCGTACTCCGGCAAGCTCCGCGTCAAGCTGTTGCCCTACCTGCCCGCGCCGCTCTGAGGTAGGTGCACGCGCCGATGCGACTGACCGTCCACCAGGAGTTCCCCGCGCCCCCCGACGTGCTCTGGTCGGTGTTCTCCGATCGGGAGTACCCCGGCGCCAAGTACCGGGCGCTCGGCGCGACGCGCTTCGAGATGCCGCGCTTCACCGCGACCGACGACGAGATCTGCGTCGACCTCTCCCGCACGATCCCCGTCGATCTCGCGAAGATCCCAGGCTTCGCGCGGAAGCTCGTCGGCGACGAGCAGACGATGCGCCACGAGACCCGGTGGCGGCGCAGCGCGGGCGCGATCACGGCGACCCTCGTCATCACGCCCGTCGGGCGGCCGGTGAAGATCGGGGGCACCGCGAGCGTCAGCGCCGAGGGGGACGGCGCGCGCCTGACGTTCGAGCTCGAGGTGACGTCGGACGTCCCGCTCATCGGCGGCAAGATCGCGCAGATCTTCGCCGATCAGGTGCAGGCCGCGCTCGCGGCCGATCACGCGTTCACGCGGCGGTACCTCGCGGAGAAGCGCGCGGGGTGAGCGGTGGCACCGGGCGGCCCGAGGATCGAGGGCCGGCGTCAGCGGGCGGTCGAGGAGGACGGCCGGTGGGTCATCGCGTCATCGTTCGCCCCGCTCGAGGCGTCCGAGAGCGACGAGCGCAGCCCTCAGCGCCGACAAGAAGGCTGCAAACGACGGCGTGGCTTCGAGGGGCGTGAAGTCCCTGATGAGCCCCGCGGTGCGCGCGCGCATCTGAGAGAACTCCGCCTTGCGCCGCTGCCGCCTCCTCCCTTTCAGCTCGGAGGCAGTGAGGAGCGCGGTCTCGAGCGTCGCCTTGGGATTGACGTCCGACTCGACCCGAGCGGCAGAGGGTAGCGAGAGCGCGACGGTGCCGTTCGGGTTGCCGCTCGCGCGACGGATCGCCTGCTCATCGTGGAGCAGCCAGGCCTCCGTCATCCGAACCGGGACGACCGCGACATGCCGACCCGCGAGGCCTTGCGTCGCGATCCGCACCTCTTCGAGCCGCTCCTCGAGCGAGCTACTCTCCGCATCGCGATGGACCACCAACAGCTCGGCGGGGTAGAGTTCGAGCGCCACGCGGGCGCGCTCCGTCAGGGTCGAAGGCCTCGGTTTCACGTTGCCGAGGTCTGCCCACTGCGTGCTCTCGACGGCTATGCCGAGGGTGCGCAGCGCCCATTGGATGGGGAAGTCGAGCAGGCGGTCCGAGGATCCGTCGCCGAGGAGCGTGTAGGTCAATCCGCTCACGTCTCCGCCTCGAACCGAAGAGCGAGTTGAGGGCCAAACTTGCTGAAGATCGTTGGTCCGAGGGGTCCGAGGCCCTCGTAGTCGCCGGGCGCGAGCGCTCCGAGATACTCGAGGATGGTCCCCTTGCCGACCGTCTCGGGGGCCCCCTCCGCAGCTCGCCAGGTCTCTCCACAGGACCTGAGTACGAGCGCGTGATGCCTGGACGGAGGACGTCCGGGCGGGTCGCGGTGATCAGCGAAGAGCAGGTCGTCGGGGCGGGTGTGCGAGACGACGATCGGCGAGTGAGTGCTGATGATCACTTGCTGGAGCAGGTTGTCATCGTCCACCGCGGCGGTGGGGTCCGTGGCCATGTCCGTGAGCAGCCGCATCATCGCGCCCATCCGCTCCGGGTGAATGCCGTTCTCGGGCTCCTCGAGGCAGAAGAGCCCCGACGCCTCGCGATCGCGCTCGAGCACGCTGAGCGCGACGAAGCGGAGCGTCCCGTCCGAGAGCAGCGCCGCGGGAAACTCCTGTCCAGCGGTCTTGGTGAGCACCAGCTGGAGCGCCCGGCGCGTGTCGTCGCGAACCACGCGTAGCTCGCGAACGTCGCTCACGAGCTGCGCGAGCCTGTTGGAGATGTCCGCGACGATCCGGTCTCCGTCCGGGCCAGAGGCCAGGCGGTAGAGCGTCGCTGGGAGGTGTCTGCCTTCGACTGTGAGCGTCGAGGGGGCGTGGAGTTCATCGGGCACGCGGAGCGACGAGGGCTCGAGCTGGAGAACGCGCCACGAGCGCATCTCGGCGCGGACCAGGACGGCCGTGCGCGCCTCCTCGGCGTGGCTCGCGGCGGACAGCACAGTGCGCGGCAGCGTGCTCGCGAGAAAGTCCGTGGGCTTCCCTCCGCCGCGCTTGCTCTTGTCCTCGTCGCGCATCTTGTCCGCGCTGAGCCGGACCCGCCGCTGCCCCTCGACATCCATGGTCTCGATGTACTTGGCGCGGCGGTGAGACTTCCGGATCGCCGACGTCAGCCAGGCCTGCGAGCACTCGAACCCGAGTCGCGCGGGGGCGCCGCCGAGAGGGATGTACGTCAGCGCTTCGTGCTGCAGCTCGATCCGCTCAGCGCCGGACGGCGCTCGGTTCAGCTGTAGCGCGAGGGAGTAGGTGAGGTACGTGTGGCTAGCCTCGGCCGCCTGATGAAAGTCGTCCTTCCCGTGGGCCGGGACGACGACGTCGCACTCGAAGCGCATGAGTCCGTCACCCCACGCCGTGAAGAGGCTCGCCGGATCTGCGCCGCCTCGCACCTGCCGTGCGGCGTCGACGAACGTGTGGTCCGCGAGGAGCGCGAGAAACCGAATGGCGTCGAACACGTTGGACTTGCCGACGCCGTTGGTGCCCGCGATGCAGGTGAACGGGCCGAAGCGCACCTCCGTGTCGACGAGGTTCTTGAAGCCGGTGACCTTGAGGCGCGTGAGCATTCGTTGATCCTTGGGTGGCCGGCGAGGGGTTCAAGCGGGGCGCCGGCGCGCCTTCGAGGTGCCGCGCGGACCACCCTCGTAGAAGCGCGGCTGGCGGTCGTGGAGGGCGCCCAGAACCGCGAGCATCCAGGAGGCCCGGCCGCCTTCAACCGACTCGTCGCAGAGGCGACGCGGGAGATCGAGCGCCTGGCACGAGCCGAACTGCGCGGTGTCGCCCACCACGATCACGTTGCCGGCGTGGCCGTGAGCTTCGGGCATGCGGATCGGGCGCAGCGCGCCGCCGAGCGCCTCCGGATCAAAGCGCACGCGCCGAGGGACTGCGGCGTCCTCGAGGAGGATCGAGGCGAGATCGACACTGGACAGGCGACCGCAGTGGCGCCCCCACGTGGCCTGCTTGGGCTCGGTGAGGCGCGGCCTGCGTCGGCCGGCCGCTTCCGAGACCCAAGGCGCTGCTGTCATCGCGAGTCTGCTCCAGCCAGCTTGGGACCACGGTTCACCCGCGCACGGTACGCCGATCGATCGCGGCCCTCAAGAGTCGACGCGCGGCGAGGTACCCGTGAAGACTGCCTCGGAGGGCCGGGGGACGGCCGCGCTACAGCCCAGGGGGCAAGGCGATGACGGGCTGCGCGACGTCGTACTGCCCCGTGACGCCGATACCCAGCTGGCCGTACGTGTTGATGCCCCAGCATTTCACTGCGCCCGAGCCGTCGCGCGCGCACGCGTGCTGATCGCCCGCCACGACCTCGACGACGCCGCTCAACCCGAGATCGCCGGGCGCGTGGACCCCCTGCGAGAGCGCGCCGCGCCCGAGCTCCCCGACGGTGTTCGTCCCCCAGCACGACACCTCGCCCGCCTGGCTCCACGAGCAGGCGAACAAGGGGCCGCACGCGAGGCCCGCCGAGGGCGGCACCGCGACCGTCTTGTAGTCCGAGCTGTCGATGGTGGTGCCGTCCCCGAGGGCGCCGTAGGTGTTGCGCCCGCGGCAGGCGACGAGCCCCGACGGAGAGGTGCGCGCGCACATGTAGTCGAAGCCCAGGCACACCGAGGCGACGGCCTCCGCGCTGGGCTTGGAGACCTTCGTGGGGACCTCCAGATCCCCCACCGCTCCGAAGCGATCGCTGCAGCTGTCGTTGCAGCCCCAGCAGTAGAGCTCCCCGCTCGCCCCGATGGCGCAGGCGCCGTCCCCGCCGCCGACGAACGAGGTCATCACCTCGGGCAGCGCGCGGGAGGCGGTCTCCCCCGAGGCCCACACCTTCGACGGGTCTCCGAACTCGAGGAAGGACGATCCGTTGTCGGAGTATCCCCACAGCGTGGAGCCGGTGACGCCTGCCTTGAAAGTGTACGACCCGGTCACGCCGACGAACCCTGGGCCCTGCTGGTGGAGCCAGGTCCCCATCGGCGCGGCCATGCTCGAGTTGTAACGGATGGCGCTGAGCGTCCCGTCGCTCGAGAGCACGACGTCGTACTCGGGGCCAGGCTGGACGCGCACCCCTCCGCTCCCAGTGAAGGTCGACGGGCTGGGCGAGAGCGGCGAGGTGTCGGCGATGAGGCCCCAGCGCGCGAGGCCCCCGGACGACGAGATGGCCAGCGTCCTCGTGACGTCGGCGCCGAGCGACTTCGCCGTGAACGAGGGCACGGACACCGGCGCGGGGCGATCCTCGGGTCGATCGACGCCGAGCATGCCCGTGTAGTCGTCGCCCCAGCAGAGCACCTCCCCGGACGACGTGCGCGCGCAGGTGGCGCCGCCCGTCGCGTAGTGCGCCGACGCGAAGCCGCTCGCGGCGACTGGCATGTCCCCGGCGACGCCCGGATCCGTGGTGAAGGTGCCGGGCGTGAGGGGCGACGAGGAGCAGCGCAGCCTGGCCTTGCCCACGTCGTGGAGGCACAGCGAGTCGAAGCGGGCCACCATCCCGTCGACGATGGCGCCATGGGGCACCGGGACGCCAGGTTGCAGGTTCGAGAGGGGGAACATCGTGACGTCGCTCCCCGCGCGCGTGAAGACGGCGACGCCGGGCTGCACCACGACCTCGTCCACGCCGCTCGCGAGCTTGGTCGGGGAGAAGATCCCGCGGCCCCAGCAGTGAACGTCTCCGCCGCCCGTCAGCGCGCAGATCGGGCCCTGACCGGCGAGCTGCACCACGGGGTCGCCCGGCGGGAGCGCCACCCGGGTGGGCAGCAACCGTCCGGCGCCCGCTCCCTGCCCGAGCTCGCCGCCCCCGCTGTCCGTGCCCCAACAGTACACGTCGCCCGTCTGCAAGAGCGCGCAGGCGCCCGATTGCTCGACGGCGCGGACGTCCACCGCGGCGGACGGTAGGGGCACTTCGCCGAGCGCGGCCGAGGAGTCGACGCGGCCGAGCTGCCCTGCCCAGTTGGCACCCCAGCACGGTACGCCCCCGACGAGGTCCACGCCGCAGAGGAAGGCGTCGCCGACGGAGACCGCGGCGAGGAGAGGCACGCCCGCCAGCTTGATCGGCGTCGCCACGTTCCCGGGGCCTGGGGGAGTGCCCACCGGGTAGAACTTCGTGAGATAACTGTCGGTGCCCCAGCAATACAGCTCGCCGCTCGCCTTCACGACGCACACGGCGTACGGCCCCGCGTCGAGCACGCGGAACCCCTGCTTCGGCTGGGTCACGAGCCCGCCCCCGCCGGCACCGCCGTTGCCTGCGCCACCGGCGCCCCCCGTGCCACCGTTGCCAGCGCCACCGTTGCCTGCGCCGCCGGTGCCTGCGCCGCCTGCGCCAGCGCCACCGTTGCCGGCGCCACCGTTGCCGGCGCCTCCGTTGCCGGCGCCTCCGTTGCCTGCGCCGCCTGCGCCAGCTCCTCCGCTTCCTGCGCCTCCGCTGCCTGCGCCAGCGCCTCCGTTGCCAGCGCCTCCGTTGCCGGCGCCTCCGCTGCCGGCGCCTCCGTTGCCAGCACCTCCGCTGCCGGCGCCTCCGCTGCCTGCGCCTCCGTTGCCAGCCCCTCCGTTGCCAGCCCCTCCGCTGCCAGCCCCTCCGTTGCCAGCCCCTCCGTTGCCAGCACCTCCGCTGCCGGCGCCTCCCGCGCCTCCCCTGCCCGCGCTCCCGGCGGCTCCGGGCGCGCCTCCGTGGGCGCTCGAGCTCGCGCAGACGGGCGCCGACTTGGTAGGGCACGCGGGAGAGAGCACCACTCTATCGACGGCCGTGGAGGCGCAGAGCGCGTCGGAGAGGGTGACCTTCTTGCCGCTGACAGTGTAAGCTTTGTCTGGTTCCAGGACGACCGGGACGGCCGCGCCCGCCCACCAGATCCCCACGTTGTAGCTGCCGGGCGCGAGGGTCGTCTCGAACGAGCAGTCGACGAGCGCCTGGGGCACGCCGCCCGCGAGGCAGCGCGCCTCGTCGAAGCAGCCGGCGGGCTCGCCGGCTGCGGCGCTCGACTCGAACTCGGGCAGCGACGCGCCGTCGACCTCGTCGGAGCGGCACGCGCCGTCGAAGCAGGTGCTGCCGGGCTCACACAGCTTGCCGAGACACGCGTACTGCAGCCGGACGCGCAGGAGCTTGGTCTTCTCCGCCGTGGCGCGCACGCGGGCGCTCTTCTCGATGAAGTCGCCCGTCTTCGTGCTGCGCGCCCGCACGACGATCCGCACGGGCGGCCCGCCGGGATCGTCGCTCGCGTCGGCGGTGATCGTCCCCGGGAGCGGCGCGCTCTGGCTCGGCAGCGAGTACGTCTTCCCGAACGTCGCCACGTCGCCTCGACCGAGCGACACCGTCACCTCGTCGAGCTCCTCCGGGACACGAGGCTCCGCGCTCAGGCCGAACACGATCGCCGTCGCGGGGCGCTCGGCGCACGCCGACGCGAGCAGGAGGAGAGAGAGGACCGCCCCTCTCAGGCGGGCGCGGATCACAGGCCCCTCGCGCGCTCCGTGAGCTCGGCGCGCTGGGCGGGCGTCAGCCTCGTCGCCAGGGAGGAGAGCAGCGCCCGCTCGTCGCGGGCGTGGGCCGTGTACCCCTCCGCGACCCGGTCGGCCGCGGCGCACACGAGCGAGATCTGCGACGCGACCGCGTCCGACTGGGCGAGCCGCGCGAGCCGCGCGAGCGCCCCGCAGACCGCGTCGTGCCCGGTGACCAGCGCCTGCACCTCGCCCGAGAGCTCCGGCACCGCGGCCTGCACGTAGGGGAAGAGCACCTCCTCCTCGCGCGAGAAGTGCCCGAAGAGATCCTCGGAGAGGACGGCGACGAGATCGATCAGCTGGGCGCGCGCGTCGTCGACCGAGCCCTGCCCGGCGCGCAGCGCGCGCGCGAGCGAACCGAGCTCGACGACCGAGCGGTGCAGCTCCGCGTGATCGTGCTCGAGCGAGAGGAGGGTGTCGTCGGTCGGCTCGGCCACTCTGCCCGACCCTAGCCCAACTCGGCGTCGCGATCGACACGGCCGCGGGCTCCGGTATGGTGGGGGCATGACGTACCTCCGCCTAGGTTTCGCCGGTTCGATCCTCACGCTGCTCGCCTGCGGGAGCGCGGGCGCCGAGCTCGAAGACTCCGCGACGAACGATCCCGGCGCGAGCGCGGGCGCGAGCGCCGGCGGCGGGGCGGGGGGCGCCGTGGCGGGCGGGGCCGGGGGCGCGACCGCGACCGCAGGAGCCGCGGGCAAGTCGGGCAAGGGCGGCGGCTTCGTCGCGACCGGCGGCGGCGCGGGCGAGGCGGGGGCCGGCGGGCAGGCCGCGTGCGCGAAGACCCAGGCCGCCGCGACGAAGGTGCCCATCGACGTCATCATCGGCGTCGATCAGTCGGGCAGCATGAGCGACGACATCGCCAACGTGAAGGCGAACGTCAACAAGCTCTCGGGGTTCCTCGACAAGACGAAGCTCGACTACCGCGTCGTGATGATGGCGAAGGTCGGCACCGGCAAGTACGACGTCTGCGTGCCGGCGCCGCTCGGCGGGGCGTCCTGCGCGTCGAAGCCGCCCACGTTCCGCACGTCGAACCAGCTCGTCGCGTCGACGAACGTGCTGTCGCTCTTCCTCTCGACGTACAGCGTGACGAGCGGCGACAAGCAGTGGGCGGATTTCCTGCGCAAGGACGCGCTGAAGGTGTTCATCCCGATCACCGACGACAACTCGGCGCTGAAGGCCGCCGACTTCGACAAGCAGCTGCTCGCGAAGCCCGGCGGGCAGTTCGGCACGGCGGCGAAGCGCAACTACGTCGTCTACCCGGTGATGGGCGCGCCCGCCTTCCCGACGGAGACCCCCAAGTGCGGCAAGAACGCGGTCAACACCGGCGCCGAGCACATCGCGACCGCGAAGCTCACCGGCGGCAAGTGGTTCCCCATCTGCCTGACGGACTTCGGCCCCGTGTTCGAGGAGATCGCGAAGACCGCGGCCTCGAAGGTGGCGTGCGAGCTCGGCGTGCCGAAGCCGCCGTCGGGCTCGACGCTCGATCCTAACAAGGTCAACGTCGTTTACACGCCGGGCGCGGGCGGTGCGGAGGAGACGATCCTGCAGGACGCCACGAAGCCCTGCGCGGGCGGCGCCAACGGCTGGCAGTACAACGATGACAAGTCGAAGATCCTGCTCTGCGGCGCCACCTGCGCGAAGATCCAGGCCGATCCGTCCGCGGCGGTGAACGTAGAGTTCGGCTGCGAGACGAAGATCGTCCAGCCCGAGTGACACCGTCCGCGGGGAGCGTCAGAAGGGGTCTCGCCCCATGTCGCGGATCCCCCGCGGGAGCCGGGCGGTGAACGCGCGGCAGGTGCCGTCGGTGCACACACACTTGCCCCCGTGGTCGAGGGTCTTGTCTCGCTTCTTGCCGCAGCGCGCCTTCTCGCAGCTCGGCGCCCTGTCGGCGAGCGTGCACTCGGTCGCGTGACAGCAGGTCTTGGGGACGCAGTCGTCGTCCGTCTTGCACGCCTTCATCGGCGCGCGGGGCGCCGATGACTGGCTCGCGCTCGGCGCCGCGGACGCCGTCGCCTCCGCGGACGCGCTCGACGACGCGGCGGGCGCGCTCGACGACGCGGCGGGCGCGCTCGACGACGCGGCGGGCGCGCTCGACGACGCGGCGGGCGCGCTCGTGGTCGTCGCCTCGGAGGATGACTTGCAGCCCGGCCCCACCACCGCCGCGCCCGCCAGCAACAGCGCTCCGTGCGCCCGCCGCATCAGCCCTCCAGCGCCGCGGCGACGCCGGACACCGTCTCCTTGAACACCAGCTCCTTGAACTCGCGCGTCGCGATCTCGAGCTGCCAGTCTCCCTTGAACAGCACCACCGGCCGGCCGCGCACGTCGAGGAACCCGGAGCCCGCGCGCTCGCGCTCGAACCGCAGGAGCTCGATCGGCTCCTTGCTCTTCGCGTCGACGCGCTCGACCCACCGGGCGAACTCGAACGGGAGATCCTCGAGGCGCACGTCGACCTTGTACTCGGTCTCGAGCCGGTGCTTCGTCACCTCGAACTGCAGCTCGCCGACCGCGCCGATCACCGCGTCGCCGTCGCGCCCCTCGGGCGGCCGGAACAGCTGCACGCTGCCCTCCTGCGCGAGCTCGTCGAGGCCCTTCTTCAGCTGCTTGCGCTTCATCGGATCGACGAGCACGACCCGCGTGAACCGCTCGGGCGCGAACGACGGGATCTCGTCGAACGTGAAGCTCGCGCCAGAGGTCAGCGTGTCGCCGATCTCGAACACGCCGGGATCGTAGATGCCGAGCACGTCGCCCGCGTAGCCCTCCTCGACGATCGTGCGCTCCTGCGCCATGAACTGCGTGGGGTTCGCGAGGCGCATGTCGCGCCCGGTGCGGACGTGGCGCACCTTCATCCCGCGCTCGAACTTGCCCGAGCAGACCCGCAGGAACGCCATGCGATCGCGGTGGGCCTTGTCCATGTTCGCTTGGATCTTGAAGACGAACGCGGAGAACTCGTCGGCGTCCGGCGCGAGCTCTCCCCTCGACGTGCGGCGCCCGAGCGGCGGCGGGATCATCTCGAGGAACGCGTCGAGGAACGGCTCGACGCCGAAGTTGTTGTACGCGCTGCCGAAGAACATCGGCGAGACCTCGCCCCGCGCGAAGCGCTCGCGGTCGAACCCGTCGCCGGCGGCGTCGAGCAGCTCGAGCTGGTCGCAGAGCTCGCGGTGCGCGGCGTCGCCGATCTCGGCCGCGATCTTCGGATCGTCGATCCCCGCGACCGCCATCGCGACCTCGGACGCGCCCGTCGCGCCGTCGCCCGCGCGGAACAGGATGACCCGCCGCTCCAGCCGGTTGTACACCCCGCGAAACTCGGCGCCCGCGTAGACCGGCCACGTCACCGGGTAGCAGCCTATCCCGAGCACGCTCTCGACCTCGCCGACGAGATCGAACGGATCGCGCCCCGGCCTGTCGAGCTTGTTGACGAACGTGAAGATCGGCATGCGCCGCCGGTGGCAGACGCGGAACAGCTTCTTCGTCTGCGCCTCGACGCCCTTCGCGCAGTCGAGCAGCATCACGGCCGAGTCGGCGGCGTGCAGCGTGCGGTAGGTGTCCTCGCTGAAGTCGGCGTGGCCGGGCGTGTCGAGGAGGTTCATCGAGAACCCCTTGTAAGGAAACTGCAGCACGCTCGACGTGATCGAGATGCCGCGCTCGCGCTCCATGTCCATCCAGTCGGAGACGGTGCCCGCGCGGCCCTTCTTCGCCTTCACCGCGCCGGCGAGGTGGATGGCGCCCCCGTAGAGCAGCAGCTTCTCGGTGAGCGTCGTCTTGCCCGCGTCGGGGTGGCTGATGATCGCGAACGTCTTGCGACGACGGACCTCCCGCGCGAGCTCGGTCGACATGGCCGCGCCCGCTTACACTCTCGCGCGGCGGGGACGCAAGCGCGCGCGGCGGCGCGCTCGCCCCTCGACCGAGCGTCGGGCCTGCCGTAAGGTCGCCGCCATGCGCCTCCGCTCCGTCGCCGCCGTCGCCGCTTGCGCCCTCGCCTGGCTCACCCCGACCGAGAGCCACGCGCTCGATCTCGTCGAGTTCGGCGTCGGGCCGATGGTCGCGTACGGCGCCAATTTCCTGGGCAAACCGGGCGACAAGACGATCGGCGGCAAGCCCGCCGGCGACGTGTACCCCGGGTTCGGCGGCACGAGCTTCGGCTACGGGCTGATGCTCGACGTGCGCGTCATCAAGTTCCTCGGGCTCGAGGTCGACTTCATCAAGCGCACGTCGCGCGGCAAGGGCGACATCGATCTCACGGTCAACGGCGTGGTCTACCCGTTCGAGGTCGAGATCCAGCACGACGCGACGCAGATCCCGGTGCTCCTGAAGGGCGTGATGCCGGTGCCGCTGTTCGCGCCGTACGTGCTCGTCGGCAAGGAGTTCATCCGCGCGAGCGGCGCGGCCGCGACCTACTCCTCGAAGGACGGGCGAGGTCAGCTCGCCCCCGTCGGCGGCTACGTCGACAACTACTCGTACTGGACGTTCGGCGTCGGCGCGGAGGTCAAGCTGCCCATCCCGGGGTTCGATCTGCGCATCCCCATCAGCGCGCGCGGATCGTTCAACCCGAGCATCTCCGACAAGCTCGAGGACCGCGTGCGCATCGCGGGCAACACGATCTCCGCGTTCGACACGAAGTTTCAGTACCAGGTGATGGGCACGCTCGGCGTCGCGGGCTACTTCTGACCAGATGCGCCCAGCCGTCGCGTGCCTCGTGTGGTCGTGCGCGTCGACGACGTGGGCGCCGCCTCCGCGTGAGCAGGTCGCCTCGGCCACGGCGCTCGCGCGAGGTGCGCCGTGACGCCGGAGCGTCGCCGGACGGTCCTCGCCTCTGCCCTCGTCGGCCTCGGCGCGGCGACGGCGGTCGGCGCGGCGATCGTCGCGCGACGACAGTCGGCCGCGCCCCTGTCGCCCGCGCCGGCGCTCACCACGAGCATCGACGAGCTCGCGCGCAAGCACCCGAAGCTCGAGAAGCTCTCGAGGGACCCCAAGCTCGGCAGCCTGCTGAAGGAGTTCGCGGTCGCGTACACGGTGGGCGGGCTGCCCCGCGCGAAGGAGCTCGCCAGGACCCGCGGGCTGCTCAATTCCGGCGACGAGCTGATCTTCACGATCCTGACAGAGAGCGACGAGCCGAAGGAGCTGGAGGCGGAGATCGAGCGGCGCGGCGGGCGCGTGACCGGGCGCGACGACCACCAGCTGAACGTCGCGGTGCCGTGGTCGAAGATCGAGGAGGAGGTCGCCGCGGGCAAGAGCCCCGACGAGCTGCTCACCGGCTTCACGCAGCTCGATGAGGTGCGCGGCATCGTGCCCACCGAGCGCCCCCAGGCCTACAGGACGGGCTCGACCGAGGGCGTGAAGAAGACCCGCGCGGCCGACTGGCAGAAGGCCGGGTTCCGCGGCGCCGGCGTGAAGGTGGGCGTCCTCGATCCGGTCGTCTCGCAGGCGTCGCGCTTCGTCGGCACCGCGCTCCCGGCGAACACCTCGCTGTGGATGAAGGGCTGCGTCGGCGCGGGCGGCAGGAGCCTCGACGGCGACGGCCTGCACGGCGTCGCGGCCGCCGAGATCATCCACGAGATGGCGCCCGACGCGCAGCTGTTCATCGCGTGCGGCGCCGAGGACTGGGACGCCGCCGTCAACTGGCTCGTCGGGCAGGGCGTCCGCGTCATCAGCCACTCCGCCGGGACGCTCACGGGCCCGCGCAACGGCAAGGGCAGGCAGCAGCAGCGCATCGATCAGCTCGCGAAGCAGGGCATCCTGTGGGTCAACTCGGCGGGCAACGAGGCGCTGCGGTTCCACCGCGGCAAGCTGACCGGCAAGGCCGGGTGGCACGAGTTCGCGCCCGGCAAGACCGCGATGCGCTTCACCCAGGAGGACGACCCCGACCTCAAGATCACGTTCACGTGGGGCGAGTGGGGCGCGAGCCGGGTCTCCAACTACGATCTCTACCTGTTCGACGCGCGGATGAACGAGCTCGCCCGCAGCGAGAACAACAACCTCGTCTTCCGCCAGCCGCAGGAGGTGCTGACGACGCGTGTGCAGGCGGGCGGGACGTACTACGTCGGGCTGATGGCGAAGGCCGGCGCCGCGCCGGCGACGTTCATCCTCGACGTGCGGGGCGCCGCGAAAATAGACTACCCGACGCCGGTCGGCAGCCTCTCGTCGCCGAGCGACGCGGTCGGCGCGGTCGCGGTCGGCGCCGTCGACTGGAGCACCGACAAGCTCGCGTCGTACAGCTCGCTCGGGCCGACGGAGGACGGCCGCGCGAAGCCCGAGATCTCCGCGCCGTCGAGCGTCTCCAGCCTCGTGTTCAAGGGGACGTTCAGCGGCACGAGCGCGGCGGCGCCGCACGTGGCGGGCGCGGCGGCGCTCCTGTGGGGGAGGTTCCCACAGTACACGCGCAGCGAGATCGTGAGCGTGCTCCTGTCCCGCGCGAAGGATCTCGGCCCCGCGGGGCACGACACGATGTTCGGCGCGGGGCGCCTCGACCTCGGCGATCCCGCGACCGTCGCCGAGCCGAAGCCCGCCGTCGTCACCGTCCCGCCCGCCGCGCCGCCCGTCCCCGGCGCGCCCCCTCCGACGCCCGTCCCCGGCGCGCCCGCCCCGACGCCCGTCGACGACGGCCCGTCGTTCGAGATCCCGTGGCGGAAGATCGGCGCCGTCGTCGGCGTCGGCGCGGTAGGGGCCGTCGCGGCTGTAGTTGGTTTTGTTTGGATCGTCGCGTCGGCGCTGACAGGCGGAAAGCGCCGCGCCGCCGCCCGTCACGCGGCCCCCCCGCCCGCCGCGAGG
>JADLFU010000176.1 GCA_020849655.1 Polyangiaceae bacterium | reverse complement strand
TGACCACGTGTCCCCGCAGCGGGAGGGGGACGTACGAGAACGTCGTCACCTCTCTCGTTCGGGACCCGCGCTCGACCACCAGCCTCCGCGGCCTGCCGTCCGGGGTCACCTCGCTGACGGTCTCGGTTGTCGAGTGGTAGATCGACGCGTCGGGCGGGCTCGACGACAAGCGCGCCTGGTCCTGCGAGTCGCTCTTGCGGTAGACGAAGTAGGTGGGGCCGAGGTCGACGAGTTCGTGCGTCGTGCGCCGCTCGTGCGTCTCCCGGACGCCGTCGGCGAGATCGAACCGCAGCGTGCGCCTGGCCGCGAAGCTGGCGAACGGAAAGTCTCCCCGTGCGCCGGCCGTCCGGTTGTCGAAGCGGAGATCCTCGCGGCGATCGCCGTCGATATGTGTGATCTCGGAGAAGCCGAGGAACCCCCGCCCCCGCACGCTGGTGCGCCCGCCACGAAATTCGTGGGTGACGCGGACTGGCTGCGCCGTCCCGGCGTCGTGGGTGGTCATCGTCACGACCGGTCGACTCCCCACCGTGCACGGCGCGGGAAACGCGCAGCCGGGCGTGTCCAGCGCCGCCTCGTTGATCGTCCCGTAATGGAACCGGATGCGGGGCATGTCGCGTTCGCCGCCGGTGCCGCTCGGCGAGAGGCCGTCGTACACGGCGGCGAGGCGGTCGAACGGCGCGTCTTGTGCCGCGATCACCCGGTGGACCACCCGCCCATTCACGACGGTCGGCGCGAGCAGATCGCTCCCGAACCGACGCGTCGCCGGGCGGACGAACCGTGGGCCGAGGAACGCGTACTGCGTCGCGTGCTGGGCGACAGCGCCCTCGGCGTTCGGATCGCTGGAGAGCGCCGTCAGGTCGGGCACGATGATCCCCGTGTCGATCCAGCGGTGCTCGGTTGCCCCGGACGCGAGCAGCATCAGGTGGCCGCTGCTGGGGCCGAACAACGTCGGAACGAGGAAGTCGACCTTGCCGTCGTGGTTCCAGTCGCCGCTGGTCGCCATCACCATGCCGCGCACCCGCTCGCCGTCGCCTGCGCCCGGCAGCGGCTCTTCACCCCCGAACGTCCCATCGCCCCTGTTGTATCGAACGGTCGGGGCAGCCGGGACCGAACCCTGTGTGCCGTCCGACGCCGCGCCGACCACCAAATCGGCCAGGCCGTCCCCGTTGACATCGCCGAAGTGGGGCGACGAGGGCAACTGGGACCAGTTCGTCCCGTTCTCGCGCCACCTCGGCAGGAGGTCCGACGGGAGACCCGAGTCGTGCTCGACGACCGTCCAGTAGCCGGCCATTCCGCCGGCGGGGGGCGTCCAGGCCAGACGAAACCACGTCAGCGTGGGCGCGAAGTGAACGCCGTCGGCGGTCGTCTTGGTCAGGATGTCACTGCGCCCGTCTCCGTCGATGTCGAGGACCCATGGCAAGTGACCGGCCTCCTGCGCGAGAGCCACGCCGGCGAGATGCGGTCCCCCCGCCTCGAACGGCTCGAGGAAGCCATCCTTCGCTGGCGCTTGCGTTCCCTTGTGGAGCCGCACCACCCCCCTGTCGATCACGTCCGGCGCGCCGTCTCCGTTGAAGTCGCCGAACACCGGGACGGATCGCGTGTTGTCCGTGTCGAGGCGCAGCTCGACCCGCTCGACTCCGCCCGGGCGCCCCATGAAGACCTTGAACGTCGCAGGCTCCACGACCTGGTCGGTGGAGGGCGACAGCTTGGGTCCCCAGTCTATTCCGTCGTAGGTGAGGCCGAACACGGCGTTGTTGACCGTGACGAGGTCCGTCCGGCCATCGAGGTCGAGGTCGACTGGGATCGCGAAGTCGCGCGCGCCCCCGGTGGCCGCCCCCGTGTAGGGCGTCGTGAACGTCGCAAACGTCTCGGCGCTAGGGGGAGGGGCCCCAGGAAGTGAGGCGACGGGCGTCAGCTCCCGCACCTTCCACGTCGAGACCAGGATCTTCCTCTGGACGCCCTTCTCCCGGACCGTCTCCTCGTGTGGGGCCTCCGGGTACGCGACCATGTCGAGCCCGGTGCCCGCCATGTCGGCCAGCGTGTAGTTCGACAGCTGCGAGCGAAGAAAGCCAGTGTCCAGCGTCGGGAACGCGGAGGTCCCCCGGAATGGGCCATCGCCGGGGGACGCGTCGGTCCAGACGAACCGCGTGGGCGGGCGGGTGTCGCCGGTTGGCACCGCCCGCTCTGTCACGCGCGCGAGGCGCGACACGCCCGACTGCGGCGACGCTTCGTACGTGAAGTCGTAGGAGCGCTCGACGACGCGCTGGACGACGATCTGGACCGCCGACAGCCTCTTGTCGCGCTCGAGCCGAAGCCCCCGCTCGAACACGAACGACGGATCGGGGCGGGCTTCCCAGACGAGACGAACCTCCTTGTCGGGCCCGAGCCCGCTCGCGTGCCCGGTGTAGAAGATCGACGTCGGGAGGTGGGACGTGGTGTACGCGCCGGCGCGGTCGGAGGCTTTCGTGTTCTCGTACCGGTACTCGATCGTGTTTCCGTAGCCGTCGCGGACCTGCGACAGCGCCCAGGCGCGGGGCTGATCCGTCGTGGTCTGGACGGCGTCGTCGGCGACGCCGTAGCGCTGGATCATCCCGTCCGGCGTCGTCACCTCGAAGCCGTTGTCCAGCCTCACGATCCGAGCGTGAGAACTGGGAACGGTCACGTAGCTGTGATCCGGGAGCTGGACCATGCGCATCCCGTCCAGGCACAGCGGGTCGGTGCCGTCGTAGCGGGGGGCAAGGGAGACGCCATCGAGGATCAGCGTGCGCGCACAGGGGGCGATGTGAGACAGGCCCGCGAGGTGCATGCCACGACCCACGAGGCCGTTGGGACTGTCGCTGTCGTACTCGAGGGACAGGGTCGGCTGCATGCCTCGCCGGCCGGGGGGCAGCTCGAAGCCCATCGTGTAGCGCGCGGAGCCCCGGTTCGTCACGTTGCCCGACCCGGGGATCGATCCGCCGACCCTGGCGCCATCGGGGCGCGCGGTGACCCTCGCCGGGAGCGCCAGCTCGTTGGTTCCGTCTGGCTCCTCGCACAGCGCGGGGACGCCAGGCCCGGGGCCGGGTGGGACGACGCCACCGCAGGCCAGGACGACCACGCAGGTGAGCAGCCACAGCGCGATCCGGGAGAGCGGCACGCGAACCATGCGGCGCGGAGGCTACGGAGACATCCTCACGAAGTCAACGCCGCCAAGCATGAACATCGGGAGCCCGAGGAGCGAGTGCAGCGTGGGCGTCCCAGCGTCGACGAGGGCGCGCAGAGGACGCTACACGCCGAGCAGGCGGAGCTGCCGCCCCGCGGGCTGACCGCGAAACTCGACCGGGTACTCGCCGGAGAAGCAGGCGTGGCAGAAGCGCGCCCGCGCCTCGGCGCCCTCCCCGCGCGCGCCGACCACCGCGTCGATCATCCCGTCGAGCGAGATGTAGCCGAGCGAGTCGGCCGTCAGGTAGCGCGCGATCTCGTCGGTCGTGTGCGACGACGCGATGAGCTCGCGGCGGGTCGGCGTGTCGATGCCGTAGTAGCAGGGCCAGCGCGTCGGCGGGCTCGACACGCGGACGTGCACCTCGCGCGCGCCCGCGTCGCGGAGCATCTTCACGATCTTGCGGCTGGTCGTCCCGCGGACGATCGAGTCGTCGACGACGACCACGCGCTTGCCGCGCAGCACGCTCGTCACCGGGTTCAGCTTCAGCGTCACGCCGAAGTGCCGGATGCTCTGCGACGGCTCGATGAACGTGCGGCCGACGTAGTGGCTGCGGATGAGCCCGAGCTCGAAGGGGATGCCGAGGCGCTCGGCGAAGCCCATCGCCGACGGCACGCCCGAGTCGGGCACGGGCACGACGACGTCTGCCTCGACGGGGTGCTCGTCCCCGAGCCTGCGCCCGAGTGCGCGCCGGACGTCGTACACGGTCGCGCCGCCGAGGGGCGAGTCGGGCCGCGCGAAGTACACGTGCTCGAACACGCACTCGCGCACCTCTTGCCTCGCGAAGGGGAACGACGACCGCACGCCGCCCTTGTCGATCACGAGCATCTCACCCGGCTCGAGCGATCGGAGCAGCTCGGCGTCGATGAGGTCGAAGCTCACGGGCTCGCTCGCGACGACGTGGACGCCGCCGCGCGAGCGCAGGGTGCCGAGGCACAGCGGGCGGAACCCGCGCGGATCGCGCACGGCGATGATGCGGTCCTCGGTGAGGAACACCATCGAGTACGCGCCCTCGACCTGCGAGAGCGCGTCGACGACGCGGTCCTCGATGGTGCGCTGCGCGCTCTGCGCGATGAGGTGCACGACCGTCTCGGTGTCGGCCGAGCTCTGGAAGATGCTGCCGCGCGCCTCGAGGCGCTCCCGCAGCTCGTCGGCGTTCGTGAGGTTGCCGTTGTGCGCGACCGCGAGCGATCCGCGCGCGTAGTCGACGGCGAGCGGCTGGGCGTTGCGCAGGCCGCTGCCGCCCGCCGTCGAGTAGCGCACGTGGCCGATCCCGACCGCGCCCGGGAGCTTCGAGAGGACGTCCTCCGAGAACGCGTCCTGCACCAGGCCCATCGAGCGGTGCGCGTAGAGCCGCTCGCCGTCGCTCGTGACGATGCCGGCGCTCTCCTGGCCGCGGTGCTGCAGCGCGTGCAGCCCGAGGTACGCTAGGTTGGAGGCCTCAGGGTGCCCGAAGATGCCGAAGATGCCGCACACGCGGCGCCCTTACCACGGCGCCGCGCGCCCGTGCGTCAGCGGCCGCGCTCGATCGCGTCGATCTCCTTCAGCAGCGCGAGCGGGCTGAACGGCTTCGCGAAGAAGCCGGTCGAGCCGGCCGCGAGCGCGCGGGCGCGGGTCTCGTCGTCGTCCTGCGCGGTGATCATCAGGATGGGCATCGTGGGCGACGCCGCGCGCAGCCGCGCGCACAGCTCGATGCCGTCGAAGGGCGGCGGCAGGTTGATGTCGAGCAGCGCGGCGTCGACGTGCTCGGAGCGCGAGAGCTCGACCGCGCGCGGGCCGGTGGTCGCCGAGAGGACGACGTGGCCGCGGCCGCCGACCAGCGCCTCGATCATCTTGCGGATGGAGTATTGATCCTCGACCACCAGGATGCGCATCGGCCTGGGATCTAGCCGATCTTCGCGTCGGCGCGGGCGAGTTCTCCCGGAGAGCGGGTGAAAGGTCGGGAGGGCGCCGCGCGTTCGAGGCTACGATGACGCGCTTTTGTACCCTTCCCGCCGCCGATGTTGAATACTCCGCCGCGAGCGCGGCCTCGGCCCCGTCGACCGGCGGCCTCGACGCTCCGACCTCGATCGCGCGCTGCGAGCGAATGCCGGCGCCGCCCGGCCGTCCAACCCCCAGGAGAACCATGAAGCTCAGCCCCACCCTCGTCGCCACCCTCGCGCTCGCCGCGCTCGCCTCCGCCGGTTGCAAGAAGGACGATCCGCCGCCGAACTCGCCGAATTCCTTTCAACAGCAGCCCTACGGGCAGCAGCAGCCCTACGGGCAGCAGCAGCCGTACGGCCAGCAGCAGCCCTACCCGCAGCAGCAGCCCTATCCGCAGACGACCGCGCAGCCCACCGGCACGACGGCGCCGGCCGCGACCACCGCGTCCCCGTTCCCGTTTCCGTTCCCCATCCCGGGCCTCACGGGCGGGACGGGCCAGACCGGCGGGACGCAGGGCGGCGGGCAGGCGGGCACGAACAACCCGGCGATGGCCGCGGCCCTCCAGCCGCTCTTGACGCCGCTCGCCCAGCAGAACGCGCCGAACGGCAAGCCCGTCGGCGAGGCGCTCGGCGGGATGCTCCAGGAGGGCCAGATGCTGACGACCAGCGTCTCCTTGCAGCCGGGCAAGTGCTACACGGGCATCGCGGTCGCGTCGCCGCCGGTCGAGGTGCAGATCGATCTGGTCGCGAACATGCCGCCGATGCCGCCGCAGGTCGCGTCGCAGTCGCCGCAGAGCCCCGTGCAGACGGTGATGGCGGGCGGCAAGGACTGCTTCAAGAACCCCTTCCCGGTCCCCGGCCCGGCGCAGTTCCGCGTGCGCGCGGCGAAGGGCGCAGGCACCGTGCTCGCGCAGCTCTACGAGCGCTGACCGAGAATTTCTGGTCGCGGCGCGCAAGCCGCGGCGGGAGCGGCCGATAGAGGGGTGTGACCACGCACTACGCCCCCGGATCGCCGACGCTGCCAGAGGCGCTCGCCCGAGCCGGGCGGGCGCCTCGCGGTTTGTGGGTGCGCGGCGCGCTGCCGACTGGTCGCAGCGTCGCGATGGTGGGGACGCGCCGCGCGTCGCCATCGGGGCTCGAGTGGGCGACGCGGGCGGCGGCGGCGCTCGCGGAGCGCGGCGTCGCGGTGTGGTCGGGCGGCGCGATCGGCGTCGATCAGGCCGCGCACCGGGGCGCGCTCGACGCGGGCGGCGTCACGGTGGTGTGCGCGCCGGGCGGCACCGAGCGCCCCTACCCTGGGGGGACGGACGAGCTGTGGCGCGAGGTCGAGCGGCGCGGCGCGATCGTGTCGCTCGTCCCCCCGCGCGATCCTCCGCCGCGGTCGGGGTTCTTCGCGCGGAACGCGGTGCTCGCGGCGATGACGGAGGCGACCGTGCTCGTCGAGTGCCCGCTCGTCAGCGGCGCGCGCAACACGACGACCCACGCGCGGCGGCTCCGCAAGCCGGTGCTCGTGCTGGCGCAGGGGTTCGGCGCGCCGCACGCGGCGACCGTGCGCGAGGAGGCGCGGCTCGGCGCGCGGATCGTGCACGATCTCGGGCACCTCCTCTCGGCCCTCTCCCTCGACGACCGCGGTCGCGCCGAGGCCCCCGATCGCGCGGAGCCGCCCGCGCTCTCTCCGCCTGGCGCGAAGCTGCTCGCGGCGCTGACCTCGACGCCCACGCACCCGGACTCGCTGTGCGCGCGCGCGAATCTCTCCGCGATCGAGGTCGCGGTGGCGACGCTCGAGCTCGTCGTCGCGGGGATCGCCGTCGACGAGCCCGGACGGGGCCTGCGGATCAGCTGACGGGGGTCGGATCGGCGGGCGCGCTCGGGCGCTTCCTCGACAGCCTGGCGCGCGCGCGGGCCGCGAGGACGTGGAGCACGGGCACGACGAGCAGGCTCAGGAGGGTCGAGAGCGTGAGCCCGCCGAGCACCGCGGACGCCATCGGCCCGCGCGTCTCCGCGCCCGGCCCGAGGCCGAGCACCGCCGGCACCGCGGACATCATCGTCGCGACCGTCGTCATCAGGATCGGGCGGAGCCGGAGCGGGCCGGCCCTCAGCATCGCCGCGTGCGCGTCGAGCCCCTCGTGGCGCTCGAGCTCCACCGAGTACTCGACGAGCAGGCTGGAGTTCTTCTTCACGATGCCCATGAGCAACAGCACGCCGATCATGCTGAACACGTTCAGCGATTTCCCCGCGGCGAGCAGGCCGAACGCCGCGCCCGACAGCGCGAGCGGGAGGATCGTGAGGACGGTCGCGGGGTGCAGGAACGAGTTGAACTGCGACGCGAGCACCATGTACGCGACCAGGATCCCGACCACGAGCGCGAAGGCGAGGCTGCTCGTCGTGTCGGCGAGCTGCGTGCTCTGCCCGCCGAGCACGATGCGCGCGCCCATCGGCAGCTCGGCCGCGATCTGCTGCACGCGCGCGATGGCCGCCGCCTGCGACAGCCCGGGGCCGACGTTGCCCGAGATCGTGATCGCGCGCTCCCGGTCGACCCGCGTGATGGCCTGCAGGACGGGCTTCTCCTGCTGATGGACGAGGAGCGCGAGCGGCACGAGGTCGCCGGAGGCGGATCGGACGCGGATCTGGTTGATGTCCTCGGGGCGCGAGCGCTGGCGCGAGAGCAGGCGCATGCGGATGTCGACGCGCCGCCCCTCGGTCGCGAACTTGCCGACGACGTTGCCGCCGATCAACGCGCTCACGGTGTTGCCGAGATCGCTCACGCTGACGCCGAGCTCGCTCGCGCGCCGGCGATCGGGATCGATCTGCACCTCGGGCGTGCCGAGCTGGTAGTCGGTGGTGACGTCGACCGCGATGCCCTCCTGCTCGACGCGCGCCTTCACGCCCATCGCGACGTCGACGAGCTTGTCCCAGTCGGAGCCGCGCACCGTGAACTGCACCGGCGAGCCCTTCGCGCCGCCGAAGCTCTGCTGCGATGGATCCTGCACCGACGCGCGGATGCCGGCGATGCTGGAGAGATCCTTGCGGATGTCCGCGCTCAGCTCCTGCGCCGACAGCTTGCGCTCGCCGCGCGGGACGAGCGTGAGGCTCATCGAGCCGCTCGAGCCCTGCAGCGTCGTCAGCACCCGCGCGACCTCCGGGCGCCGCGCCAGGCGCTGCTCGGCCGCGTGGAGCAGCGGCGTCGCCGCGTCGAGGCTCATCCCCGCCGTCGTCTGGATGCGCACGTTCAGCCGGCTCTGATCCTGCGAGGGGACGAACTCGGCCGGCAGGCGCAGGTACGCGACCACGGACAGCGCCGTCACGATCGCCGTCGCGAGCAGCACCCACGCGGGCTTCTCGAGCGCCCACGCGAGCGCGCGGGCGTAGGCGCGCTCGAGCCGCGAGAACGCGCGATCGATCGCCGCCCCGAGCCGGCCTCGCCCCTCGCGCGACGTGTCGAGGATCTGCGAGCAGCGCGCGGGCGCGAGCGTGATCGCCTCGAAGTACGAGATCATCACGGCGACCGAGAGGGTCACGCCGAACTGGAAGAAGAACTTCCCGACGACGCCGTCCATGAACACGACGGGCAGGAAGATGGCGACGACCGCGAGCGTCGCGGCGAGCGCGGCGAAGGTGATCTCCTTCGTCCCCTCGATGGACGCCTTCACCTTGTCCTTCCCCATCTCCGCGTGGCGGTAGATGTTCTCCATGATCATCACGGCGTCGTCGACCACGAGGCCCACGGCGAGCGACAGGCCGAGCAGCGTGAACGTGTTGAGCGTGAACCCGCAGAAATAGATGACCGCGACGGTGCCGAGCAGCGACATCGGGATCGCGAGGATCACGTTCAGCGTGCTCGACAGGGAGCCGAGGAACAGCCAGCACACGAGCGACGTGAGGATGAGCGCGAGGCCGAGCTCGATCTCGATCTCGTGCACCGACTCCTCGATGAACGTCGTCGAGTCGAAGAGCACCTCCACCTGCATCCCCTCGGGGAGTGTGCGCTTGATCTCCTCGACCCGCGCGCGCACGCCGCGCGCGACGGCGACGGCGTTCGTGCCGCGCTGCTTCAGCACCCCGAGCGCCTGCATCGGGGTGCCGTCGAGGCGCGCGACGCTGTTGATGTCGGCGAAGCCGTCCTCGACGAGCGCGACGTCCTCCAGGTAGACGGGCGCTCCCTTCGCCTTCGCGACGACGAGCCGGCGGAACGTCGCGAGGTCGAGCGCCTCGCCGAGCAGCCGCACGCTCACCTGCCGCCCGCCCGCGTCGAGCTGGCCGCCCGGCACCTCGACGTGCTCGCGCTTGATGGCGTTGATGACGTCGTTCGCGACGACGCCGCGCTCCGCGAGCTTGCTCGCGTCGAGCCAGATGCGCACGTTGCGGTCGACGTAGCCGGAGAGCGTGATCTGCCCGACGCCCTCGACCGTCTGGAGCTTGTCCTGCACCTGGTAGCGCGCGACGTCGGCGAGCATCTGCCGCGAGAACGCGCCGTGGACGGCGACCGTGACGATGGCGACGTCGTCGGGGTTCGACTTCGAGACGGAGATCGCCGGGACGTCCTTCGGGAGCTGGCGCTGGGCCTGCGCGGTCTTCGCCTGGATGTCCTGGAGCGCGAGATCGACGTCGCGCGACATGTCGAACACCGCCGTGATGCGCGCGCTGCCCTGGCGCGCCTGGGACGTCAGCTCGCGGACGCCCTCGACCTGCGCGATCGCCTGCTCGAGCGGCTCGACGACCTCGCGCTCGATCGCCGACGGCGACGCGCCGGACCACGACGCCGAGACGGTGATGTTCGGGTAGTCGACGTCGGGGTACTGGCTGACGCCGATGCGGCGGACGGCGAGGATGCCGAACAGCACCGTGCCGGCCATCCACATCCACGCGAAGACGGTGTTCTTGACGGAGATCTCGGTGAGGTTCATCTCGCGCCTCCTTCACGGCTGCGAGGACGGCGCGGCGCCCCCGCCCCGGTGCCGACGCCCCGCGCTCCCGGACGGCGCGGCGCCTGGCGCGCGCGCGCTGCCCGACGGAGGCGCGTCGGCGGGGGGCTCGTCGAGCGAGCTGACCTCCCTCGCGCGCACCTTCGCGCCCTCGGAGAGCGGCTCGGTGCCGCGCACGACGAGCTTCTCGCCGCCCTTCAGGCCGTCGCGGACCTCGACCCAGCCGTCGCTCGTGTTCATCCCGAGCGCGAGCACCTTCTCGTGCACGACGTCGCCGTCGAGGACGTACGCGATGAACCCCTTGTCGCTCGGGCGGACGGCGGCGCGGGGGATGAGCGGCGCCGAGCGCGCGGCCGGCAGGGTGATCGAGACGTCGGCGAACGAGCCCGGTCGCAGCCAGAACTTGTGCTCCGCCTGATCGACCTGCGCCGCCACGTTCACCATGCGGGTCTCGAGGTCCGCGGAGCCCGACACGAGCGCGATCGTCGCGGTGAACGTCTGCTTGCTCTCCCGGAGCTTGAACGACGCCGACATCCCCGGCTTCAGGCGCGGCGCGTCCTGCGGGAGCACCTGGAACTTCAGCAGCATCGGCTCCACCTGCAGCAGGGTCGCCATCACGTAGCCGGCGGGCACGTACTGGCCCGTCTCGACGCTGCGCGTCTGGATCATCCCGCTCATCGGCGCGCGCACGCCCGAGTCGCGCAGGTTGAGCTGCGCCGCGCGGAGGTTCTCCTTCGCGACGGCGGTGTCCGCCTTCGCGGTCAGGCTCTTCGTGCGGTAGGTCTCGAGCTCCTCGCCGGGGATGAGGCCGGGGTTCTTGTCGCTCGCGCCCTCGCGCCGCTTCACCTGCGCCTCGACGTCGGCCTGCGCGGCCTGGGTCTTCTCGAGCGACGCCTTCGCTGTGTTGACCGACAGGCGGAACCGCTCGCCGTCGATGACGACCAGCACGTCGCCCTTCTTCACCTCCTGGCCCTCGCGGAACGCGACCTTGTCGACGACGCCGGCGACGCGCGCGGTGACCTGCACGCGCTCGAACGCCTCGACGGTGCCGGGCGCCTGCACGACGTAGTCGGCGCGCTTGACCTCGACGGGCATCACGTCGACCGGGAACGCGACGCCCTTGCCGCCGCGGCCGGATTTTCCGCGGCTGGCGGCGGGATCCGCGCCCTTCTTGCAGCCCAGGCCAGCCATCGAGAGGAGCAGCAGCGTCGCGAGGAGCAGCAGGCGGATCATCGGGCAGAGCCTCCGTCGTCGAGGGGATCGAGGCCGAGCGCGTAGCGGACGTCGAGGTAGGCCTGGTTCATCTGGAGTCGGGCCGTGGCGAGGCTGATCTCGGCGTCGAAGAGCCTGCCGTTCGCGTCGACGAGCTCGATGGCGCGCGCGAGGCCCTGCTTGTAGAGGATGCCGGTCTCCTCGGCGCTCTGCCGCGCGGCGGCGACGGCCTCGTCCGCGGCCTTGAACGACAGGCGCGCGTCCTCGAGCACCACGAGGTTCACGCGGACGTCGCGCTCGACCCCGCGCCGCGCGTAGCGCTCGTCGAGCCGGGCGATCTCGAGCTGGGCCTGCCGGGTGCGGCGGTCTGCGACGCGCGCGCCCGCGTCGTACAGCGACCAGGAGAGCGACAGCGAGATCGTCTCGTCGTGGTAGCGGAGCGCGGTCGCGTCGGGCGTGAGGCGCACCTGCCCCGAGAGCGAGAGCGACGGCGCGAACCGGTAGTGCGTCTCGCGGACGCTCTCGGCCGCGGCGTCGATGCGCGACCGGAGCGCCCGCAGATCGGGGCGCCGCGCGACCGCCGAGGTCGCGAGCGCGTTGCCGTCGTCGCGGAACGTCTCCGCGCTCTGGGTCATCGAGTCGGTGGGCGCGAGCGGCCCGACGGTCGCCTCGCCGATGACGAACGCGAGCGAGAGCATCGCGCGCTGCTCGGACGCGAGGCTGGTCGCGACGTCCCGCGCGGCGCTCGAGACGTCGAGGCGCGCGCGGGTCGCGTCGTTCACGCTCGCGAGCCCCGCCTCGGCGCGCGCCTGCGCGTTCTGGAGGTTCGCCTTCGCGCGGGCGTGGCGCTGCTCGGCCGACCGGCGCATCTGCTCCGCCGTCAGCGCCTGGAGGAACGCGCGGGCCGTGTCGAACGCGAGCACCCGGCGCGTGTCCACGGCCGTCGCGCGCTCCGCCTCGAGCGACCGCTTCGCCTGGTCGACCTGCGGGAAGGTGGAGAAGTTCAGCAGCGGCTGCGACACGGTGAGCGCGGCGAACGACGAGATCGGCACCGAGTTGCCGCGGCGGTCGGGCTCGATCGACTTCGACGCGCCCGCGCTGACGGTGACCGACGGGCGGAACCCCACGCGCGCGCGATCGACGCTGCCCTCGGCCGCGTCGACCCGCTGCCCCGCCTGGATCGAGCGCTCGTTCCGCGCCAGCGCCATGCGGATGGCGTCGCGCAGGCGCAGCCCCTCCTCCGCGGCGGCCGGGCGCGCGGAGAGCAGCGCCAGCGCGCCGACGACGACCGAGAGGTGGGTGCGTTTCACGTGATCTCCCAGGGGAGGAGCGACGACGGCCGCGCACTCTAGGAGACTCACCGCGCCTTCGAGGGGCGTATCAGGGTCGATTAACACTTCTCAACGTGGCGCCCGCCTGCGCGCCGCGGCGGCCCTCACCCCGCGGCCGACTTGTCGTCGCGCCCGGGCTCCGCGCCGTCGTCCGCCTTCGCGAGCGGCGGCCCTGCGTCGGCCGCGCGACGCCCGGCCAGGCTCGCCTTCAGCGCTTCCATGATGTCGATGACCTCCGCCGTCGGCCTCGCGTCGTCGCCCGCGGTGATCGCGATCCCTCGCGATTTCTGCTCGATCGCCGCGAGGATGCGGGTCTTCACGTCGTCCTCGTACTGCGTCGGATCGAACGTCGCGCGCGAGATCTGCTCGATGAGCAGCTGCGCGAGGGAGAGCTCCTGAGGCTTGACGTCGACGGGCTCGAGGCCCGGCACGTCCTTCATCGAGCGCACCTCGTCGGCGTAGAGGAGCTGCTGGAGCGCGAGCCCGCCCTCGATGGGCCGCACCATCACGATGTACTGCTTGCCGCGCGCGGCGTAGCGCGCCACCGCGACCTTGCCCGCGTCGCGCATCGCCTGGCCGAGCAGCGCGTAGGCGCGCGCGCCGCCCTTGTCCGGCGCGAGGAAGTACGCCTTGTCGAAGTAGACGGGATCGATCGCGGCCTGCGGGACGAACTCGGTGATCTCGATGGTCTGCGTCGCCTGGGCCTCGAGCCTGTCGAGCTCCTCCGGGGTGAACTCGACGTACTGGCCCTTCGAGAATTCGTAGCCCTTCACCGTGTCCGCGCGCTCGACGATCGATCCGTCCTTCGCGCAGACGTACTGCTGCTTGAGGCGCGAGCCGCAGCCCTTGTGGAGCATGTTGAACGAGATCGCCGAGGAGGCGTTCGTCGCAGTGAAGAGCTTCACGGGCACCGACACGAGCCCGAAGGACAGGGTCGCGGTGGCCACGCTGCGTGCGGTCGCCATGGTGGACCAGACAGTAGCCCACCGCGCCGAAGCGCGCGAAATTACCATGAACCACGCGGTGAAGAATGGCTCACGCGGGCTGCAAATGCGCAGGTTACGTCGTAGGGTCCGCGCCGTGCTCGCGACCTCTCTCACGCGCCCTTCCCGATCGGTGAAGCCTCGCGGCGGCGCGCTCGCCGCCCTGGCGCTCGCCGCGTCCCTCGCGGCGACCGCGCGCGCGGACGAGGCGGCGTTCCACCCGACGCCGTCGCTCGATCTCGAGGCGCTCGCCGCGCTCGTCGCCACGCGGAGCCGCGCGGTGCAGACGGAGGCGCTCGCGGTCGACGCGGCGGCCACCGAGGCCCGCCAGGCGAGGCTGCTCGGCAACCCGCAGCTCGACGGCTCGTGGGCGACCATCCCCGTCGGGCAGACGAACCCCCCGGGGCTCTCGTCGCGGATGTCGCGGGTGCCGTCGTACGGGGTCGGGGTCAGCTACACCTTCCTGCTCGGCAAGCGCGGGCCGCGGCAGCGACGCGCCGACGCGCTGGAGAGCGCCGCGCGCGCGACGGTGGCCGCGACGACCCGCGCCCAGGCGCTCGCGCTCGCCCGCGTCCTCGGGACGATGGCGGTGGCGTCGATGCGCGCGGAGGGCCTGCGCGCGCTCGTCGAGGAGCAGCGAGGCAGCATCGCGCTCGCCGAGGTGCGCCTGCGCGCCGGCTTCGCGACGCCGCTCGATCTCGACCGGCTGCAGATCGAGCTGAGCCGCGTCGAGCAGCAGGTGTCGGCGAGCGAGACGGAGGCGCGGCTCGCGGAGGCGTCGTGCGCGGGGCTGCTCGGGCAGCGGTGCGTCGGGTTCGCGTCCGCCGACGAGGCCCGCGCGTTCGTGTCGGCGTGGACGGCGCGGGCCGAGCGCGCGACCCCTCGACCCGAGGCGCGCCCCGACGTCCGCGCGCTCGACGCCGCGCGGCGCGCGATGGTGGCCGAGGCCGAGCTCGCGCGCGCGACGCGCATCCCCGACCCCACGGTGCGCGTCGGCTACCTCTACGATCAGTTCGTCATCTCGGGGAACCAGCGCCACTCGTTCAACCTCTCGGTCGCGATCCCGCTGCCGGTGTTCGACGGCGGCGGCGTGCAGCGCGACGGCGCCCTCGCGCGTGGATCGCGCCTCTCCGCGGAGCGTGGGCGCCTCCTCGCCGCCGCGGCCGCGCGCGTCCTCGCCCTCCGCGACGCCCTCGCCTCCCAGCGGCAGCGGAGCGCGAAGCTCGCGACGGAGGTCACGCCGCGCGCGCGCGCGGTCGTCGCCGATCTCGAGAAGGCCGCGGGCGCCCGGCTCATCCCGCTCACCGACGTCATCCAGGCCCGCCGCACGCTGAGCGAGCTGCTGATCCAGCAGGCCGAGACGGACGGCGACGCCTACGAGACCTCGCTCGAGCTGCTCACCGAGGCGGGCTCGGAGCGCGACGAGGCCGCCCGATGACCGAGGCGAACCCGGTCCACGCTCACGAGCTCGCGCCGAGGCGCGCCTCCCTGGCGACGGCGCTCGGCGTGGGGCTCGCGCTCGGCGTCGCCGCGACGCTGGCGGTGGTCGGCGTCGTCACACCTCGCCTCTCCTCGCGCGCGACGGCGCCACGACCCGCGTTCAGCGTCGACCGGGACGGCGTCACGCTCGCGGGACAGGGCGCGCCCCTCTCGTTCGACACGCGCCGGGTCGAGCTCGGTCCCCCGCTGCCGCGCCAGCCCGTGACCGCGCGGGTCGCGACGATCGACGCGCGCACGGGGCCGAGCTTCGCGCCGCTCGACGGCCGCGTGACGCGGGTCGCGGTGCGGCTCGGCGACCGCGTGAAGGAGGGAGACAAGCTCGTGCTCGTCCAGTCGGGAGATCTGGCCACCTTGCACCGCGAGCTGCGCGCCGCACAGCTGTCGATCAGGACGAAGCGCGCCTTCGCCGACCGGCTGCGCCTCCTCGTCGACGCGCGCGTCGCGTCGACGAACGATCTGATGGTGGCCGAGAGCGAGCTCGGCGAGGCGACGCTCGCCGCGACGGCCGCGAGCTCCCGCATGCGCTCGCTCGGCGTCAAGCCGGACGGCGACACGGGCTACTGGATCCTCGCGGCGCGCGCCGGCATCGTCGTGCAGCTCGACGCGACGCTCGGCAAGCAGGTCGGGCCCGACCGAGATCGCCCGGTCGCGACGGTGGCTGACCTCGACGAGGTGCTCGTGGTCGGCGACGTGTCGAAGCGCGACGCGGCCACGCTCTCGGCCGGCATGGACGCCGTCATCACCGAGCCCGGCGCGGCCGACCAGGCGCCGCTCGCCGGAAAGGTCGACGTCGTGAGCGACGTCGTCGACCCCGAGCGGCAGACGGTGCCGATCCGCATCCGCGTGAAGAACGACAAGCTCGAGCTCCGACCGAACGAGTTCGTCGAGGCGGTCTTCGCGCCGCGCGCGAGCGACGAGGTGGTGACGGTGCCGACGGAGGCGGTCGTCTCGGACGGCGCGACGAGCGTCGTGTTCGTCGAGCAGGCGCCCGGCGTGCTCCGGCGCCGCGCCGTGCGGCTCGGACGCCAGACCAGGGAGCGCACCGAGATCGTCTCGGGCCTCACCGAGGGCGAGCGCGTCGTCGTGCGCGGGGCGCTGCTGCTGCTCAACGCGATCGACGTCCGGGGCTGAGCGCTTGTTCGAGAAGATCGCAGAGGCGTGCCTGCGCCACCGGCTCGCCGTCCTGGTCGCGACGCTGCTGCTCGGCGTGTGGGGTGGGTGGGCCTACCTCGGGCTCACCATCGAGGCGTTCCCCGATCCGACCGACACGCAGGTGCAGATCATCACGAAGCACCCGGGGCAGCCCGCGGAGGAGATGGAGCGCCAGGTCTCCATCCCGATCGAGCGCGTCGTCAACGGCATGCCCGGCCTCGCGCGCGTGCGCGACATCAACCTGTTCGGGCTGTCGTTCATCACGCTCACGTTCCGCGACGGGGTCGACCCGTACTTCGCGCGGGCGCAGACGACCGAGCGCCTGCGCCTCGCCGAGCTGCCCGAGGGCGTGCGACCCGAGCTCGGCTCGATCTCGACGCCGATCGGTGAGATCTACCGCTACACGCTCGAGACCTCGCCGCCCGATCCGCTCCAGCTGCGCACCGTGCAGGACTGGGTCGTGCGGCCGCGCCTGCTGCAAGTCGACGGCGTCGCGGACGTCGTCAGCTACGGCGGCCTCGTGCGCGAGATCCACGTCCGGCCCGATCCGGTGGCGATGGCGGCGAAGCGCCTCACGATGGGCGATCTCGTCGACGCGCTGTCGAAGGCGTCGCACAACGCGTCCGGCGGGGTGCTCGAGCGCGGCGCCGAGCAGCTCGTCATCCGCAGCGAGGGGCTCTTCGCCGACACGGCCGAGATCGGCCGCGTGGCGGTCGCGACGCGCGCAGGCACGCCCATCCTGCTCGCCGACATCGCGTCCGTGCACGCGGGCTGGCAGCCGCGGCAGGGCATCGTCGGGCGCGGCGCCGACCACGACGCCGTGCAGGGCATCATCCTGATGCGGCGCGGGGAGAACCCGACCGCGGTGCTCGAGCGCGTGCGCGCCCGCGTCGCCGAGCTGAACGACGGCGGCCTGCCTGCCGGCGTGCGCGTCCGGGTGTTCTACGATCGCACCGAGCTCGTCTCGAAGACGCTCTCCACCGTCGGGAGGAACCTCCTCGAGGGCGCCCTGCTGGTCACGGTCGTGCTCCTGGTCTTCCTGCTCGATCTGCGCGCCGCCTTGATCGTGGCGGTGCTCATCCCGCTCTCCTTGCTCTCGGCGTTCATCTACCTGCGCGCGCGCGGGATGGCCGCGAACCTCCTCTCGATGGGCGCGGTCGACTTCGGCGTGATCGTCGACGGCGCCGTCGTGATGATGGAAGCCATCGTGATCCGGGTGACGGCCGCGCCGCCCGTCGTGGCGGGCGACGAGGCGGACGTGGGCGCCCGCGTGAAGCGCGCGGTCGCGGACGTGGCGCGACCGACGTTCTTCTCGCTGCTGATCATCATCGCGGCCTACCTCCCGATCTTCCTGCTCGAGCGGGTCGAGGGGCGCATCTTCGCGCCGATGGCGCACACCGTCGTCGCGGCGCTGGTCGGCGGCCTCGTGTTCTCGGTGACGCTCGTGCCCGTGATGGCGACGTTCGCGTACCGGCGCCCGCGCCCGCACCGGGAGTCGCCGCTCCTCTGCGCCGCGAGCGTCGCGTACGTCCCCGCGCTGCGGGCGGCGCTGCGGCGTCCCTGGGTCGTCGCGGCGGCGGCGCTGCTCTCGCTCGCGGTCTCGGGGCGCGTGCTCGCGACGCGCGGCAGCGAGTTCCTTCCCGAGCTGAACGAGGGCGCGATGTACCTGACCTTCACGCTCCCGGCGAACAGCTCCCTCACCGAGGGCCGGCGCCTCGAGCCGACGCTGGCGGCGATCCTCGACGCCTTCCCGCAGGTGGAGTCGCGCATCAGCCAGCTCGGCCGCCCCGAGGACGGCACCGATCCGAAGCTCTCCAACAACCTCGAGATGTTCGTGAAGCTCCGCCCGGCCTCCGAGTGGCCGCGGGAGACGCCGACCATCGGCGCGCTGATGGACTCGATGGCGGCGGCGTTCGCGGCCATCCCCGGCCTCGAGACGAACTTCTCGCAGCCCATCCGCGACAACGTCAACGAGAGCATCGCGGGCCAGCAGGGCCAGGTCGCGCTGAAGATCTTCTCGCAGGACATGGACGAGCTGCGCGCCGCCGCCGAGGAGGCGAAGGCCGCGATCGCTACGGTGCCCGGCGCGGCCGACGTCGGCGTCGTCAAGAGCGGGGTGCTGCCGCAGGTGCAGGTCAAGCCGAAGCGAGAGCAGCTCGGGCGCTACGGCCTGACGATGCGCGACGTGCAGAGCTTCCTCGCGACGGCGCTCGGCGGGACGCCCGTCGGCACGCTGTGGGAGGGAGACAGATCGTTCGACATCGTGCTGCGCCTGCCCGACTCCGCGCGCGAGACGGTCGAGCAGCTCTCGCAGCTGCGCGTGCCCACGCCGTCCGGCGCGCTCGTCCCGCTCTCCTCGCTCGCGGAGGTCAACGTCGGCTACGGCCTCGCCGCCATCAACCGCGAGGACGGCCGGCGCTACGTCGGCCTGCGGATGAACGTGCGCGGGCGCGATCTCGGCGGCTTCGTCGTCGACGCGCGGCGCGCCGTCGACGCGCGCCTGACGAAGCGCCCCGGGATGCGCCTCGAGTGGGGCGGCGAGTTCGAGTCGAAGGACCGCGCGATGCGGCGGCTGACGCTGGTCGTCCCGGTCGCGCTCGTGATCACGTTCGCGCTGCTGTTCAACGCGTTCCGGTCGGTGTCGCTCGCCGTCATCGTGCTGCTCAACGTGCCGTTCGCGCTCGTCGGGGGCGCGGCGGGGCTGTGGGCGTTCGACATGCCTGTCTCGATCGCCGCGGCGGTCGGGTTCATCGCGCTCGTGGGCCAGGCATCGCTGAACGGCGTGCTCGTGCTCTCCGCGATCGAGGACGAGCGGCGCCGCGGCCACCCGATCGACGAGGCGATCGTGCGCGGCGCGGAGGCCCGCCTGCGCGCGGTGCTGATGACGGCGGCGCTCGCGGCGCTCGGGCTGATCCCGGCGGCCACCTCGAAGGCCATCGGCGCGGAGATGCAGCGGCCGATGGCCGTCGTCATCGTCGGCGGCACGGCGTCGGCGGCGCTCCTGACGCTCATCGTGCTGCCGGTGATGTACCGCGCGCTCGCGCCGCTGCTCCGGCGGCTCGACGGCGGCGGCGATGCGGCCGGTGACGAGCTGCCCTGAGCGGCGCGCCGCGCGCCGGTTTGCTAGCCTCGACGCATGAGCGACACGCGGCGCGAGAAGGAAGAGCTGAGGCAGAAGCGCGCGGAGATCGACCGCGAGATCCTGCGCCTGCTGGGCGAGCGCGCGGGCCTGTCTCGCGCGTTCGCCGCGGCCCACCCCGGCCAGCCCTCGACGCTGCCGTCGACCGAGAAGGAGTCGCTCGACGCGCTCGCGGCCGCCACGAGCGAGCTGCCCGCCGAGGCGGTGCGCGGCATCTTCCGCGAGGTGCACGCCGCGTGTCGCGCGCTCGAGGCGCGGCCGCGCGCGCTCAGCGTGGGCGCGGAGGGCGGCGCGGCGGGGGCGGTCGCGCGGCGGCAGTTCGGCCCGCTCGCGAGCCACGCGTCGGCGCAGACGGTGGAGCAGGCGATCGTCGAGCTGGGCGCGCGGCGCGCGGACTTCGCCGTCGTCCCGTACGAGACCGCCGAGGAGGGCCCGCTGCTCTCGACGCTGCTGCCGCTCCGCAAGAGCGAGCTCCTGATCGTGTCGGTGCAGGAGCTCGGCGCGAGCCTCTCCTTGCTCTCGGCGACGGGCGCGCGCGGCGACGTGGAGAAGGTCGCGGTCACGCCGCGCGATCGCGGCGCCGCGCAGCGCGTCCTCGCCGAGCTCGCCCCGCGCGCGGTGCTGTTCGACGTCGCCTCCCCGGTCGAGGCGTGCAGGATGGCGAAGGCCGACAAGACGGTCGCCGCCGTCGCGCTCGAGCCCGTGGGCCGCGACCACGATCTCTCCACGGTCGCGCCGCTCGCCGGCCGAGACCCGCGCGCGCGCTACGCGGTCGTGACGGCGCGCCCCGCGAGCCGCACGGGGCACGACGCGACGGTCATCCTGTTCTCCGTGAGCGACGAGCCGGGCGCGCTCTTCGAGGTGCTGAAGGACTTCGCCGATCGCGCCGTGAACCTCCGCAAGATCCACTCGTGGTCGGTGCCGTCGGAGGACTGGGGCTACCTGTTCTTCCTCGAGGTGTCGGGTCACGTGACCGACCGCGCGCTCGTCAGCGTGCTCGAGGGGATGAAGGCGCGCACGAAGACGCTGCGCGTGGTGGGCTCGTTCCCCGTGTGACGGCGCGCGGGTCAGGCGACGCGCTCGGCGCGGCGCGCCTCGGCCCACGGCGCGAGGTCGGCGAGCGCGCGGTCGGCCATCGCGAGGTACCGCTCGCGCTTCTTCAGCGACGCGTCGGCGAGCGGCGGGAAATGCGCCCAGGTGACGTTCGACGGCTGAAAATCCTTGGTCTCGCGGCGGAGGTGCGAAGAGAGCGCGGCGAGCGCCGTCGTCGGCGGCGGAGGCGACAGCGGACGACCGGCCATGCGATCGGCCAGCAGCAGCGCCGCGACGAAGCCGCCCGCGGCGCTCTCGACGTAGCCCTCGACGCCGGTGATCTGCCCGGCGAGGAACACCCCCGGCGCCGCGCGCAGCTGCATCGCCTCGTCGAGGATCGTCGGCGCGTGCACGAACGTGTTGCGGTGCACCGACCCGAACCGGAAGAACTCCGCCTGCTCGAGCCCGGGGATCAGCCGCAGCACGCGCGCCTGCTCGGTGAACGTCATCCGCGTCTGGAACCCGACGAGGTTGTACGACGTCGCGTTCGCGTCCTCGGGGCGCAGCTGCACGACCGCCCACGGCCGCTTGCCGGTGCGCGGATCGGTCAGGCCGACCGGCTTCATCGGGCCGAAGGAGAGCGTTCGCGGGCCGCGCTCGGCCATCACCTCGACCGGCAGGCAGCCCTCGAAGTAGCGGATCTTCTCGAACTCGCGGGGCGGGACCTTCTCCGCGCGCACGATCTCGTCGACGAACGCGAGGTAGCCCGCCCGGTCGAACGGGCAGTTGACGTACGCCTCGTCGTCGCCGTCGTCGCCCTTGCCGTAGCGCGACTGCTTGAACACCCGGCTCCAGTCGATCGACTCGGCGCTGACGATGGGCGCGATGGCGTCGTAGTACGCGAGCCGCGCCTCACCGACCACGCGCGCGAGATCGGCCGCGAGCGCGTCGCCGGTCAGCGGGCCGGTCGCGAGCAGGAGCGGCCGCGCCGCCGGGAGCGCCTCCACCACGGCCGGCGTGACCGTGATCCTCGGCTCGGCCGCGACGCGCGCGGTCATCTCCGCGCTGAAGCGCTCTCGGTCGACGGCGAGCGCCCCGCCCGCCGGCACGCGCGTGAGATCGGCCACCTCCATCACCACCGAGCCCGCGCGGCGGAGCTCCTCCTTCAGCAGCCCGACGGCGTTGCCGAGCGACGCGCCGCGCATCGAGTTCGAGCACACGAGCTCCGCGAGGCCGTCGCCCGTCTGCGCCGGCGTGCGCGCGAGCGGCTTCTGCTCGAGCAGCGCGACGTCGTGCCCGCGGCGCGCGAGCTGGAGCGCGGCCTCGCAGCCCGCGAGCCCGCCGCCCACGACGGTGACGCGGCTCATCCCGCGACGTCGGGCTGCGCGGCGGGCGCGGCGGACCGCTTCACGGCGGGCGAGGGCTTCGGCGCGCCGGGCCCGAACAGCGACTCGGGCACCTTCGGCTTCGCCGCCTCGGCGGCCTGGGCCTCGTCGAGATCGCGCGAGAAGCCGCACTTGTCGGTGCCGCACACGACCTTCGGCTGCTTCTTGCCGCCGCCGAGCAGGAGGAACTTCGCGCCGCACTTCGGGCAGGGCTCGGCGACCGGGCGCTGCCACACCTTGAAGTCGCAGCTCGGCTCCGCGACGTAGTTCGAGCAGCCCCAGAACGTGCGACCGCCGCGCTTCTTCGGCTTGACCTCGATGAGATCGCCGCCGCACTTCGGGCAGTCGATCCCGGTGGGCACGGGGCGCGTCCCGTCGCACTTCGGGTAGCGCGCGCAGCCGAGAAAATCGCCGAATTTGCCGCTCTTCAGCAGCAGCTTCGCCTCGCCGCACTTGTCGCACGTGATGTTCGTCTCGCGCGGCGGCGGCGCCTCGGCTCCGTCGGCGGTGAGGTTGCGCGTGTTCTTGCACTTCGGGTAGTTCGAGCACCCGATGAACCAGCCGTTCTTGCTCCAGCGCTTCTGCAGCTTGCCCTTCTGGCAGGCGTCGCAGGTCTCGCCGGTGTCGACGGGCGGCGGCGACCACTTCTCGCCCTTCTTCGAGCGGTCGAGCTGCTCCTTGAAGCGGGTATAGAAGCGCCTCAGCATCTCGGCGCGCCCGAGCTTGCCGGCCTCGACCTCGTCGAGCTCCTCCTCGAGCTTCGCGGTGAACCCCGGATCGATGAAGTCGAGCGCCGAGCGCACGAGGCCGTCGACGACGAGGCGCCCGAGCTCCGTGGGCTTGAACCCGCCGGACGAGAGCTTCTCCACGTAGTCGCGCGCCTGCACCTTGCTGATGATCTCGGCGTACGTGCTCGGCCGCCCGATGCCGCGCTTCTCGAGCTCGCGCACGAGCGACCCCTCGTTGAAGCGCGCCGGCGGCTGCGTGAACTTCTGCTCGGCGAGCACGCCGGGCGGCGCCTCGATCGCCATCGCCTCGCCGTCCCCGATCGGCGGCAGCTCGCCGCTCTCGGTCGCGCCGTCGAGGCTCAGGGTGCCGGGCGCCCTCGAGCCGTCCTCGCGCTCCTCGTCCTCGCCCGCGAGCTCGACCGATTTGCCCATCTGCGCCAGCCAGCCCGCGCTCTTCAGCACGCGCCCCGACGCGCGCAGGCCGTACGTCGCGTGCAGCCGGGCCTTCGCGGTCACGCGCGCCTCGACGTCGACGCTCGTCTGGTCGTAGACGGCGGGCAGCATCTGCGACGACACGAACCTGTCCCAGATGAGCTTGTAGAGCCGCTGCTGCTCCTCCTTCAGGTGCTTCGCCACGACCTCGGGCGGGTGCTCGAGCGACGCCGGGCGGATCGCCTCGTGCGCGTCCTGGGCGTTCTTCTTCGACTTGTAGACGTTCGGCGTCGCGGGGAGCTTGTCGGCGCCGAAGGTGGCCGCGATGTGCTCGCGCACCGCCGCGACCGCGTCGTCCGAGACGCGGACCGAGTCGGTGCGCATGTACGTGATGAGGCCGACCTGCCCGCCGTCCTTGCCGAGATCGACGCCCTCGTAGAGGCTCTGCGCGATCTGCATCGTGCGCTTCGCGGTGAACCGGAGCTGCGAGGTCGCGTCCTGCTGGAGCTTGCTCGTCGTGTAGGGCGCGGGCGGGTTGCGGCGCTGCTCGCGGCGCTCGACGGCACGCACCCGGTACTCGGCCGACGAGAGCTCGTCCCGCACGCGCGTCGCCGTCGCCTCGTTCGTGACGGCGAGCTTCTCGCCCGAGCCCTGCGCGAGCCGGGCGACGAAGGGGACGCCGGCCGCGCCGCGGAGGCCGACGCCGATGTTCCAGTACTCCTCGGGGACGAACGCCTCGATCTCCTTCTCGCGATCGACGATCAGCCGCTGCGCGACGCTCTGCACGCGCCCGGCGGAGAGCCCGAAGGCGACCTTGTTCCACACGAGGCCCGAGACGTCGTACCCGACGATCCGGTCGAGCACGCGCCGCGTGCGCTGGGCCTCGTAGAGGTTGTCGTTCAGCTCCATCGGGTTGGCGACGCCCTCGGCGATGCCCTTCTGCGTGATCTCGTGGAAGAGCACGCGGAACATCGGGCGCTTCAGGCTCTTCAGCTCCTGCGCGATGTGCACCGCGATGGCCTCGCCCTCGCGGTCGGGGTCGGTCGCGAGCAGCACGCGGTCGGCGCGGCCGGCGGCGTCCTTCAGCTCGGCGACGACCTTCTCCTTGCCCTCGATGACCTCGTAGGTCTCCTCGAAGTTCTTCGTGACGTCGACGCCCATGCGCTTCGGCAGGTCCTTCACGTGACCCTTCGACGCCAGCACCTCGTAGCCGAGCCCGAGGTACTTCTTCATCGTCTTCGCCTTCGTCGGCGACTCGACGACGACGAGCGTCTGCTCTCTCGGGGCGCTCTTCGCGGGCGCGGGCTTCGCGGGCGCCGGCTTCGGCGTCGCGGCCTTGGTCGGGCCCTTCGGGGTCTTCGCGGAGCTCTTTGCTTCTGCCTTGGCCATCGCTCGTCTCGGGCCGCCCGCGCTCGGGCGGCTTTGGGGCGCGACCTACTAGCAGCTTCGCGAGGTCTGGGAAGAGAGAACGGAAATTTCGGCCAGAATACGGCGCCGATCGCGCGCTGTCCGCGGGCGGGCGGGGCGCTAGGCGCGCGGCGCAGGGCCTGATACCCGTCCTCACATGTCACGAGGCCGGCTCGGGTGGGCGCTCTGTCTGTGCATCGGGTGCGGCACCGCGTCGCCTCCCTCGCCCGCGTCGGCGCCTGCCCCCGCTCCCCCCGCCGCGAGCGCCACGGCGATGGACGCGAAGCCCACGGCGGCTGACGAGAAGCCCCGGACCGCCGACGCGAAGCCCACGACCGCCGACGCGAAGCCCACGGCCGCCGACGCGAAGCCCACAGCGACCGAGGAGCGGCTCGAGGACAAGAAGACCGAGAAGACGACGGGCGTCGCGGGCAGCTACAAGACGGGGGTGCTGTCCGCCGCGGGCCTCGATCCTGCGCAGATCGGCGACGCCTTGTCGGCCACCGCGACGAAGCTCGACAGCTGCTTCTCCGCCTACCTCTCGACGCGGCCGCCGCCGGGCCTGCGCACGGCGTATGACGTCGTCGTCGACGCGAAGGGCAAGCTCGAGTCGGCGAAGCTGCGGTCCGGCGACATCAAGAGCGCGCCGCTCCACAAGTGCCTCGAGACGACGCTGAGGGCGGTCGCCTGGCCGAAGCCCACCGAGAAGGTGGGCAAGACCACCGTCGAGTGGACGCTGGGCACCTGAGCAGCTGAGCGAGGCCCGGCGCGCGCTTGACGGGCGCGCGCGCGTCACCACGTTCGGCCCGATGCACCTCCCCTGCCCGACGTGTGACAGGACCAACCGCGTGCCGGCGCAGCGGCTGCTCGACAAGGCGCGCTGCGCCGCGTGCAAGGGGCCGCTCTTGCCGCTCGACCGGGCGGTCCCCGTCGCCTCCGCCGAGGACTTCGACGAGCTCGCGCGTGACGCGGCGGCGCCCGTCCTCGTCGACTTCTGGGCCGGCTGGTGCGCGCCATGTCGCGTGGTCGGGCCCGAGCTGGAGAAGGTGGCGGCCGCTCGCGCCGGCGCGCTCATCGTCGCCAAGGTCGACACCGAGGCGCTTCCCGAGGTCGCCGGGCGGTTCGCCGTCCAGAGCATCCCGACGATGGTGCTGCTGCGCGGCGGGCGCGAGGCCACCCGCCTGTCGGGCGCGATGCCGGCCGCCGCGATCCTGGCGCGGCTCGGCGTGTGAGCGAGCGCCGCGCGCTCACCTCCGACCGCCCAGGGCGGCCCCAAGGACACGACGAGCTCGGCGTTCGCGGCGAAGGGATCCCGAAAATCCATGCCGAGCGCGTCGCTGATACGGTGCGCGCCGCACGCGCGCCATGACGAGCTCCACCGAGACGAAGCCGGACGCCCCTCCCGCACAGCCTGCCGACACGCGCCCCGACGATCCCGAGGCGCGCTGGCTCGCGGAGACCTACCGCCCCGACGAGCCCAACCTGACCGCGCGCGCGATCGTCGTCGGCATGCTCGTCGGCGCGGTGATGTGCCTGTCGAACCTCTACGTCTTCTTCAAGACCGGCTGGAGCATGGGCGTCACCCTGACCGCGTGCATCCTCGCGTTCGGCGCGTTCCGCGGGCTGTCCGCGCTCGGCGTCGTCAAGCGCCCGCTCGGCGTGCTCGAGAACAACGCGCTGACGACCGTGGCGTCCGGCGCCGGGTTCATGACGGGCGGCGGCAACATGGCGGCGTTCGGCGCGCTCCTGATGGTGACGACGATGCGCCCGCCCGCCGTCCCCATGATCGCGTGGTTCGCTGTCATCGCGGCGATGGGGGTGTTCGCGGCCATCCCCATCAAGCGCCAGCTGGTGAACCGCGAGGCGCTCCCCTTCCCCACCGGGACCGCCACCGCCGAGACCATCCGCGGCATGCACGAGGCCGGCGCCGACGGTGGCAAGGCGAAGGCCAAGGCGCTCGCGGCCGCCGCGCTGTTCGGCGCCGCCGTCACGTGGCTGCGCGACGGCTGGCACCTCATCCCCGCGACGCTCACGCTGCCGCTCACGCTCGGCGGCGTCGCGCTCGAGAAGTGGACGATCGCGCTGAAGTCCGAGGTGGTCTTGCTCGGCGGCGGCGCGCTGATGAGCCTCCGCACGGCGGGCTCGATGCTCGCCGGCGGCCTCCTCACCTACACGGTGCTCGCGCCAGGACTGGTGGCGTCGGGGGTCGTGAGAGAGGTGAGCTACAAGTCGATCGTCGGCTGGACGCTGTGGCCGGGCGCGGCGCTGCTCGTGGCGTCGGGCCTGACGTCGTTCGCCTTCGACTACAAGAGCGTCGCGCGGTCGCTGTCCGGCCTCGGGAGGGTCTTTCGACGCGGCCCCGCCGAGGAGACGGGCATCTCGGCCGTGGAGTGCCCGGACTGGTGGTTCCCTGCGGCGTTCGTCCTCTTGTCACCGATCGTGATCGGGCTCGCGGCGTGGCTGTTTCACATCCCGTGGTGGGCGGGCGCCGTGGCCGTGCCGCTCGCGGCCTTGATGGGCTTCGTCGCGGCGCGCGTCACCGGCGAGACGGACGTGACGCCGACCAAGGCGCTCGGGCCGGTGACCCAGCTCGTGTTTGGCGTCATCACACCGGGGAACCTCCCTGGCAACATCATGTCCGCCAACGTCACTGGCGGGATCGGGCTGCACGCGGCCGATCTGTTGACGACGCTGAAGACTGGCTTCTTGCTGGGCGCGAGGCCGCGCGACCAGGTGAAGGCGCAGCTGTTCGGCGTCGTCGCCGGGGCGCTCGTCGTCGTGCCCGCGTTCAACCTCATCCTGCCCGACTCGTCGGTGCTCGGCAGCGAGGCCTGGCCCGCGCCCAGCTGCGTCGTGTGGGCAGGGGTGTCGAAGGCCTTCTCGGGCGGCCTCGACAGCCTTCACCCGACGGCGCGGACGGCGATCTGGGTGGGGCTCGCGCTCGGCGTCGCGCTCGCGCTGCTCGAGAAGCTCGCGCCCCCGCGCCTGCGCCCGTACCTGCCGTCGCCGTCCGGCGTCGGCATCGCGATGGTGATCCCGGCGAGCAACTGCGTCGCGATGTTCGTCGGCGCGGCGATCGCGGCGGCGATGCAGCGGCTGCGCCCGAAGCTCGCGGGCGAGACCGTCGTGCCCGGCGCGTCGGGCCTCATCGCCGGCGAGAGCTTGATGGGGATCGTCATCGCGCTGTTGATCGTCAGCGGCGTGCTTGCCAAGTGATGCGGGCGGGCGTCACAGCGCGCGGGGCGCGCCTCCTGTGTGGCGGGCGAGGCGTGGCCTGGTGTGGTCGGGTCGGAGGCGCCCGTCAGGCCGCCCGCCGCGCTCGCAGGCGCGTGTAGCCCGAGTGCGCGAGGACGATCAGCGCGCCGCAGAGCACGCCGAAGAGCCCCTCGCTCACCGGGCCGACCACCTTGCCCGCCCAGCCCGACGCGGCGGCGATGCCCTCGATCGCGTGGTGCACGGGCGGCACTCCATGCACGAGGATCCCGCCGCCGACGAGGAACATCGCCACGGTCCCGGCCACGCTGAGGAGCTTCATCAGCCGCGGCGCGAGCGCGAGGATGACCCGGCCGATCGGCGCCACGGCGCCGCCCCGACGCACGAGCGCCAGCCCCGCGTCGTCGAGCTTCACGAGCGCCGCGACGAAGCCGTAGACCCCGACCGTCATCCCGACGGCGATGCCCGAGAGCACGAGCGCCCGCTGCGCGAGCGGCGCGGAGGCGACGACACCGAGCGAGATCGCGACGATCTCCGCGGAGAGCACGAAATCGGTGCGGATGGCGCCCTTGATCTTCTCCCGCTCGAGCGCGACGAGATCGACCTCGCCGTCGGCGACCGCGCGCGCGAGCTCCTCGTGGCGAGCCTCGTGCTCCTCGTGCGACGTGAGCCACTTGTGCGCGAGCTTCTCGGCGCCCTCGAAGCACAGGTACGCCCCGCCGACCATCAGGAGCGGCGTCACGAGCCACGGCGCGGCGACGCTGAGCACGAGCGCGCCCGGCACGAGGATGCACTTGTTGACCAACGATCCCTTCGCGACCGCCCACACGACCGGCAGCTCGCGATCGGCGCGCACGCCCGTCACCTGCTGCGCGTTCAGCGCGAGATCGTCGCCGAGCACGCCGGCGGTCTTCGTCGCCGCGGTCTTCGACATCACGGCGACGTCGTCGAGCACGGTCGCGATGTCGTCGAGGAGGGCTAGCAGGCTGGACGCGGGCATCGTCGGGAGGCGAGGGCGCGCGCACCGCGCATGAAGATCGGTTCATACGCGAGCGCGGCGCGCCTGTCACGTCCCTCGCGGCGACGCGGTCGATCCCGTCAGGCGGTCCGCCCGCGCCGCGCTCCCGGGCGGACCTGGCGGCGCGCCGGCGCGGCGCTCGGATCAGGGCTGGTAGCTGTGGATGACGGCCTCGATGTTGTGACCGTCGGGATCGAGGACGAACGCGCCGTAGTAGCCAGGGTGGTACTGCGGGCGAGGCCCTGGCGCCCCGTTGTCGACGCCGCCGGCGGCGAGCGCGGCCGCGTGGAAGGCGTCGACCACCTCGCGAGAGTCAGCGCGAAACGCGATGTGCACCTTCTGGAGGGGCTCGCCCTCCTGCACCCAGAAGTCGGCGCTCGGCGGGACGCCCATCCCGAACACGACGCGACCGCCTGTCGCCTCCTTCGGGATGTCCATGAGGACGGCGTACCCCAGCGGCGCCAGGGCCTTCTCGTAGAACGCGCGGCTGACCGCGCCATCTCGCACGCATACTCCGGTGTGATCGATCATGCGGCCTGGGTACCGCGGCCGCCGAGCGGCGTCACCTCCGTGCGCGGGGGCCGCGCGCGGCGGCGGCGGGAGGCAGGCGGCGAGGCACGGAGCCGACCGGGCGGGGAGCCCGGACCGCCCTCCGTGCTACCGTCCGCGACCGATGGCGCAGCACCTCGTCACCACCGACCGGGTGACGCCCGACGCGTACCTCGCGACGTCGCGCGACGCCGAGCAGAAGCTCGTGCTGTGGGACGGCGAGGTGTTTGCCATGGCGGGCGCGTCCCGTCGGCACAACCTGCTCGTGGCCGCCGTGCTCGGCGAACTTCGGGCGCGGCTGGCGGGCAGCGGGTGCGCGCCGTACGCGTCCGACCAGCGTGTGCGCCTCCCCGGGGGCGGCCGCTACGTCTACGCGGACGCGACCGTCGCGTGCCGCCCGGTCGAGAGCGATCCGCTCGACGCGCAGACGATCACGAACCCTCGCGTGCTCGTCGAGGTGCTCTCCGACTCGACCGAGGCCTTCGACCGCGGCGCCGGGTTCATCGCCTACCGCGAGCTCCCGTCGCTGACCGACTACCTCCTCCTGTCGCAGCACGAGGCGCGCGTGGAGCACTACGAGCGCGCTGCCGACGGCGACTGGCTGCTGCGCACCTCGACGGCGGGCGGCGAGGTGGTGCTCGCGTCGGTCGGCGTTCGGCTGCCCGTCGACGAGCTGTACGAGGGCGTGCTCGACGAGGCGTGACCCCTCGCGGCGGGCCGCGCGGCGAAGCCCGGCCCCGGTCGGTCAGGGCCGTCAGGGCCCCTTGGGCTTGGGGACGACGCGGATGCGTTGGGGAGAAATGTTAGGATCTGTCGTCACGCGGACGACGCCGGTCGCGGCGTCGAAGGAGACCTGGCGGCCCGGATCCGTCGGCACCTCCACGTCGAAGCCCTCCGGGTACGTGTGCGCCGGAACGGCGAGCTCGGTCGGCCCGGTGACCCCCGCGCGAGGCTCGAACGTGAGCTCGAGCGCGCGCGCCGAGGCGTCGAACCCGAACGACACCGGGACGCCCGCGATCGCGCGCGGGTACGGGCGCACGATGACCGCGGTGGCCGGGTTGTCGGTGCCGTCCTCCGCGCGCAGCGCCGAGCCCGTGGGGCTCCCCGGATCGTAGGCCCAGTACGCCCAGCCGATCTGCAGCCTGTCCGCCATGGTCAGGATCTGGTCGACGAACGGCCGCGAGTTCGGGTCGGCCCAGGTGAAGGAGAACCACTCGCCCAGCAGCAACGGCCCGCCGTGGCGAGCGAGGTCCGCCGCGCGCTGCGTCTCCCAGAGCGACACGGTCGGATCGCCCGCGCTGAACCGCCCGGTGGCCTCGGCCCCGGCGGAGTACAGGTGCGGCGCGAAGACGAGGCGCGGGCCGCCAGGGCGCCGGTCGGTGAGCTTGGGAATGTACGAGGGAGACCCGTTCGCCGGGGCGCCGTAGCGCGACTCGAAGAAGATCCAGTGGTCGGAGTCGACCTTGCGGATGGCGTCGATCACGCGCTGGTAGAAGGGCCCGAGCTTCGTCTCGTCGAAGGTCTTGGAGGTGCCGCCGTCCTCCGGGGTCTTCCGGAAGAGCGCCTCGGCGCCGTCGAAGTCGGACCCGGGGAACGGCTCGTTGAACAGATCGTAGCCGATGACGCTCGGCTCGCCCGCGAACCGGGCCGCGACGGCCTGCCAGGTGGCCGCGAAGCGCTGCTGCAAGTCGGCGTGGGGGCCGCCGGCGTCCCAGAAGTTGTCGAACGCGCGCTGGACGGCGGGCTCCATGTAGTTGAGCGCCCACAGCTCCTGCTGCTCGAACGGGAGGCCGTCGTCTCGGATGGCCCACGCCGGCGCGCCGTCGCAGCAGTACTTCGCCGCGTAGACGTCCTGGTGCATATCGAGCATCACGTACACGCCGGCCTCTCCCAGCCGCTTCACGTCGGCGGCGATGCGCTCGAGGTAGGCGGCGTCGATCTGACCCGGCGACGGCTCGAGCGCGTCCCACAGGATGAGGTAGCGCACGAAGTTGAACCCCCACCTGTGCGCGATGCGGTCGATGTCTGCGTCCGTGAGGCGAGGCGAGCGATCGGGGTCGGCCTTCGTGCTGTTGCTCGTGTTGATGCCGCGCAGGATGAGCACGCGCCCCTTCGCGTCGGTGATGAACCTGGGGCTCTCGGCCTGGGGCTCGGGCGCGGGCGTCTTCTCGTCGTCGCTCGACCCGCAGCCGCCGACCAGCGCGACAGCGAACACGGCGAGGAGCGGGGCACGACGGAGGAGGCGCGAGGAGAGCATCCGCGCCTCCTACCACGCGCGCGTCGGGCCGGGGGAGGCAGGCGTGAGCGGCAGGTCGCCGCGCGGATCTTGCGCGACGACCGCCGCTCGATCAGCGCGCGATCCACAGCTCTCGACCCTATCTCCCCACCCAATGGCTGGACAGAGCAGGTGTCCTGGCCAGACCCGCGGCCGGCAGCGCGTCCCGCATCTTCGAGTGCTGTCCCGGCGCTCATCCACCGAGCGTCGCGCTGTGCGGCGTGGTGGGAGTGACGAGCGCCGAGCCGACCGCCGGGCGCGCCGCGGTCCAGCACGCGATGCAGGCATCGAGGAGATCGTCGGACCTCGCGCCCTTCGGCAGCTTCGTCCCCAGCAACTGAGGCGGCGCCACGAAGCCGAGCCTCTCGAGCAACGTCAGGCCCTCGGTCCGACCGGCGGTCGTCTTCTTCTGAGCATGGGTTTCGGGAGCCCTTCGTCGCGAGCGCCGGATTCCTCGCGTCCTTCGGCCGTCTTGGGTGAAACCGTGCTCGACGTGGCACGGCCACGCCTGCGCGCGGATGTCAGCCCAATTCGGCTCGAATTCCGCTTCGGACTCCGACGCTTGCTCCTTGGGCTCCCGAAATCCATGCTGAGTGGGTCATCGGGGCCCCGACGTTCGCCTCCGCGAAGCACAGCTCGGGATGCACC
>JADLFU010000175.1 GCA_020849655.1 Polyangiaceae bacterium | reverse complement strand
GATCTCGACGCGGCGGCGGTGCGGCGACTCGATCGGGCCCTTGCCGTCGATCGGCTGGCCGAGCGAGTTGACGACGCGGCCGACGAGAGCCTCGCCGACGGGCACCTCCATGATGCGGCTCGTGCGCTTGACGACGTCGCCCTCCTTGATGGCGCTGGTGTCGCCGAAGAGGGCGCAGCCGACGTTGTCCTGCTCGAGGTTGAGCACGAGGCCCATCAGGTTGCCGGGGAACTCGACCAGCTCGCCCGCCATCGCGCCCTCGAGCCCGTACACGCGCGCGATGCCGTCGCCGACGCTGAGCACGGTGCCCGTCTCGTTGACCAGGGCGGCCTTGTCGAAGCCCTGGATGTTCTTCTTGATGATCTGGCTGATCTCTTCGGCGCGGAGCTGCATGGCGTGGTCTTCTCGGAGGGGTCTGGGTGCTGCGCGTAACGGGTTGGCGAGGCCGGCGGTCAGCGCGTCGAGCTTCGCGCGGAGCGAGCCGTCGATGGTGCGGTCGCCGATGCGGGTGTGGACGCCGGCGATGAGCGTCGGGTCGACGCGCTTGTCGACGACGATCTTCTTGCCGGTCTTCTTCTCGAGCTCGGCGCGGAGCTTCTCGTGGAACGCCTCGGGGAGCTCCTTCGCCGTCGTCACGACGGCCCGCACCACGCCCGCCTTCGCGTCGGAGAGCTGGTCGAGCGAGCGGGCGATGTGGGGGAGCGCAGCGAGCCGGCGGCGCTGCGCGAGCAGCCCGAGCGTGCTCTGCGCGACCTTCCCGAGGCCGAGCCGCGCGGCGACCTCGCCGAGGATGGCCTTCTGCGCCGCCTCGGGGACGAGCGGGTTGTCGAGCACGGAGCGCAGCTCGTGGCTGCCCGCGTACGCCTCGCCCGCGCGGCGGATCTCGGCGGTGAGCGCGGGCAGGTTGCCCTGCTCGCTGCCGAGCTCGAGCAGCGCCTGGGCGTAGCGCGCGGCGACGGCCTCGAGGCTCATCGCGCCCCCCCGAGCCCGAGGCCCTTCGCGGCGGAGAGATCCTTCAGGTACTCGTCGGCGAGGCGGTCGTGATCGGCCGCGGAGAGGCGGGACTTCACGAGCTCCTCGGCGGCCTTCGACGCGCGCGCCACGGTGATCTGCAGCAGCTCCTCGTGGAGGGCCTTCTGCTCCTGCGAGACGAGCAGCTCGGCGTCGGCGCGGAGCTTCTCGCGGCGGGCCTTCGCCTCGCGGACGATGCGCGCCTCGTCGCGGGTCGCCTGCTCGGCGTACTCCGTCTTGATGCGCGTGACCTCCTCCTCGAGGTGCTCGAGCTTCTCCTCGTAGCCGGCGAGCCTCTCCTCGGCCTCGTCGCGCACGCGGGCGGCCTCGTCCATGTCGGACATGAGATCGTCGCGGCGCTTCTTCAGCGCCTCGCGCACCGGCTTCTCGGCGAAGTGCATCAGCGCGTACGCGAGGATCGAGAAGTTGATCAGCGCCGCGAGGAAGGGCACGGGCATACCCTTCTTGCGCCACAGCAGATCGCTCCGCTCGATGCCGGCCTTCTCGCCGAGCAGGCCCATGTTCCAGTTGATGGGCTTCAGCTCGTGGACGATGCCGCCGGTGTGGCCGCTCGGCGCGCCGTGGCCCGTCGGGGCGCCATGACCTGCGGGCATCCCGTGGCCGGCGGGCATCCCGGGCGGCATGCCGTGGCCCGCGGGCATCGGCGGGCGCGCGCCGCCGGGCATCCCGGGGGGCGGCGTGGGGCGCCCCTCGAGCTGCGGCGGCTGCTGACGGCGCGCGGGGGGCGTGGCGCCGGCGGGCGGGCCGTGGTCGTGGCCGTCGTGGCTCTGCGCGCTGACGACGGCGACGAAGAGGCCGACGCTGCCGCCGATCGCGAGCGACAGGCCGAGCCTGCGGACGCGCGTCATGACAGCTCCCTCCCGAGCACGCGGCCCGCGATCTTCTGCGAGAGGTCGGCCTCGCCGGCCGCGAGCTCGCCGAGCATGCGCTCGCGCTCGGACGCGAGGTGCGCGCGGCCCCGCTCGACGATCGCCTGCGCCTCGGCGCGGGCCTCGCTCATCTCGGCGGCCTCGAGCTTCTGGGCGGCGGCGCGGACCTTGTCACGCTCCTCGACGGCGACGCGGTGCACCTTCTGGATCTCGCCGTCGTATTTCAGCAAGAGCTCGGCCGCCTCGTCGTCCATCTTGCGCGCCTCGGCGCGCGCGCCGTCGACGCGCTTCTCGCGCTCCTCGAGCACGGCGAGCAGCGGGTCGAACAGGAGCGGCTTCAGCACCACGACGAGCATGCTGAGGATGCCGAACTGGATCAGCATCAGCGTGGGGCTGATGTCCACCTCGATGCCCCCGCCAGAGAGGAGGGGCGCCGCGCGGAAAAAGGCGTTTTCGAGCATCAGGGAAGGCATGGGACGGCCGAAACCGGGCCGGCCTTTACCTCCCCTCTCCGAGGATGTCCAGCGGCCAGCGACCGCGCGACGGCGAGGCGCCGGCGGCCCGTCGAGGCTAGGCTGCGCGGCCGCCGTTGCCGCCCCCTCCGAGCCTCTCGACCCGTCTGCTCGCGTGGATCGGGCGCGCCTGGGGGCGCGTCGAGGCGGGCTGGGCGCGGCTGCTCGGCCGCGCGCGGCGACGGCGACGGCAGCTGACGGCCGAGGCGCGGATCCTCGGGGCCGAGGTGCTGCAGCTGGGCGCGCAGCTCTGGGTGCCGGCGCGGCTGCCGGCGGCGTTCAAGCTCACGCCCATCCGGACGCAGTTCTACGGGCACGGCGCCTTCATGGGCGCGGCGCCGGCCCTCGTCGCGGACGCGCGGTGGCGCAGGATCGTGGGCCTCTTGATGCCCGACGTCGCGGCCGATCTGCGGGAGGCGATCGAGGCCGGGTGCGATCCCGCGCGCCTGATGCCGATGATGGAGAACAACCCCGTGCTGGCGGCGTTCGGCGTGACGCAGGGCGCGGCGCACCGTGCGGGCGACGAGAGCCCGCTGCACCTCTCGGGGATCGAGTGGGATCTGTTCGTGGAGGCGGAGCAGATCGCCGCGTGGGAGGCCGCGACCGACGACGAGGCGCGCGGGCGGGTGATGGCGCGCGTGCTCGACACCGCGCTCATCGCGCACGCGAGCCCCGCCGACACCGTGCAGGAGGCGATGGGCATCTGTCAGTACCGGGACGTGCGCAAGACCCGGAAGACCGCCCTAGGCGGCGTCGAGCTCGACGCGTGGCTCGTTCTGTTCGGGCGCGCGCTGTTCCTCGGCGCGGCCGCAGATCTCGACGCCGCGTGCGCGGAGCTGGCGCGCGATCCCCGGTGCGACTCGGACGAGGAGTGCATGCGCTTCACCTTCGCGCGGCCGTGGCCCATCGAGCGCACGGTCGAGCTGCACCGCCAGGTGACCGGCAAGCCCTGTGTGTCGGTCATCGTGGAGATCAAATCGCTGCGCAGCACGCCGTCGTTCCTGGCGGCCGTCGTCGCCGCGCTGAACGCCCGCGGGGTGCACGTGGTCGCGGTCGCGTCGTTCTCGCGGGACGAGATCGCGGGCGTCTCCGCGGTCGCGCAGGTGGTGCACGGCGCGCCGCACCCCGGCCCCCGCGAGGTGCAGTTCTTCCACTACGCGGGAGACTTGCAGGCGGCGTGCGCGGCGGGGCGGGTGGAGCAGGGGCAGAGCGTGATGTTCAACGGCGCGAGCCTGCTCGACGCGTCACCGGGCGTCGACAGGCCCGTCTACAGCACGAAGCTGCGCGTCGTCGCCGAGCTCGACGCGCTCCGGCGGCGTCACGGGCTGTCGATAGGGTTCTATGTGCAAGAGGGCGACTGTGATCACGCCGCCGCGGGGCTGCTGTCGGATCTGTGCGAGGCCCGGCCCGAGACCTTCGAGCTCGGCTTCGCGTGGGGAGGGCTCCGTGATCTGGCGCACCTCGAGGCGACGGGATCGCCGCGGCTCGGCTACGGCAGCCAGCGCGTGCTGGAGTACGTCGGGAAGGCGCGACAGTGGTCCACCGAGGACGCTCGATCGTCACGCGAAACAGAACAATTACGACACGATTGTCAGTTGCCCCCCGCGCCTGCGCCGCCCGACGACGTGCCGCCCGACGACGTGCCGCCCGACGACGTGCCGCCCGACGACGTGCCACCGGACGAGGTGCCGCCGGACGACGTTCCACCGGACGACGTTCCACCGGACGACGTTCCACCGGACGACGTCCCGCCCGACGACGCGCCACCGGACGAGGTCCCGCCCGACGGCGTTCCACCGGACGACGTTCCACCGGACGACGTTCCACCGGACGACGTCCCGCCCGACGACGTGCCACCGGACGAGGTCCCGCCCGACGACGTGCCACCGGACGAGGTGCCGCCGGAGGACGTGCCACCGGACGAGGTCCCGCCCGCGCCTGCGGTCGTACCGCCGCCGGCACCCGCGCTGCCTGCGGGGCCGCCGCCAGTGCCCGCTGTGCCTGCGGTGCCACCCGCGCCGCCGGCCCCTGCCTTGCCAGCGCCGCCCGCCTTGCCGGCGCTGCCCGCCTTGCCCGCGCCGCCCCCTCCGCCTCCGCCCGCGCCGCCCGCGGCGGGCTCGCCACACTTGCCGTCGGCGCCGCAGTTCTTGGAGCTGCAGTCGTCGGCCTGGTTGCAGGCCTGGCCGGTGCGGCACCGGGTGCAGTAGCCGCTGCCTCCGCAGTCGACGTCGCTCTCGGTGCCGTTCTTGGTCTTGTCGGCGCAGCCGCTGTCACACTTGCCGCCCACGCAGAGGAAACCACCCTCGCAGTCGGAGGTGGCCTTGCAGCCCTGCCCGCCCGTGCACGCGCCGCAGACCCCGCCGCAGTCGACGCCCGTCTCGTCGCCGTTCTTCGCGCCGTCGGAGCAGGTCGGATCGTCCTCGCTGCCGCCGCAGCCCGCAGAGAGCGGCGCGGCGAGCGCGCCCAGCAGGAGGAGGCGCGCCCACCGGGCCGGCGTCACTGTCACTGCTCCACGCAGTAGAGCTGCGCCTTCTTCGAGCAGTCACCCGCGACGCTGTTCGTGCAGGTGTCCGTCCACTGAGCGCTCGTCTGCGCGTAGCTGCCGGCGCCGGCGCCCGTCGCCGCGCTGTCCGTCCAGTCGACGCACGGCGAGCCAGTCTGGCGCGTGCCGTCCGTCTTGGTAAAAGTCCAAACAGCCTGGTTGATCCCGGTGCACGCGTCGTTCGCCGCCGAGGTGCCGCCCGGCGTCGGCTGCCCGAGCTCCGTCTCGTCGATGGCGTGCGCGAGGGTGCCGGAGGTCAGGGCCGCCCAGTCGGCCGCCACGAGCGTGCCGGTTGGCAAGTGGTACGGGCCGCCGTGGGCGAGGCGGCTCGCGGCGTCGGTCGTCCCGTCGCTGAGCCATGCCTTGAAGACGCCGGGGAGGGACGCGGCCGTGGCTGCGGCGACGCACTTGGCGTCTGCGCCCCCGAGGCCGCCGAGGTTGCCGTCGAACGCCTGGCTCGTGACGAAGATGACCTTCGACGTGCCTCCCCCTGCCCCACCCGTGCCGGCGCCTCCGCTCGATCCGCCCGCGCCCGCACCGGCCCCGCCGGCGTCTCCGCCCGCGCCCGCGCTCCCGCCCGCCGCGCCTCCTGCACCTGCGCCGCCGGCGTCTCCGCCGGCGCCTGACGTACCGCCCGCGCCCGCGCCTCCCCCCGCACCTGCCGCGCCCGCGCCGCCGCTGCCGGCGTCTCCACCCGCGCCTGCGGCGCCTGCCGCGCCTGCGCCACCCGTGCCTGCTCCGCTGCTGCCAGCGTCTCCGCCCGCGCCCGCTGCGCCGCTCGTACCGCCTGCGCCCGCGCCGCCGCTGCCGGCGTCTCCTGCTGCTCCGGCCGCGCCGCTCGTGCCCGCTGCCCCTGCGCCTCCTGCGCCGCTCGCGCCGGCGCCGCCTGCGCCCGCGCCACCAGCGCCTGCGCCACCAGCGCCCGCGCCGCCTGCGCCCGCGCCACCAGCGCCTGCGCCACCAGCGCCCGCGCCGCCCGCTCCCGCGCCAGCCGCTCCTGCGCCGCCTGCTCCTGCTCCTGCGCCACCAGCGCCCGCGCCACCAGCGCCCGCGCCACCAGCGCCTGTGCCGCCTGCTCCTGCGCCTGCCTTTCCAGCGCTCGCGCCTGCCGCGCCGGAGAGCCCCGTCGCGCCAGCGGCGGAGTCGTCGGGGATCTGCGACCGATCCACCGAGGCGATCAGCTCACAGCCCATCGTCAGCGCGCCCAGCAGCGGGACCAGCGTCCAGACAACCATCTTCGATCTCATCGGTGGCTCCTCAGAAGGTGAAGGTAGCGGCGGCGCCCTGCGCGCGCGGAGTGATGACCGGGGCGAGGTGGAGCTTGCCGGACTTCGGCTCGGCGGGCTTGTCGGACGTGAGCAGCAGCACGGCGCCCGTCACGCCCAGCGTCAGCGCCACCCCGAACGCCATGTCGGCCACGAGCGCCTTGCTCTCGGCCTTGTCTGCGCGATCGGTCGACGGCGCGTCGTTGAACTTGCTCTTCGCGCTGAGCGCCTGCATCCCGAACACGGCGCCGACCACCGCCGCGGCGCCGCCGACGCCGAGGACCACGTACGCGGGCACCTTCGATCGCGGCTCGGGCGGGGGAGGCGCCGCGGGAGGCGCGGAGGACGCGACCGGCGCCGCGGAGGACGCGACCGGCGGCGGGGGCGCCGCGGCCGGCGCCGGGCGCAGATCGAGGCTCACCTCGGCCATCGCGCCCGCCGCGACCTCGACGTCGCGCGTCGCGGGCTCGTGGTCCGCCATCGCGACCTCGATCTTGTGCTTGCCCGGCTTGACGGTGGCCGTCATCGGCGATGCGTCGAGCGACCGCTCGCCGTCGATCTTCACGCTCGCGCCCGGCGGGTTCGTCGTCACCTTCAGCGTGGCCTGTCCGAGCTCCGCGACGCGCTTCTCTGCCGCCGCCTTCGACTCCGCCATCGACTCCGGCACGGAGCTCGCCAGCAGCGCCTGGTAGGCGGCGAGCGCCTCCGGTCCCTTGCCCGCCTTGTCGAGCGCGAAGGCGAGCTTGTACTGGGCCTGCGGCGCCGGGATGAGCTCGTTCGCCTCCTTGAAGGCGACGGCCGCGCCCGCGAAATCGCCCGCCGTGAGCTTCTCCTGGCCGCGCTTGTACGCGTCGCGCGCCTGCGCCTGCTTCGCCTTGTCGGGCTTCGCGTCCTTCGCCGGTGCCGCCGCGGGGGCGGGCTTCTTCTGCGCGAACAGCGAGGTCGTGGGCGCGCCGGCGACCGCGGCGGCCACGATCAGCGAGAGCGCGGAGCGGCCGAGCCGCGAGGTGGTCTTGGTCTGCATCCTGGGGCCTTTCGTCGAGACCCCCGCACGCTAACAAGCGCGGCGTTCGGCGGGAAGCGGGGCGTGCGCCCAGCGGGCCCGAGAGCCCGAGTTGCCTGGCGATGGCCTCGAGCGCGTCCCACGTCGTCGAGGCGTCCGCGCGCAGCCCGACGACGCGCGCCTCCAGCCCCCGGCGCGCCTCGGCGATCCGCGCCTCGAGCGCCGTGCTGCGGGCGTCGAGGTGCGCGCGCAGCAGCTCTCGCTCGACGCCGAGATCGTCGGAGAGCTCCCGCAGGCACGCGATCTCCGCGCCGAGCGCGTCCGAGCGCCAGTCGAGCGCGGCTGCCGCCGACCGCCGCGCCGCCGCCGCGTCGAGCCGCTCCCGAGCGATCGACTCGTCGCGCCCGAGCCCGTCGAGCGCGGCGCCGATGGCCGCGCGGAGCGTGCGCGCGTGGCTCTCGAGCATCGACAGGCGCTCCTGCTCCACGCCGATCACGTGGGTCGAGACGCCGAGCGCGTCGACCCGCCGCCGCGCGTCCTCGAGCGCCGGGGCGTCCGCGGGCGTCCCGTGCTCGAGCACGCGCTCGAGCGCCATCGCGCACGCGGGGTGAAAGTGCGCGAGCGGTCGGGTCGTCGTGTCGCCGAGGAGCGCCTCCCCGCGCACCGTCGGCGCGGGCTCCAGCTCGGCCGACAGCTCCAGGCGATCGTCGCGCCCGACCAGCCGCAGCAGCTCGGCCTCGATCCAGAAGGCGTCGCGCGGACGCCCCCACGGCTCCTTCGCCAGCAGCCGCTCCACCAGCTCCGCGAGCGCCTCGGGCAAGAGCACGCGGCGGCGATCGATCGGGCGCGGCGGCGAGGAGATCACCTGCATCAGGAGCGGCGTCGACGATCGCTCGTCGAAGGGCAGGTGCCCCGTCAGCGCCTCGTAGAGCGTGACCCCGAGCCCGTACAGATCGCTCGACGCGTCCGCGTCGCGGCCCTGCAGGCACTCGGGCGCGATGTACCCGGGCGTGCCCACGATCTGGGAGGTCAGCGTCAGCGGCGCGGCGCCGTGGACGTCCGCGATGCCGAAGTCGGTCAGCATCGCGTGCTCGCTCTCACCGCGCCGCGTGAGCATCACGTTGGCCGGCTTGACGTCGCGGTGCACGATGCCGAGCTGGTGGATACGCCCGAGCGCCGCCGCGAGCTGCCGCCCGAGGTGCGCGACGCGCTGCCAGGGCATCGCGAGGCTGCCCGACAGCGGCGCGCCCTGCACGTAGTCCATCACGAGGAACACGAGCCCGCTCCACTCGCCGAAGTCCGTGATGCCGACCACGTGCGGGTGATCGATGCGCCCGAGCGCGTGGGCCTCGCGGAAGAACCGCGCGCGCACGGCCTCGGGCGCTGAGGTGTCGCGCAGCACCTTCAGCGCAGAGAGCCGGTCGGTCATCACGTGCCGCGCGAGGTAGACGGTCGCCATGCCGCCGCGCCCGAGCACGGACAGCACCTGGTAGCGCTCCGCGACGATCTGCCCGATGAGAGGATCTCCGGGCATCGCGAGCCTCGCGCCGTCGAGCGGGCAGATCGTCGCGCCGTCGGGCCACAGCTCCGAGCACGTGGGGCAGAGGCGCATCGCGCGGCATCGTAGCCGCGTCTTTGGGGGTACAATCGCCCAATGAGCTTGCTTCGCGCGCTGTCGTCGGTCGCCCTCTCCGCCCTCGTCGCCGCGTGCGGGATCGGGTCCGACATCGACGACTACGCGGGCGGTCCCGCGTCCCGCACGTCCGGGGGCGCCGGCGCGCCGGCCGCGGGCAGAGCGGGCGCGGGGCAAGCAGGCGCGAGCGCAGGACAAGCAGGCGCAGGACAAGCAGGCGCGAGCGCGGGGCAAGCAGGCGCAGGACGAGCAGGCGCGAGCGCGGGGCAAGCGGGCGCAGGGCAAGCAGGCGCGAGCGCGGGGCAAGCAGGCGCGAGCGCGGGGCAAGCGGGCGCAGGGCAAGCAGGCGCGAGCGCAGGCCAAGCGGGCGCGAGCGGGAAGCCGGGCGCAGGCGGCGGCGCGATCGGGGCGCCGTGCACGAAGGAGGAATCGTTCTCGTGCCTCGGCGCCGCGCAGCCGGTCGTGCTGAAGTGCACGGGCGGCGTGTGGCAGAGCGCGATCGTCTGCGCCGAGGGCAAGCGCTGCGACAGCACAGCGCCCCTCACGCAGGGCGACCGCTGCGCCCCCATCGTCCCCGAGTGCGCGAGCCAGGCCCCGGGCGCGGTGGTGTGCAAGGGGGCCGAGCGCGTGACGTGCGGCCCCGACCTCGTGACCTCCACGAGAGAGGTCTGCGGCAGCCCCGCGCTCTGCGCGCTCGGCAAGGGTTCGTCGTGCGCCAAGTGTGAGCCTGGCACGTTCTCGTGCGACGGCGCCGTGCTCTCGAAGTGCGACCCGACGAAGCTCGAGTTCACGCCCCTGCAGACGTGCGCGTCGCCCGAGCAGTGCAACGATGCCTCGGGCGCCTGCACCTCGGAGATCTGCGCGCCGGGCACGTACTACTGCAACGGCGAGCTGCTGCTGCTGTGCAAGGCGGACGGGACCAGCTACAACCTCGTCAGCGGGTGCTCGGGCGGCTACTGCGACGCCGCCGGCGGACAGTGTGACAAATGCCTCGCGGGCACGCAGCTCTGCGTCGACGCGAACACCGCGGGCACCTGCTCTTCGAACGGCCAGTCCGTGTTCGCGCAGTCCTGCGGGGCGGCGACGCCCTACTGCGTGGGCGCGGGCGTGTGCGCCGCGTGCCGGGCGGACACCGACTGTCCGGTGCCGAAGTCTCCGTGTCAGGCGCGCGCCTGCGTGTCAGGAAAGTGCAACGTCGTGCCGCGCCCCGCCGGGGACACGGTGAAGAGCCTCGTCGGCGACTGTCTATCAGGCAAGTGCGACGGCGCCGGCGGCGAGCTGCCGGACCTGACGGACGTGCCCTTCGAAGACGGCGACCCGTGCACCAGGCCCGTCTGTGCGCCGGGCCCCGCCTTCGCCCCTGACAACGAAGGGCAGGGCTGCGGCATGGGGGAGGTCTGCCACGGCGGCGTCTGCGGGTGCGTCCCGAAGGCGAAGGCGGACGCGTGCAAGACCCTCGAGGGGGACACGATCATCTGCGGCAACGTGCCGGACGGCTGCGGGGGGATGATCCCGTGCGGCACCTGCCTGGGAGTCAAGGCGGTCTGCTGCGCGACCGAGTGCGCCCCGTCCGGCAGCCAGTGCCCGTTCTGACGCCCGCCGAACTCCTTGCCGCGCGCGGCCGCCCCGTGCAGAGCCGCGCGCGCGATGTCGAGGACCGCGCCGCGCCCGTTTCCCGGAGACCCCGAGCTCACCCCCGCCGTGTGGCGGCAGCACAAGATCAGCCCGAGCGAGCAGGAGACGGCGCTCCGGGTGCTCGGGCGCGCGCCGACGTACGCCGAGCTCGGCGTGTTCAGCGTGATGTGGAGCGAGCACTGCTCGTACAAGAGCTCGCGCCTCCACCTCGCGCGCCTGCCGACGACGGGCCCCGGGGTCGTGCAGGGCCCCGGCGAGAACGCGGGCGCGGTCGACATCGGCGACGGGTTCTGCGCCGTGTTCAAGATGGAGTCGCACAACCACCCGTCGTTCATCGAGCCCCACCAGGGCGCGGCGACGGGCGTCGGCGGCATCCTGCGCGACGTCTTCACGATGGGCGCGCGCCCGATCGCGCTGCTCGACAGCCTGCGCTTCGGGCGCCCCGATCACCCCCGCACGCCGGAGCTGCTGCGCGGCGTCGTGGCCGGCATCGGCGGCTACGGCAACAGCATGGGCATACCGACGATTGGCGGGGAAGTCGCCTTCCATGAACGCTATGCGGGTAACCCGCTGGTCAACGTCTTCTGCCTCGGCATTGCCCGCCACGACGCCATCGTCAAGGGGCAGGCGAGCGGCGTCGGCAATCCCGTGTACTACGTCGGCGCGAAGACGGGACGCGACGGCATTCACGGGGCAACGATGGCCTCGGCCGAGTTCGATGAGAAGAGCGAGGAGAAGCGGCCCGCCGTCCAGGTCGGCGATCCCTTCATGGAGAAGCTGCTCCTCGAAGCCTGCCTGGAAGTGATGAAGACCGACGCCTGCGTCGGCGTCCAGGACATGGGTGCCGCCGGGCTGACGTGCGCCACGTCAGAAACCGGATCGCGCGGCGGCGTGGGCATCGAGATCGACGTGGCGCACGTGCCGCAGCGTGAAAACGGCATGACGCCCTACGAGATCATGCTGTCCGAGTCGCAGGAACGGATGCTGCTCATCGTCAAACGCGGCCACGAGGCCGAGGTCGAGCGCATTTTCGAGAAGTGGGATCTGCACGCCGTCAGGATCGGCGAGGTGATGGCCGATGACCGGCTCACAGTGCGCGAGCACGGTCAGGTCGTCGTCGAGGTGCCCAACCGGGCCCTGACCGACGAGGCGCCCCTCTACACGCGTCCGGTGGCCGAGCCTGCCGGCCGCGCCGATCTGCTCCGGATCCCGGCCTCGGCCCGCACGGACCTCCCTCGGCCCCAGGATGCGCTGCTGCAGCTGCTCGCCTCGCCGACCGTGGCGAGCAAGCGGTGGATCTACCGCCAGTACGACCACATGGTGCGGACCAACACGATCGTCCGCACCGGCCAGGGCGCGGGTGTGATCCGGCTCAAGGGCACCAGCCGGGCGCTGGCGATGTCGGTGGACGGCAACGGGCGATTTTGCCAGCTCGATCCGCGGCAGGGAGCGAAGCTCGCCGTCGCGGAAGCCGCACGCAATGTGGCCTGTGCCGGCGGGCAGCCCATCGGCGCCACCAACTGCCTGAACTTCGGCAATCCGGAGCGCCCCGAGATCATGTGGCAGCTGGTCGAAGCGATTGCCGGCATCGGCGAGGCCTGCCGCGCGCTGGGCGTCCCGATCACCGGCGGGAACGTGAGTCTGTACAACGAGACGGAAGGACGTGCGATCCTCCCGACGCCCGTGCTGGGAGTTGTCGGCGTGATCGAAGACGCCGCCCGGGCGTGCGGACGCGTATTCCCCGCGGCGGGCCTCGACATCGTGCTGCTCGGCGACAATGCCGGGGAACTGGGTGGCAGCGAGTACCTCGAGACCGTGTGCGGGCTGCTGCGCGGCCGGCCGCCGGTGCTCGACCTGGCTCGCGAGCGCGCGCTGCAGGCGCTGCTCGTCGATCTCGCGGCGGCGGGGCTGATCGGTTCGGCCCACGACCCCTCGGAGGGAGGCCTCGCCGTGGCCCTTGCTGAGTGCTGCTTCGACACCCGCGGCATCGGCGCCGAGGTCGACCTCGTTCCGGCCGCTTCGGATGGTGACGTCGACCTCGTCGCCGCGACGCTCTTCGGAGAGTCGGCGTCGCGGGCGGTCGTGAGCGTGGTACCGGAGAATGGAGAAGCGGTGCTGGCACGGGCCGCCACCGCCGGCGTGCCCGCCCGCCGGATCGGCCGGACGGGCGGCGACGCCATCCGGATTGCCGTCGCGGGACAGGCGGTCGTCGACTGCCGGGTCAGCGAGGCGGAGGCCCGCTGGGCCGACGCGCTTTCTGCCGCGCTCGACGGTCCGGCCGCGTAGGAGATCGCGCAACACAGGAGTGCCGGTCGTGCACGATAGCGACAAGCTCAGGGAGGAATGCG